>JBGPGA010000031.1:0-17496 GCA_041483635.1 Thermoplasmata archaeon
AACTGGGAAGAGGCCGTGCCGGTCCTGGTCCGCCAGTCGGGCCTGGAGCGTCGGCCCCGGCCTCGCACGGGAACGACGTGAGGGACACGAGCTCCGGCCTCAGGGCGCTCTCAAGCTTTAAGCGGGAGCCCACCATTCCGAGGCGGTAATAGGGATGGTTTCTCCTCGGCATGCCCTCCTGAGCCTCTCGGACAAGGAGGGCTTGTTGAACTTCGCTCGGGGGTTACACGAGCTTGGGTTTGCGTTCTTCGCATCGGAAGGGACCGCGAAGGCCCTCAAGGCCGCGGGCCTCCCCGTGAAGACCGTGTCCGAGTACACGGGGCAGCCGGAGGGGTTGGGCGGTCGCGTGAAGACGCTCCATCCGCGGATCTTCGCGGGGATCCTCGCGCCGCGAGGCGACGAACCCGAGCTGAAGGCGTGGGGGGCCGTCCCACTCGATCTGGTCGTCGCGAACCTCTACCCGTTTGAATCCGTCGTCGCGAAACCCGGCGTCGAGCTCGCAGAGGCCATCGAGAACATCGACATCGGGGGGGTCGCCCTCATCCGGGCTGCGGCCAAGAACGCGTCGCGGGTTGGTGTCGTGGTGCGTCCTTCGCGGTACCCCGAAATCCTCGAGGCCTATCGAAAGGAGGGGGACCTCCCCGCGAAGCTGCGCGAGGACCTCGCGCTCGACGCGTTTGAGTACACCTCCCGCTACGATGTCGCGATCTACAACTTCCTGTGGCGCCACCAGGGGCGTGCGCTCCCACCGAGCCTCCGCATCGCGTTCGAGAAGGCCGCGGACATGCGTTATGGCGAGAACCCCTACCAGAAAGCCGCGTTCTACCGCGACCCGTACGCACCGAAGCCGAACGTCGCGAGCCTCGACCAGCTCCACGGGCGCGAGCTGAGCTACAACAACATCGCGGACCTCGAGGCGGCCTTGCGGATCGCCTCCGAGTTCGAGGAGACCGCCGCGGTCATCATCAAGCACGGGAACCCCTCCGGCGTCTCCCTCCGACCTGTGCTGGCCCAGGCCTATCTGGAGGCCCATACGGCGGATGAGCGGTCCGCCTATGGCTGCGTCGTCGGCCTGAACCGCACGGTCGACCTCGAGACGGCCAAGAGCATGAAGGGGCATTTCGTCGAGGCGATCATCGCGCCGGACTACGAGGAGGACGCGCTCGCCCGGCTGCGCAAGCGGAAGAACATCCGTCTGGTCCGGACGAATCTCCCGCTCCGCCCGTCCCCGGAGTACGAGATGGTGAAGGTCTCCGGTGGGATGCTCGTCCAGACCTCCCAGTACCCGGAGATCCGTCCCGAGACGTTCAAGACGGTCACGAAGAAGACGGCCACGCCGGAGGACGTTCGGGACATCGTCTTCGGCATGCAGGTCTCGAAGTACGTCAAGTCGAACAGCATCGTCCTCGTGAAGGACCGGGTCACCGTCGGCATGGGCGCGGGGCAGATGAGCCGCGTGGACAGCGTCGTCCTGGCCTGCCTCAAGGCGGGACCGCGAGCCGCCGGTTCGGTCCTCGTGAGCGACGCCTTCTTCCCGTTCCGCGACGGCATCGACGAGGCCGCGAGAGGCAAGGTCTCCGTGATCGCCCAGCCCGGGGGATCGATCCGCGACCAGGAGGCCATCGAGGCCTGCAATGAGCACGGGATCGCGATGATCTTCACGGGGATGCGGCTGTTCCGCCATTGAGGGGTCCCATGGCGCGAACCCGGGTGGGGGTCCTGGCTTCGGGGCGGGGCACCGATTTCCAGAGCCTCGTCGACGCTCGGGACCGGGGCGAGCTGGACGTCGAGCTTGCGGTCCTCGTGTGCAACGTCCCCGGGGCGCTCGTCCTCGAACGCGCCCGGAAAGCCGGGGTTCCGAGCGCGGTCGTCGACCATCGTCCGTTCGGGCCGGACCGCGAGGCATTTGAGCGGGCCGTCGTGAAGGTCCTCCGCGAGTATCGCGTGGACCTCGTCGTCTTCGCCGGGTTCATGCGGATCGTGACGCGATACCTCGTGGGCGAGTTCCCGAACCGGATCATGAACATCCATCCTTCTCTGCTCCCCGCGTTTCCGGGTGCGCACGCGCACCGCGACGCCCTCGCGGCAGGGGTAAAGGTCTCCGGCTGCACGATCCACTTCGTCGACGCCTCTGTCGACGGCGGCCCCTTCATCCTACAGAAGGCGGTCCCCGTGTTGGACGACGATACGGAGGAAAGGCTCGAGGCGCGAATCCTGGAGTGGGAGCACCGACTTCTCCCGTTGGCGGTCCGGCTCTTCGCAGAGGGGCGATTGAAGGTCGAAGGCCACCGCGTGCGAATCGATGCGAGGGGAATTGAGATCCCGCCCTCCGCCTAGGTCCGCGTTGGCTGCGGAGCCCTCCGGCCCGATCCAAGCGCAGCAGAAGAAAGGGTAAGGCCGTTGCCACAGTAGAAAAACAGGGAACGGCCTCGTTGTGGAGGGATGCTTGTGATCGTTGTCACGTTTCCGGAGATATATCAATGTTTAGTCAAGAGTTGAACGTACCATTCCAAAGAGCACGTGAGCCCCCGTGGCGTGGTGTGCCCTGTCGCGCGTGGTTGGGGTCCGGTAGGACAGGATGGGGTCGATGGCACGCTGAGGGCAGGAGGCGCAAGCCTTATGGCGAATCGCCGGCTTGGAGCACCGGGCAAGCTGCATGAAGGGCGTGGGGAAGTTCGGCGAGGTCATGGCCGGCGAGAAAGGCAAGGTCAGCTACGACGCGCTCGCCGAGCGGCTTACGAAGATCATCCATTCGGGAAGCCAGAAGAAGGCGATCACGGACTTCGTCTGCCGAGAGCTCCGCAAGATCCCGCACTATACGTGGGTGGGAATCTATGAGATTCAGGGAGCTGACCTGGTCCTCGCATCGTGGTCTGGGCCCGCCGCGACCCAACACACGCGGATTCCAGCGGGGCAGGGCATCTGCGGCGCGGCGGTCGCGGCGAGAGAGGCGATTGTCGTGCCCGACGTGAACGCGGACGCGCGCTACCTGCAATGCTTCCTCAACACCCGTTCCGAAATCGTGGTCCCGATTCTCAAGGACGGGGCTGCGGTGGCGGAAATCGACATCGACTCGGACCAGCTCGACGCGTTCGCCACTCGAGACCGCGAGTTCCTCGGCTGGGCCGCAGACGAGCTCGCCACGATCCTATAGCATCCATTCATTCGACTGATCGGGCCGACCGCAGACGACGAAATTCGGTTGCCCGAATTCGTCCTGCTGGACGATTCGAGCATCGAGCCAAAATGCTGTAATACACCCTGCCGCATCACCCGTTGAAGGACGGAGGGGATTCAGTTGGACTCCATTCAATCCGAACCAAAAACGACCCCCGCACCGTCGTCCGAACCGTCGGCTCCGGAGATTACGCCCGCGGCACCGAAACCGAAAGGGCGCAGGAAGTTGATCGTGGCCATTGTGGTGGCGGTCATCGTCATCGCGGCCATCGCAGCGTTCCTGTTCGTCTACCTCGGATCGGGTTCGATGACGGTGACGAGTACGTCGCAGTTTGTGAGCGCCGGGAATGCGTCGTCGTTCCAAGCGTCGGTCTCGCCTCCGCCGCTGGTGAACGTGGGGACCATCACCTGGAATTTTGGCGATAACCAAACCGTGGCCGGATCGTCCGAAAGCGCCGGTCACACCTACACGATTCCGGGCAACTTCTTGGTGCAAGCGTCCGCGGCCCTGAGCAACGGGAACACCGCGAGTAACGCCCAGAAGTTGTTCCCTGTGCAGGTGGGGGTTCCAGAGTCCATTCCGGGGCCCTTGGGCACCACACGCGCGTACGGCGCCATCACGTTCAACGTCAGCAAGTCCTCGCCGGGAGCCCCGACGATTGGGGCTGGCGGCCATATCGACTTCGTCGCAGCACCCACGCACACACCGTCGTTCAAGTACGATAGCAATCCGTCGGCCGGCACGTGGGCCAACTATACCTGGGAAGTCACGTCTCTGAAGCTCACCTTCGGGGACGGCCAGACCGCCACGAACAACTCGGCAGCTCCCTACGAAGTCTCCCACACGTACAATTCAGGGGGTCTGTTCTTCGCGACCCTGACCGTCACTACCTCGAACGGGACAAAGACCCAAGTTGACGGTCAGCCTGCTGAGCCGAACTGGGTGGCCTCGAGCGAGACCGAGAGCACCGCGGTCGGCATGACGGTCGGAGTCGGAACCTACGGAACCGTGACCTACCAAGGCAGCGTCGTGAAGCCGGGGATCATCACGAACATGGAAGCGGTGACGGGCGGCTACACGAGCCTGGACCCTGCTCTGGACTACGAGTCCACCGGGTTCGAAACCATCGCGAACGTGTACGAGACTCTGCTCGAGTACAACGGCACCTCGACCTCGTCCTTCGTGACAGCTGTGGCGGACTCTATCCCCACCGTGGCGAACGGCGGGATCAGCTCGGACTTCATGAACTACACATTCCACGTCCGGCCCAACCTGAAGTTCTCCAACGGCGACCCGGTCACGGCATGGGACGTGAAGTACTCCATCACACGCACGATGCTGTTTAACTCCGGCTCTCCTTTCCCGCCGGGCTGGATCCTGTCCCAATTCTTCATCCCCACGACGTTCGTCGCGGGGCTGAGCCCGATCGACACGTACAACCAGGTCAACGGCGCAATTGAAGTCAACAACGCGACCCAGACTGTGATCTTCCACCTCGTCGCCCCCGCGCCGCCGCTCCTGTTCTACCAGGTCGTCTCGGACCCGCTCGGTGGCGCCATCGTCGACCACTTGTGGCTCGAGAGCGGCGGGAACCCGAAGCTCGTCTGGAACCCGGCCGGCTTCATCGCCTACGAGGACTACAGTCAGCTCGCGAACTACGTGTCCGCCTGGAGGAACGGCGCGGTCGGATCGGGACCCTTCATGATCGACTACGTATCGAACCCTGACTCGGTCGTCCTCAAGCCGAATCCGAACTTCACTCCGCTGCCGGGCGTCCCCGCGCCGACCGTGTCCAAGGTCGTCCTGATGTACGTGGCCGATGATTCGACCCGCGAACTTTCCCTCGAATCCGGACAGGCCGATATCGCCGGGATCGTCGCGTCCCACTTCGACGTGGCGAAGCGGCTCCAGGGCAATGGGCTCGCCAAGATCTTGTTCACGGCGACGCTGAACATGTTCTGGTGGAACTTCAACTTGGAGATCGCCAACTCGGCCGTGGGCTCGAACTCGAACCCGTACGGAAACCAGGTACCCTCGAACTTCTTCGTGGACCTCAACATGAGGAAGGCTTTCTTCTACGCCTTCAACTACCCGCAGTATCTGGGACAGATCCTCGGGAACACGAAGTTCAACGCGACGTTCGGGATCGGATTCAACGGCATCATCCCGAAGGGTATGGTCGGCTACCAAGACCTGAGCTCAATGAACACGTACAGCATGACCCTGGCCCATCAGTACTACAACCAGACCAAGTGGGTGCAGGACCATGGCTGGGCGAGCTCCGGGTTCACGGTCGCGATCAACGTCGAGACGGCGGACACGGTCAACCGCGCCGCGGCCGCGATGTGGAAACAGAGCCTGGAGCAGCTCGCGCCGGGAATCACCATCTTGGTTAAGCCGATCTCCTTCGAGGAGGAAATCACGAACTCAGTGCCTCACCAGAACCCGATGGGGATCTACTTCCTCGGATGGCTGCCTGACTATCCGTTCCCGACCGACTACACCCTGCCCATGGAGCTGCCTGCGGACAGCCCGGTCAACTCGCCCACCCCGAACGGCGGGACCTACCCGAACGCGAACGGCTTCAACATCCAGTACCTAGCCGCGGACCCGAACGGGACGAACCAGGTGGCGGATGCGACGAACGTGCGGAACTGGATCCTGGACAGCATCACGCCCCCCAATGCAACAAACGTGCCCCAGGTCATCATCGACTCGCAGCTCGCACAGATGACCGCGGCCAACCTGACATTGTACGTGCCCGCGTTCCAGCAGTACGCGTTCTTCACCTATCGGACTTGGATCACAGGCATGGAGAACGAGCTGAACCCTACGCTCGGAGGACTCGACCTGCTCTACGACTTCATCACGAAGCCGAGCACCACGACGACCTCTTCGCTGGCGACCTCGTCGTCACCGCTCCCGAATTCGGTGACGCTCGTGGCGCTGGCGAGCCCGATGACGACGGTCGCCCTGGTGGGTCTGGGCAGCTCCTTCGGGCCGCGGAGGAAGGAGTAAGCCGGCCGACTGCGGCAGAATGGGTCCGCGCTCGCGCGCGGGCCCCCTTTGACTTTTCAGATTGGCGGAGTTGTGCATGCCGGCGAGGGCCGTCGGCCGAGGGGGGACAATGCGGAGTCAGACTGGGACGAGAACGGAGAGGGGGGCAGATATGAGGAAAACGCTTTAAGGCTCGGGACCCTCGGGAGGTTCCAGGATGCGGCTCACTGTTTACATCGTTCGCCGGTTGCTCATCCTCATTCCAACTCTTCTTGGCGTCACGTTCATCACCTTCGTTTTGAGCCACGCGTTCGGCCCCAACCTCGCGATTGCGGTGTACTGCAATCCGAAGCTGGGGGCGTGCACCATTGACAACCCCCGTCTCGCTTCCCTGGTCGTGCAATTCCACCTTCGGGATCCCTTGCCGGTCCAATACGTGTACTACATGCAGGGGCTCCTTTCGGGGGACTGGGGATTCAGCACCTCGGCGGTGTCTGGCGGAATCTCCGTGATCCAGGCGATTATCCTGTTCTTCCCCCAGACCGTTGAGCTCGCGCTCACCGCCACCGTGGTGGCCGTCCTCGTCGGCATCCCGACGGGCACGCTCTCCGCGGTGAAGAAGGACAAGATTGCAGATCACGCGACGAGGATTTTCGCCCTCATCGGCTACGCGATCCCGTTCTTCCTGCTCGCCCTCCTCTTCCAGCTCGCCGCCATCGTGGTCCTCCCGAGCTGGAGCATCGCGGGAATCTTCGACCCCTCCCTGCTGAGCCCCAGCACCCAGCCGTGGGCCTTCATAACGCTCCCGGGAGGATCCCCCCAGTTTTACTCGCAACCCACACACATCCTGGTGATCGACGCCGCCCTTCACGGCGACGGCCCCGTGTTCTGGGACGCGCTGAAGCATCTGATTCTGCCAACGCTCACATTGGCCTTCGGAATCCTAGGGGTAATCCTCCGGATGGTCCGCTCAGGCATGGTCGACTCGATGAACCAGGATTACGTCCGGACCGCGTGGTCCAAGGGTCTCCCGGAATGGGTGGTCATCAAGAAGCACATTCGCCGCAATGCGCTGTTGCCGGCGGCGACCGTAATTGGCCTTCTGTTCGCCAGCCTGCTGGGCGGAGTCGTCCTCGTGGAGACCGTATTCGTGTGGTCGGGCATCGGGCTCTGGACCACCAAGGCCATCCTCCAGTTCGACGCGGGAGGCATCATGGGGACGACCCTCATCTTCGCGATCTTCCTCGTGCTGATCAACCTCGTCGTGGATGTGCTCTACGCGTACCTCGATCCAAGGATCACTCTGTAGGGTAGACCATGGGAGTCACGACCGTCGACCAGACAGGGGGCGTCGCGAGGCCGGAGGCTCCCCAGAACCTCAGCGGCTGGCATCGCCGCCTGCAGGAATACCGGCTGATGCTCCGGCTCCTCCTCCGAAGCCCACTCGCCGCCACGGGTTTGATCATCGTCCTCGTGTACGTGGGCATTGTCCTGTACGCTCAGTTCCTGCCCGGAAACGACCAGATGACCACGAACTTTGCGAACACAGGACCAGACCCGCCTTTCTGGTGGCCAGGAGCGACAACCGCCGTGGGCGGCCTCCTGGGCACGACCTTTCCGGGCATCGACCTCCTGGACGCCATCATCAAGGCGATACGCATCGACTTGATGTACTCCACCTTCGTGGTCCTCATCGGGGCCGCAATCGGAGCATTTGTCGGTCTGTATGCGGGATATCGCGGCGGCCTTTTCGATGAGGCCCTAATGCGAATCACGGACATTACGTATTCAATACCGTTCTTAGTTTTCGTCATTGCTGTGGCGTTCGCGTTCGGCAAGCGGGATTTCCTGACGGTCAACACCGTCCTACTCATCCTCTGGTGGCCGCCCTACGCTCGCTTGGTCCGGGCGCAGACGCTGTCGGTCAAGGAAATCAAGTTCGTCGAGGCCGCTCGCGCCGCGGGTGCCTCGGATGGGCGAATCATGCTCCGTCACATCCTGCCGAACACCTTCGCCCCCGTGTCCGTTCAGATCTCACTCGATCTCGGCACGGTCACCCAGATCTTCGCGGCTCTGAACTTCATTGGATTCAACAGTGGCAACCTGTTCCTTCCCGAACTGGGGAACCTGATCAACATCGGCTGGGAGCACGGATTCCGATCGTATCCCTGGACCATCCTGATGCCCGGACTCGCTCTGCTCATTTTCACGGTCGCCGTGAACCTGCTCGGCGACGGCCTCCGAGACGTGCTGGACCCCCGCCTGCGGAGGTAATCCTTGGAACCCCTGTTGGTCGTCCGAGGCCTCAAGACCGAGTTCGCAACCCCGCGGGGGCTCGTCCGCGCCGTGGACGGGGTCGACCTCGAGATCGGCAAAGGCGAAGTCCTGGGCCTCGTCGGCGAGAGCGGCTGCGGGAAGTCCGTCACGGCCCTTTCCATCATGTACCTGATCCCGGAGCCCCCGGGGCGGATCGCGGCCGGGCAGATCTGGTTCCGCGGAACCGACTTGCTGGGCGGGAGCCGGGACGATATCACGATCATACCCCGCGAGGGCCACGCGCCGAAGATCATCCGTCACGACCCGGCGCTCAAGAGGCACCGGGCTCGCATGAACAAGATCCGCGGTCGCGAGATCTCGATGATCTTCCAAGAACCGATGTCGTCCCTCAATCCAGTCCTCCCCGTCGGCTACCAAGTCGCGGAGGTCCTGCTCTATCAGCGTCGGCGGGAGATGTGCGACAGCCTCCTGTCCCGCAAGGATGTCTCCGAAGCGGACCTCCAAGTCTTCCGACGCGCGGTCGCGACGGCGGACGCGGCGCAACGGGATCAGCTCGTGGCCGAGTTCTGCCTCCGGACGGGGCTCTCGGACGTTGCTGTCAAGGCGGTCCTCGAACGGTCAGGACTGAAAATCGACGAGCGAGTCTCCCGAATCCAAAGGCAAGCAGGACATCGCCGAACGGGAAGCCGCTGGTTCCTTCGGTTCCTGAAGCGGCTCGACTACCTCGAAGACCGCCATTTCAAGCGACAATGGGAGCACCTCACCCGCCTGAGCCTCGGAGCCCCCGTCGCGCAGCTATTCGATCGGGCGAAGAACCTGCGGGCCGGGGACCTGCCCCGGCTGCTGCGAGTCACGCCCGGGGAGGACGCGCTGCGGCTCTATTTCAAGGACATCACAGACGTGTCGGAGGAACTGCGGAGCCGTGTTGAAGCCTTCGTGCGGGAGGCTGGCGCGGTCTTCGTCGAAACGCCCCTCAAGGCCATCCGATCCGTATCGCGCGGAGCCGGATGCATCGAGCTCCGCTTCACACCGGATGATCCCAACGCCCTTCGCGAGGATACGGAATACCGCTCTCGGTCGTTCCTCTACTGGTTCCTGATGAACACGCCCATCGTCCGGAGGCTCCTCTCACGCCCTCTCGAGGAGGAGGCGAAGCGGCACGTCCTCGACCTGCTCAAGCTCGTCCGCATTCCGGAGCCAACCAAGATTTACGGGGAGTACCCGCACGAACTCAGCGGCGGGATGCAGCAGCGGGTCATGATCGCGATCGCCCTCGCATGTGATCCTGCGCTGATGATCGCGGATGAGCCGACCACGGCGCTCGACGTGACCACCCAGGCGCAGATCCTCAAGCTGCTTAGGGACCTCCGCCAGCGCATGAACTCCGCGATCCTCTATATCACCCACGATCTGGCGGTGATCGCCGAGATCTGCGACCGGGTTGCGGTCATGTATGCGGGACGCATCGTCGAGGACGCTCCCGTGGACGAACTCTTCGCCCATCCGATGCACCCGTACACCCAGGGGCTCCTCCAGTCCATCGTTTCCATGGAGAGCCGCAGGGTTGAGCAGGGGGTGGCGCTCCCCACGATCGTGGGCACCGTACCGGACCTCAGCAACCCGCCCCCGGGATGCCGGTTCCATCCTCGCTGCCCGTTCGCGTTCGACCGCTGCCGCACGCATGACCCGTTGTTGACCGTCCGGGACGAGCGCCACAAGGTGGCCTGTCATCTCTACGACAAGGAGGCGGGGGTGTGAGTGCGCCCTCCGATGTAAAGAACGAGGTTGTCCTTGCCGCCGTGGGACTCACGAAGCACTTCCTGATCAAGGGCGGCTTCCTCCAACGTGCGGTCGCCAAGGTCCACGCCGTGGACGGGGTCAGTCTTGCCATTCGCCGCGGAGAGACGGTCGCGCTCGTCGGCGAGAGCGGGTGCGGGAAAACGACGCTGGGCCGGCTTCTCCTCCGGCTGATCGAACCCACCGAGGGGGAGGTGCTGTTCAACGTTCCCGCGAAGGCGTTCGACGCCGCCTCGGCGGGAGATCCCTCTCGACCCGGCCCGATGGAGGACCTGCTCGCGAAGTACTCCATCACACGCATCCCGCGGCGCCGGTTGAAACCCCTCCGGCGACACATGCAACCCGTGTTCCAGGATCCGTTCACCTCGCTGGACCCGAGGATGCTCGTGAAGGACATCGTGTCGGAGCCGATCCTGATCAACCGCCTCACGAGCAAGGAGGAGGCCGAGGAACGGGCCGCCGCGTTGATCCGCGAGGTCGGCCTCCGCCCCGAACACCTGTACCGATTCCCTCATGAGTTCTCCGGGGGGCAGCGACAGCGGATTGCGGTCGCCCGGGCGCTGTCCCCCGATCCCGAGTTCCTCCTCCTCGACGAGCCCACCTCGGCTCTGGACGTCTCGGTGCAGGCGCAGATCCTGAACCTCCTCAAGGACATCCAGACGCGGCAGGGCCTCACGTACCTCTTGATCACGCACAACCTGAGCGTGGTCAAGCAGATGGCCGACCGCGTCGAGGTCATGTACCTCGGAAAAATCGTGGAGGAATCGCCCACTTCGGATCTCTTCGAGCATCCCCTGCATCCGTACACGAAGGCGCTCCTCGCGGCCGTGCCGGTACCCGACCCGAAGCGGAAACGGGACCGCATCGTGCTTTCAGGGGACGTCCCGAGCCCGATCGACCCGCCCGCGGGGTGCCGCTTCCACACCCGCTGCCCGGTGGCATTCGAGCGGTGCGGCTGGAATCCCGTGGATATGGCGGAGATGGCGACGTACCTCTTCGACTCGTCTCGGAACCCGGCGGTGGCCGGCCTCCCGCCGCTGAACGACGTCGGGCTCAGCGAAGCGGCGCTTCGCCTCGACTTTGCAGGGGCAGCCACAGAAGCCCACCGCGGGGAGGTCCAGGGGATCGTGGAACGCGAGCGGTCCGGGCCGAAGGGACCCATGTTCCAAGCGATCGAGAAGGTCACACTCGAAGAGGGGGCGGTGATCCTGGAGTTCCTCGCGCCCAAGGAGCCCCCGCTTCTCCAAGTCTCCGCGGGACACCGTGTCGCCTGCTTCCTCTTCCCAAGCCCGGCGTCGCAGGGGTCTATGTGAAGGGGCTCAGAGGCGGAACTCGCCCCAGACGCGGACCCAGGTGTCGACCTGGTCAGGGGTCGCCAGGTCGTACGTGGACATGATTCGAGCCACGGCCTGAGGGTTCGCCACGCGGTATCCGCCGCGGTCCTCCACAGGCGTGAGGATCCCCGCGTACTGCATCTTCTTCAGGTGATGGGACAGGGTCGAGGGGGACACGGGCACGTGCTCGAGGATCTCCTTGTGCGTTGCGGCCTCCCGCTCCATCAAGAAGGCGAGGATGCGGAAGGGGACGGGCTGGCGCAAGTAGGCGAGTACCCGCTTCGCGTCGTCGGAGAGGGCGGGTCGGCCTCCCGTGTCACCGGGGAGGGACCGCGGATAGTAGCGTTTGTACTCGCCATCCATCGTCCAGGAGACGAGCTCGTTCTTCTCGAGAAAACGAAGGTGGTAGTCCGCGAGGGTGATGGAGAGGTTCAACGCGCGGGCGAGCTCGCGCAGGTGGAATCCCGGGTTCGAGCGAACGTACTGGAACAGGTCGCGGCGGGTCTTGACGGCCAGGACAGACTCGTCCATCGCAAACCCACGGGGCTCATCGTCTCAGGGTGAAGCCGTAGAACAGGGCGAGGATGGCCAAGTCGAAGATCGAGGAGAGGACGAGGAGCTGCGCCATGTCCGACCATCCGTCGAACAGGGCAACGGTGAGGAAGAGACCCTTCGCGAAGAAGATTGCGAACGCGGTCCCGAGGAGGACGAGGTGGAAGTCCCGCGCGCGTCGCCAGGCAAGGAGCGAGATCGCGCTCAGGGCGAAGGCGACCACGGTGACGGCGGCCAGGAGGATGTTCACGATGGCGACCATGGGAGGACCGCGACCGATAGAGGGACGCGACGTTAAGGCTTCCTCACGGTGCCTTGCGGCGTCTCCGGCTCACCAGGAAGGCGGTTCCCCCTACCAGAGCCGCAATCCCAGCCAGGGAGATTCCGTAGACGAGGGCGTCGGCAACGAACGGCAAAGGCGCTCCCGGTCCCGGGTGGACGATGCTCGCGTAGGCCGCGCTCACGACGCCCACGGCAGGATCGTGGACCACATGGACCTGGACGCCGCTCGCGACCGGATAGGACAGGAAGAAGTCGTAGTCTCCCGTTGTGGAGTTGTCCTCCGGAACGGTAGGAGTGACCGGGCCGTCGATGCCGTTCACCGATGCCGAGTTAGACCAAGAGAAGAACGCGGACGAGGACGTGGGACCGGCCTCGTTGGTCACATTCAGGGCCCGGTCATCGCTGCTGAACTCGTTCATGTCGTCCCAGCTCCGGTTCTCGAGCATGACCCTTTGATTCGTGCTGAGCGAGATCTGGAGGGCGAGACGGTGGCTGGGCAAGGTCATGTTGTGGTAGATGTCCAGGGTGAGCTTCGCCTCCATCGGGGTGAGGGTCTGGCTCGAAGGAAGGGTCAGGAACCCATCGGAGATCGTCAGGTTCAACGCGACGTCGCCTCGATTGCTCACGATACGGAAGGAGTTGACGCCGATTCCGTCCGCGGTCGTCAAGTTCGTGTGCTGGATCGGGTACCGCCCGAACGCGCCGGGCCCCAGAGGGATGTAGGCCACGATCGACCCATCCTCCAAGTGCCCGTCACCATGCGTGTCGTTCCATTCAACGAGCCCTTGGAAGGTGATCGTGAACTGGCTCGTGATCGGACCCCCTTTCGCTCGTTGGTAGTACAGCGAGAAGCTGCCGTTGCCATACTGGATTTGGTACACGTCCGGGGAAGGAGCGCCAATCGAAGAGCTGTCGATGAGGAACGAGCGGGGGGCCTTCGTGGGAAGGCCGGTCCAAGTCACGAGCCGCCGGACCTCGGCCGCCGCGCTCGGGACCACGGAAGAATGGACGGAGGCGTGCGGCGTTTCGGCGAGCGCCGTGACTCCGCTCAGCGTGAGCGCAGCTGCGAGAGAGATGGCGATGGTGACCGAGAATTGGCGCGAACGGATCATCCGTTCAACCTCGGCGATTCGATTGGGATGACTATATAAAGAGGTTATGGGACACTTCGCGAAGGTCTTCCCCCCGCCGAGGTGGCGGGTCTGGCTGGTTCGCACAACGTGCGTCACGCGTCGGCTGGGAGAATCACTCCTTGACAACTTCCCCGAACGCCATCCGACGATGCACTTTCGTGATCCGGACCTTCACGGCGTCCCCAATCTTCGTGCCGGGGACGAAAACGACGAAGTTCTGGATTCGCGCGAGGCCGTCCCCCTCGCGGCCGATGTCCTCAATCTTCGCCTCATAGACCTTGCCTTCCTCGACCGGCAACGACGGGGGTTTGAAGCCGGCGCCGCTGAACGACATACACCCTCCTCTTGGCGACCACACTCGCCGCCGGCGGTCTCAACGCCGTGCACGGTATTTATAAATGAGGCTTTCCGAAAAAACGGCGGATTGACCCGCCACTAGGCGGCACTCTCGAGGTCGGCCGATCGGGTCAGTCTCAACGAGAGGATGAGGAACACGACGCCCACGATCATCACGATGAGCCCGAGGCCGAGGACGAGCCGGTTCGCCGGCCCGAACACATCGAAGGAGTTGTAGTTCAGGTAGGAGATCCGAAGCACATCGTGAAGCCAGGATCCCAGTCCAATTCCGGGACCGCCTACCAGGATCAACGCGATCCCTGCGTAGAAGAGGAACTTCTCGCGAGTTCCTTTCGCTGGGTTCGGAGACCCGGCCCCCTCCGCGCCCTCCGGGATCACCTCCACGAAGCTCTCGCCGCAGCGGGGGCATTCGACCGCCTCAGCGGCGAGGGGGCAGCGGCAGATGGGACACTCGCTCAGAGACGTGGGGCGCGCCGGCATCGGATGCGTAGACGCGTGTGACGTCGCCCGGTATATGCGTTTCCTCCCGCCTATCTGCTTTGAGAAAGAACCTGTTCCGCGTCTCCATCGAGCCAGCACGTCTTGAGCGGGACCACCGGTTCACGCGCTCCGAATCGACTCAGGCCTCGAACCGGGCCCCGCAGGTGCACCGCACGGCCTCTTCGGAGACCTCGGCACCGCAGATAGGGCAGGCGTACAGGAGGTCGGATGGCCCCTCTTCGAGGCCGCCCCGGCAAATCGGACATCCTCCATCCGCGTCGGAGATCGGCGTACCGCACTGCGGACACACCGAGGCCACGGACTCCGCGGCGAACCGCACCCCGCACGCACAGTCCGTTGCTTGCTCCGCGACGAAGCGGCCGCAGGAGGGGCACTGGAACAGAGTGATCGTCTCCTCGTCACGCACCGGATCATAGTGGTGGGCGGAGGACACATCGTGGACCCTCTGCAGGTCCTCGAAGAGCTGGAGCAGGCTCCGGCGTGCCTCCACGAGTTCCTCGTCGTCTGAGGGAATCGAAGGGACCGAGGGGACTACGACCCGGGCGCTCGAGTACATGCCGCCCGTGCTGCCCGCGAATCGGGCTCCGCAGAACTCGCACCGCTCCTCGTGGAAGGGCGTGAGTCGCTTGCATTTCCAACACAGAATCCGCGGCGTGCGACCCTCGGCAGGCATCGCCTCGCGGACGCCACTCACATCCTCACGGCTCAATCGGTGGACTTCCATGGGATCGCCCCGTTCAGGAAGCGTGTAGACATTGCCGTCCCTGGTGATAATGGGCGTCCCGTGAATCGCACGATATGATAATCGGTAATGATTACGCACCGCGCCACCGGGAGGGCCGCGGGGACAGAGAATCCTTTATAGGACATGCCCGCGCTCGGCCGGGGCGCCATGGCCAAAATCCTGGTGTGCGTCGCGTGGCCGTACGCCTCAGGCCCGAGGCACCTCGGCCACGCCATCTCCACGTTCATCCCGGCGGACGTGGTCGCCCGCTACCACCGCATGAAGGGCGACGAGGTCCTCATGGTCGGGGGCAGCGACATGCACGGGACCCCCACGATGGTCCGGGCGGACGAGGAAGGCGTGACGGCCCGGGAGATCGCGGAGCGGTTTCACGCCCTCCATTCGAAGAACATCGAGCAGCTCGGCGTGAAGTACGACCTGTACTGGAACACCGCGGCCGAGGACCACAAGAGGTGGGTCCAGGAAATCTTCCTTCGGCTGCGGGAGAAGGGGCACGTCTACGAGGCCACGATGATCTCGCCCTACTGCACCACGGGGAACCACTACCTGCCGGACCGGTACGTCGAGGGGACGTGCCCGAACTGCGGGTTCGAGCGCGCCCGGGGGGACCAGTGCGACAACTGCGGCAGACTGTGGGATCCGTTCGAGCTGATCAACCCGCACTGCCGCATCCACGGCACGACGCCGGTGAAGAAGGAGACGAAACACTTCTTCTTCCGCCTCAGCGCATTCGAGGAGCCCCTGAAGAAGTGGACCGCCTCGGGAAAGGACCACTGGCGGAGCCATGTCCTGAGCTTCACTCGGAGCTGGCTCCAGGAAGGGCTCAAGGACCGGCCCATGACTCGCGATCTGGACTGGGGCATCGAGGTACCGGTCCCCGGGTACGAGACGAAGCGAATCTACGTCTGGGTCGAAGCCGTGATAGGCTACCTCACCGCCACGCGGGAGTGGTTCAAGCTCCACGGCAATCCGGATGGATGGAAGGACTTCTGGTACGACCCCGGGGCGAGGCAGTACTACTTCATCGGCAAGGACAACATCGTCTTCCACACGATCATCTGGCCCGCGATCCTGATGGCCTCCGACCCGAAGCTCACCCTCCCGTACGACGTTCCGGCCACGCAGTTCCTGAACATCTCCGGGGAGAAGATGAGCGCCGGCCGTGGGAAGGGCGTGTGGCTGTCCGACCTCCTCGAGCGGTTCGACCCGGACCAGCTGCGGTACTACGGGATCGCCACGATGCCCGAGACGAAGGACACGGACTTTGAGTGGGAGGACTTCGCCCAACGCAACAACAGCGAACTCCTCGCGGTCTACGGCAACTTCGTGCACCGCGCCCTGACCTTTGCGGACAAGAACTTCGAGCACGCGATCCCCGTGGCAGGATTCCTGGACGCGACCGACAAGGCGATGGTTCGCGCGATCGACGATCAGTGGAGGAAGGTGGGGCAGAACCTCGAGTATGTGCACCTCAAGGACGCCATGAAGGAGACGATCCAGCTCGCTCGTCTGGGGAACCAGTACTTCGACCAGAAGGCGCCGTGGGAACTCGTCCGGAAGGACCGGGCGGCGTGCGGCACCGCGCTGCACGTCTCCTTGCGGGTCGCCCGATCCCTCGCCCTCCTGACGGCCCCCTTCCTCCCCTTCAGCGCGCAACGCTTGTGGCACGCGCTCGGCTATGACTCGGACGTCCATGCCCAGCGGTGGGAGGAGGCCCTCGAGGACGCGCCGTCCGGACAGAGGCTCCGCGTCGGTCGGCCCCTCTTCACGAAGATCGAACTCGACGCCGCCGGTCCGGAGGCGCCTGACGCGCGGTTCGACGTGCGGGTCGCGAAGATCCTCGACGTGCGAGACCACCCCAATGCGGACAAGCTGTACATCCTGACCGTGGACTACGGCGCGGGGACGAGGGAGATTGTCTCGGGCATCAAGAACGACTATACGCCCGACCAACTCCGCGGGCGGAAGATCGCGTACCTCCTGAACCTCCAGCCCGCCAAACTGCGTGGCGTCGAGAGCCGCGGCATGCTGCTTGCGGGAGAGGACGAGCATGTTGTCGGGCTCGTGCTCCCACCCGACGATGCGGCCGTCGGGACCCAGGTGCTCGGCCTCGCGGGCGCGCCCGAGCTTCCTTTCTCCGAGTTCCAGAAGTACAAACTGCGCGTGGGGGAGGACGGCCGCGTCTACTTCCTCGGCCTCAAGGAGGAGGTCCGCATTCCTCTGAAGGTCGGGGACGCCTATCTGAAGGTGGACAAGGGACTCAAGGAAGGAACCTGGGTCCACTGATCATCCGCCTCCCCCCACCCGCCGTGCGTCCCGGGCGAGGTCCTCGCTCCGGAGGGT
>JBGPGA010000032.1:0-16929 GCA_041483635.1 Thermoplasmata archaeon
CACGTTCCTCACCGCGTGGACGGGGCCCTCGTACGTGAGGTAGCTGATGGAGAGGTCGTCCACCTGGAGCAGCGCCCCCGGGGCCGCAGGCTCCGGGGATTCCTTGTGGGTCACCTTGGGCAGCCCGCGGACCGCCTGGGAGAGCCATCGCCTCGAGGTCGGATCGAACACGTCCCGGAGCCCGTCGCCCAGGAGGTTGAAGGCCAGGGAGGTGACGATCAGGAAGATCCCCGGGAAGACGGGGTACCACCAGGCGACGAAGAGGTAGCTCAGGCTCTGGGAGATGATCACGCCCCACTCGGCCGTCCCCGGGGTCGGGCCGAGGCCCAGGAAGCTCAGCGCGGCGATGGCCAGGAGGACGCTCCCCAGGTCCGCGGTGGCCTGGATGATGGCCGGGGAGAGGACGTTCGAGAGGATGTGGCGGAAGAAGATCGAGGATCCGCTCAGGCCCGAGCTCCTCGCGACCTCCACGAAGTCCCGGTGCTTCATCTTCCGGGTCTCGCCGTAGATGAGCCGCGCGTACCACGCCCACCACGTCGCGATCATCGCGTACACGATGTGCGTCAGGGACGGACCCAAGGCCGCGGCGAGAGTCAGGGCGAGCACGATGCTCGGGACGGCGAGGAACACATCCGTGATGCGCATGAGGATCTCGCCGAACGCGCGTTCGAAGTACCCCGCGATCCCGCCGATGACGATCCCGATGAGGGCGGAAGGAATCATGACCTCGAAGGGGAGGATCATGTCGATCTGCGCGGCGTAGACCGACTTGCTGAAGAGGTCGGTTCCGAGCTCGTCCGTCCCGAAGGGATGCTGCAGGGAGGGCGGCTGGAGGGCGATGTTCGTGTCCTGCGGCCACCGCTGTTGCAGGACGCCGTTCACGTCGACGTATGCGGGGTGCTGGAGGCTGATGACGGGAGCCAGGAGCGCGATGACCACGAAGGCGAGCAGCAGGAACAGACCGACCATGGACAGCTTGCTCGTGCGGAGAGCCTTGAGCGTGAGGTTGCCCTCGCGGCCCATGACCCGGAGCCGCTCCACCGTGTTGCCCCAGCGCACCGCCGCCATCCTACCCCGTCACCTCCTCAGAAAACCGAATCCGCGGCTCGATCCAGGCGTAGGCCGCGTCGACGGCGATGCTCCCCAACACGTACGCGACCGAGATGATGAACGTGTACGCGACGACGACGTTGTAGTCGAAGCCGATGATGGCCTGGTACACCCACCAGGAGAACCCCGTGACGCCGAAGATTTCCTCGATGAACACCGTGCTGCCGAGCAGGCTCCCGAAGCTCAGGCCGACGATCGTCAGCGTGGGTCCCATCGCGGCCCGGAACGCGTAACGCCTCACGATGATCTTCTCCGGGACCCCTTTCGCCCGCAGCGCCTTGACGAAGGGCGACGAGAGGATCTCGAGCATGCTGGACCGCGCCATGCGGAGGATCAGCGCGAACCCCGTGAAGCCGAGGGCGAACACGGGGAGGATGAGGTGCACGCAGGACGACACGAAGGACGGCAGGTTGCCGGTCAGGAGCGAATCGATCGGATAGAAGCCCGTGATCCGGGCCGGGATCGTGTAGCTCGGATCGAGCATCCCGGTCAGGGGGAGGATCTTCAGGTTGACGGCGAACACGAGCTGGAGCACGATAGCCAGGAGGAACGACGGGAACGAGAGGCCGATGTACGCGGTCGTCCTCGAGACCACGTCTCCCAGCTTGTTCATCCGGGTGGCGGACAGCATGCCCAGGAGGATGCCCACCGGAGTGGACCAGGCGATCGCGAGGATGACGAGGCCGAGCGTGATCGGGATGAAGGTCGCGATGCCGATGTTCACGCTCATCCGGATGGAGAGGGAGTAACCCAGGTCCCCTTGGACCAGGTTCGTGAGGTAGTACCAGAACTGGACGGGGATGGGATCGTTCAGATGAAGTCTCGCCCGGATTGCGTCGAGCGTGGCCTGGGGGGCCTTGATGCCCGCGTAGAGCTTGGCGGGGTCGGACGGCGCGACGTGGGTCACGAAGAAGATGAGCACGATGACCCCGAGGAGGACCGGGATCGCGGCGAGGAGCCGCCTCAGGATGAACTCCCACATCTTCAGTTCAGATCACCCCCCTGGACGCGGAGCCTCCTTTCTCCTGAAATGCGGGAGCCTTCCGCCCCGCAAGGCACGCCGCTATCGCGTCTCGATTCCCATTCCGACGCGGCTCCTCCGCCCCTTCCTGCAGGGGAGCGGGTTTCTCGTACATAACCCTCTGGTACGTAACGCGATTCGTGCCCTCGAACCCGTTCGCCCCAGGAGGGAAACGAGCCCGCAGCCACACGAGCGCGGCACGAGCCGGTGGGCCAGGAAATCCTAAGTATCCGCGTGCGTTGCGCGGCTCATCCGCCGAGGCGGGGGATCGGCTATGCGGGAATCTGGGGGAGGTTGCGGAGAAATGCGGATTGGGTCCGCCGCGGACCGCGCCTTTGCGCCCCCGGACACGCCCCCGCAATACGCGCGCGAACGGACGTTCCAGGAGCTGCATCTCCGGCTCGACCTCGCGATCGACGAGGACGCGAGGACCGTCTCAGGGACGGCGACGCACCGCCTCGCCCCGATCAACAAAGGGCTGAGGGAGATCGTCTTCGACCAGGAGAATCTCCACGTGCGCGGCGTTCGCGACGAGTCCGGCCAAGCGCTGGACTGGGAGACCCACGGGGAGACTTTGGTCGTACGTCTCCCGAAGGCACGCAACGCCGGCGAACCGTTCGAGATCCGCGTCCGCTACTCCTGCTCGCCGCGAAAGGGCCTCTTCTTCACCGCCCCCGACAAGGACTACCCGAACACACCTCGCACCGTTTGGACGCAGGGCGAAGAGATGGACAACCGCTCCTGGTATCCTTCGTACGACTATCCGAACGAGAAGTTCACCACGGAGATCGTCGCCACGGTCAAGGAGAAGTACAAGGCGATCGCGAATGGCCGCCTCGTCTCGGAGAAGCACGACGCCGGGAAAGGGACCCGGACCTTCCATTGGCTCCAGGACAAGCCTCATCCGAATTACCTTGTGGGGCTCGTCGTCGGCGAGTGGGACAGCAAGGACTGGAACGCGGACGGCATTCCCGTCCAAGCCTACGTCCCCAAGGGCTACGGGAAGTACATCGACCTCTGCTTCTCGCGCGTGCCCGAGATGCTCCGGTTCTTCGGTCGCGCGACCGGTCTCACGTTCCCCTGGGACAAGTACGCGCAGGCGTGCGTGCCCGAGTTCATCTTCGGCGCGATGGAGAACACGACGATCACGATCCTCCACGACGACTGCCTCACGGACGAACGGGCGTATCCGGACTACAACCCCGACACGACCCTGTCCCACGAGCTCGTCCATCACTGGTTCGGTAACTGGATCACGTGCAAGAGCTGGGGCCATGTCTGGCTCAAGGAGGCCTTCGCGAACTACTTCGAGTGCCTGTGGTGGGAGGAGCACTACGGCAAGGACGAGTTCCTCGTCCACCTGGAGGAGATGCGCGCGCACTACTTCGAGGAGGCCGAGACCCAATACCGACGCCCCATCGTCATCCACGAGTTCGTCGATGCGAAGGAGATGTTCGATGCGCACACGTACGACAAGGGTGCCGCGGTGCTCCACATGCTCCGGTCCCGCCTGGGCGACGACCTGTGGTGGAAGGGCATCCGCGCCTATGTGGCGGCACACGGGAAGGCGGCGGTCGAGACGGACGACTTCAAGGTCGCCATGGAAGAGGCCACCGGGAAGAGCCTCGACGGCTTCTTCGAGCAGTGGCTCCACAAGCCCGGCCACCCGGAGTACGAGGTCTCCTGGTCCTGGGACGCCAAGGCGAAGCGAGTCGAGGTTCGAGTGAAGCAGACCCAGGACCTCACCTCCGGCGCGCCCCTCTTCAAGACGCCCGCGACCCTCGAGTTCGCGACGGAGGATCGCGTATGGCGGGAGACCATCCAGCTTGAGAAGGCGGAGCACCTCTTCCACTTCCCCTCCCGGGAACGCCCGAAGGCCGTCGTGTTCGATCCCGAGGGCGTGCTGCTCAAGCGACTCATCTTCCGGCGGGGCATCGAGGAGCTCCTCTGGATCCTGAGCCGCGCGGAGGGCATCTGGCCGCGGATCGAGGCGTGCTCGGGGCTGGGGAGGTCCGTCGAGGATGACCGCGTGGCACCCGCTCTTGAGGAGACCCTCCGGAGGGATTCATCCTGGGCCGTGCGGCGTGCGGCCGCGATGGCCTTGGGCGAACTCGGCACACGAGCCGCGCGCGACGCCCTGCTCCGGTCCATGGACGAGGAAGACAGCCGGGTCCGGTGTGCGATCTACCGGACCCTCGGCCGGTTCCGCAAGGATGATTTGGCGTTCAAGGCGCTCGCCAGGGCATACCGGGAGGATGGCAAATACTACCCCATGGCCGCTGCGGGTGCGGCCCTCGGCGAGACGCGGCACCCGGCCGCCTTCGAGGCGATCGTGCAGGGGATGGACCGGTCCTCTCACGCCGAGGTCATCTCGAGCGAAGCGGCCCGCGGCCTCGTCGCGCTGCGGGATGAACGGGGGATCGACGCCCTCATCGAGAGGACGCGGTATGGCGAGCCGGAGATGCGTCGCTACGCCGCGGCGATCGCCCTCGGCAAGATGGGACGCCTCCTGGAGGCACGTCGTCACGACGTGCTGGACCACCTCGTCGGCCTGACGAAGGACCGGAACGCTCGCACGAAGCTCGGGGCCATCGAGGGACTCGGCGAACTCGGTTCTCCCCAGGCCCTCCCGCCCCTGGAGAAGATCTACGAGGGCGAGGTCCTCTGGAGCTACAAGCGCCGGGCGCGGCGGGCCCTCCGGAAGATCCGCGAGGCCCAGGCCGAGGGCGCCCGACTGCGGGAGCAGCAGAGCGCGCTGGACTCCCTGCATGGGGAGGGCCGCGACCTCCGGCGTCGCCTTGCCGCACTCGAGGCGAGGGTCAACGCGCTCGACAAGACGCGCCGCTAGACGAAGGGTTCCCCTGCCCGCGACGGAACGACGTTCGACTTGTCCTTCACTGCCCTTAGGCGCGCAGGAGCCGCTGGTAGACGCTCAGGAAGTTGCTGAACGGATTGGACCGGGTCTGCGGCGCGTCCGCCCCGACCATCAGCGAACTCGTCGTCGTGCTCGAGCTGGGCAGGTAGAAGAAGAAGTTGTACGTGATGATCGCGTTGTAGGTGAAGTTCGTCAGCGACTTGGACACCGCCGCGATGTGCTGGGCCACGCACACGTAGATCAGGCTGGGGTCGTTGTTCTGCTCGTGCCAGACCGTGTGGTAGTCCGCGATCTCCCGGGTCAGGTCCGTCGTGCTCATCGCGTCCGTGATCGCGTTGTCGATCGCCGTGTTCTTGTACACCGTGTGGTACGTGTCCCCGCCGATGTCCGTGCTGCCGACGAACGGCAGGGCGTAGTCGCTCGGGTCATTGTAGTCCGGGCCCCACTGGTTGATCATCATGTCCCATGTGTTCGTGCGCTGCGTCGCGTCACGCACGCTCGAGGGGACGGAGTGGATGTCCAGGGTGATGCCGATCTTCCCGAGCGCGGCCTGGTACAGCTGCGCCGCGGTCGTCTGCCATCCCACGGAGGAATCCGTGTAGAACGTCAGCGCCGTGCTGCCGAAGCGATGCCCGGAGACGTTCGTGTAGCCCGCGGCATCCAGGATGGCCGCCGCATTCCCGAGGTTGTAGCTATAGAACTTCGCGGGCATCGATTCCTGGCCGAGGTAGATCTGGGTCGGGACCGCCCCGTTCAGGGGGGACGCATAACCTTGGAAGGCGCTTGCGATCACCTGGCTGTACGGGAAGGCCCAGCTGAGGGCCTGCCGCACGCTCGCGTTCGCCATGAACGTGTTCGTCGAGTTAATGTCGAACCCGACGAGGTTCGTCCTGGGGACCGCCGAGACGACGATGTTGATGTTCGTCGCGTTCGACAGGGAGGCCGCCTGGCTGAACGGGATGTCCGCGAGGGTGGCCGCCCCGCTCCGCGCGGCGGAGATGGCCGTCGACGGCTGCACGTTCAGCAGCATGGCGATCTTGTCGTAGTGGAGGCCGCTCGTGGCGCCCCAGTAGTTCGGGTTCCGGACCATGACGACCTGTTGCGCACGGGTCCAGGACTGGACCATGTACGGGCCCGTGCCGACCGTGTTGTTCGTCATCCACGCGTTGTCCTGGCCGTTCACGATGCCGCCATTCGCTTCGACGGTCTCCTTGTCCACGATCGCGTTGGGCTCCGCCGTCGCGAGCGTCTGCAGGAAGGGGTTGAAGACGTGCGTCAGGGTGAACTGGACCGTGTAGTCGTCTAGGGCGACGATGCTCGTCGTGTTGAGGTCTTGGGAGTCGATCCAGGCCACGCCGGACGAGGGGGAGTTGATCCTCAGAACGCGCTGGAAGGTGTAGACGACGTCTTGCGCCGTGAACGCGTTGCCGTTGCTGAACTTCACGTTGTGCCGGAGGTGGAACGTGTACACGAGCCCGTTCGAGGAAACCGTCCAGTTCAGGGCCAAGGCCGGTGCGAACGCGCTGATTGTGGTCAGCGGATAGCTGATCAGCGTGTCGTACGAGTTCTGGATCGGGATGAACGATCCGGAGTCGTACGCGTCGGCCGGGTCCAAGGTCGAGATGTCATACTGGGAATAATACACGAGCGTCCGCTGCGCCGGTGCAGGCACCGACAACAGGACGTACGCCGCGATCCCGGCGATGACCAAAATGACAACCGCTGCCACAACGATGATCTTCGTGCGCTGGAGCATGCAACCCCCTCCCTTCGCGCGGGACTGCAACTCGTCTATATACCCGTTTCTTAGAGCCATTTCTTAGAACCTTCCTCGAACCCCATCTGCATTCGATGGACACGTCCCTCCTCCGGATTCTCGGCGATCTCTCCGGGTCCGCTGGCGTTCCTTGGTCGCCTCACTCCAGGAACCGTCCGCCATCGGGGTCCTGCAGAATCGCTTAAGATGGCGGGGGCCATCCTGCCGTGAGGCGGGGGCGGTCGCCCGTGATCCTGAAGAGCGAGGCCGTGAAGCTCGACGCGAGGATCGGCGACGTGCGCCTCGCGTCGGCCAAGGTCCACCTCCTGAGCATCCCGCTCCGCCACCCGTTCGTGATTTCTCTCGGCACCCAGCGCGACTACATGGGGACGATCGTGGAGCTCGAATCGGAGGAGCACACAGGATTCGGGGAGGGCTCCACCATCCCGCAGATCACGGGCGAATCTCCGGAGGCGGTCGCGGCCACCGCGAAGTTCATCCTGAGCGCCCTAGCCGGGCGGACCTTCGGCGGGCTGGAGGATTTCGCATCCGCTGTGCATTCGGCCATCCACGCGAGCCCCACGGCAAAGAGCGCGATCGACATCGCCGCTCACGATCTCCTCGGGAAGGCATGGGGCCTCCACGTCATCCAGATGCTCGGCGGCCGCTTCGCCGATCTTCCGACGAGCCTCACAATCGGCCTGGGCACCGTGGAGGACAGCCTGCGGCAACTCAAGGAGTTGCAGGCCGAGAAGTGTCAGATCATCAAGGTCAAGGTCGGCGGGAACCTCGAGGAGGACATCCGGAGGGTGCGGGCCGTCTCGGAACACCTCCAGAGCGAGCGCTTCTACGTCGATGCGAACCAGGGATACTCCCTGCGGGATGCGCTTCGCATGTGCGCGGTCCTCATGGAGTGCGGCGCGTTGTTCTTCGAGCAGCCCCTCGGCCGTCATGCCCTCGAGGACCTCCGCGCCCTGCGGAAGGCGTCGAACGTTCCCGTGATGTTGGACGAGAGCATCTCTTCGCCGAGGGACGTCATCGAGGCGGTGCGCAGCGAGGCCGCGGACTACGTGAACGTGAAGCTGACGAAGAGCGGCGGCATCCGGAACGCGATGAAGACCCTGATCACCGCGGAGGCCTACGGCATCGAGGCGATGGTCGGGTGCATGGTCGAGGGGAAGCTGGGCACCGCGGCGGGGCTGTGCGTGGCGTCCTCTGTCGGGAACGTGAAATTCACCGACCTGGATGGATACACGTCCATGGTCACCCAGCCATTCGAAGGCGGGCTGACGTACAAGGACGGGATCAACAGCCCCGTGAGGGGCGTCGGAATGGCCGTGGAGAAGGTGCCCGCCAACTGGTGAGCCGCGCCTTCGAGGGACCGACGAATCGCTCCTTCACCTGGATGCGGGTGGAACCGGTTCTCCCCGCACCAGATCCTCCAGCGTCTCGCGCTCCCGCACGAGGTGCCCCTGACCCTCCGCGATGAGCACCTCGGCCGGCATGGGCCGCGAATTGAAGCGACTCGCCATCGCGTAGCCGTAGGCGCCCGCGTTGAGGAACGCAAGGAGGTCTCCCACCTCCAGCGCGGGAAGCCTCCGGTCCCGGCCCAGGATGTCCGTGTTCTCGCAGATTGGGCCGGTCACGTCCGCCCGGACGCTCCGCCGCGCATCGAGCTTCGTCGCCGGGAGGATCTCGTGATAGGCGCCATACAGGGCGGGGCGGAGGAGCGTGTTCATGCCCGCGTCGCAGCCGACGAAACGCTTCGCCGACTTCTTCACGTGAGTGACCGAAGCGAGGAGGACGCCTGCGTCGCTCACGAGGTAGCGGCCCGGTTCGATCATCAGGGTGGGGTCCCCGATTCCAGGCGCGCTCGCCAGCTTGCGCTCGTACGCGTCCACGACCTTCTTTGCGACCTCCTGGATGGGCAGGGGCTTCTCGCCGAGTTTCTCCGGGACGCCGAAGCCTCCGCCGAGATCGATGAAGTCGAGCTCGATGCGGAGCGCCTTCGCGATCCGTGCGGCGATCCCCGTAAGGCGGTCCGTGATCGCGGCCCAGTACGGCGTCTCGAGGACGTTCGACCCGGCCATCATGTGCACGCCGAGTCGCTCGATGCCCGCCTCCTTCGCGAGGCGGTACGCCTTGAGGGCCTCGGGCTCCCGCATCCCGAACTTCGCGTCGGGCCCGGCGGTCACGACTCCCGGGTACGCTCCCTTGCCGAAGCCCGGGTTGATTCGGAAGCACAGGGCGTCCGGCTTCCCGAACTTGAGGAGACGCTCGAGGAGGGGCCCGTCGTCGAGGTTGATCACCGCGCCGGACTCGAGTCCGTACCGCAGCTCCTCGTCCGAGTTGTAGTTCCCGGAGTACAGGATCCGGTCGGGCGGGAAGCCCACGGACTTCGCCATCCGGATTTCCCCGGGGCCGGCGCAGTCGGCCCCCGCGCCTTCTCTCCGCAGGAGGTCCAGGACCCACAGGTTGCTGTTCGCCTTCACCGCGTAGTTCGCCCGGAAGTTGTCCCGCCTCGCGGCAAAGGCGCCGTGGATCCGGCGGTAGTTGTCCTGGATTCTCCGGGCAGAGTACACATAGAGCGGCGTGCCGAAGCGGGAGGCGAGCTCGACCGAGCTGACCCCGTCCACATACAGCACGCCCTTCCGATTCTCGAGGTAATCGTAGATTCCGGGCAGGGGGATTCCTCCCTTCGCGTTCTGCGGCCTGTCTCGTGAGTTTCGGCGAAGGATATAACCCAGTCGTCCGTACCCGTCGCCTCGGTAGCGACGGGCCGAGCTCTCGCGGCCTCGTCGCAAGCCTGATGCACCCCGCCCCGCTCCCCTCCTTGTCATGGGGCTCGAATGGCTCGTGCTGGCCCTTGCGGCCGCGGTCCTCAACGGTCTGAGCACCTTGGCCGCGAAGCCGAGTGCGGACCGCCTGGGGCCGTCCTTCATGGGACTGGGCGCCATCCTCGCGGAGGGCGTCGCGTTCGGCGTGGCGGGTCTCGTGCTCTCGCGGGAGCCCATGTCCGCCGGAGTCAGTGTCGTGGTCGCCGCGGTGTCGGCGGGCGTCCTCGGCGCCGTCGGCTACCTGTTCTTCTTCGCGGGGATGCGGCGGGGGAGCGTCGGGCTCGTCGGCACGATCTCCGCGGCCGCGCCCGTGCTCACAGTGATCCTGAGCGTGTCGTTCCTGGGCGAGGCCGTCGGGGGATTCGGAGTCCTGGGCATCGCGATGACCGTCGCGTGCGTCCTGCTCCTCGCGGTCGAGCCGAGACGGCGGTCCGCGGATCGCCGCGCGGCGGTGGCCCTGAGCCTGGGTGGATTCCTCACCTGGGGTCTCTGGGGGTTCCTCGTGAAGGCGAGCGTGGACACCCTCGGGGAGGGGAACCTGTTTCTCCTCCTGGCGCCCGCGTACCTGGGCGTTGCGGCGGTCGCTGCAATTTTATGGAGGAAGACCGCCGTGCCGCGGGGCGAGCCGTCCCAGCGGCTCTGGGCCCTTGGCTTCTTCGTCTTCCTTTCCGGGGCCGTTGCGGCCATCGTGCTGACGATCGCGTACGACCTCGGTCCCGCCGCGCTTGTGGCCCCCGTGGCCGGGACCTACCCGGTGATCGCGACGCTGGGCGCGGGTGCGATGCTGAGGGAAAAGCTCGAATGGCGGATCGGGGTCGCCCTGGCCCTTTTCGTGGTCGGAATCGGCCTCCTATCCGCAGTGTGAGTGCCGGCTCACATTTGCGAGGGCCTGGCGTGCTCAGCCTTCATCGCAGCCTAGCCGGCCGCCTTCCGTTCGAGCTCCTCAAGAGCCTCGAGGACCCCTTGGGTGCGCGCGAAGTCCCGCATCCTCCGTCGGTCAAGACGTCCTCTCTGTCGCACGAGGATCCCGAGCGCGTCCTCGACATCTTGATCGCTCCCGTACACGAGCTTCATCACAATCGTGTGCTCGGGGGCGGCGAACGGCAGCCTCCGGCCGCGCCAGGCGACCCTCCGCTTGGTCCAGAGGGCCTCCTGGTGCGCCTCCGTGCGGGAGGGCACGAGGTCGATCCGGTAGGCCGACCGCGTGTCGTGGATCGTGACGTGGCCGCCCTCGACGAGCGCATCATGCAAGTCCTGGGCGGAGGCGACGAACCCTGCGCGCCGGAATCCCCCCACGATCTTCGGAATCTTCCCTGGGTCGATTGCCGCGATGACGTCCACGTCGGTGGTCGTCCGGGGCATGCCGAAGGCTAGGACCGTGACTCCGCCCACGAAGACGTGGTCCACGCCGCAGGCGCGCAGGACGTCCTCCGCGGTCCTAAGCACCGCGTCCAGCGTCCGCTTTCTCGGCGGCACGGCTCAGACTCCTCCCCGATTCGATGAGTTCGAACCCCAGGTCAAGTGTCTCCCCGGCCGCGAAGCGGCGTGCCCGGATGGCCGATTCCACGAGGGCGCGGAGCCGTTCCTCCTTTCGGCCGCGGGACCGATGGCCTTTCGTCACGCGGAGGCGAGCCGTCATGGCCTATTAGAGGATTCGTCCCGGACCCATGAACATATGCCGCTGGAGTGCCAGGAGATCGAATCATCCTCGATGCGGCGGTGTGCACAGAGGGCCACTCCGGTTGTGCAGACGCTCGGTTGATGGGTCTGCTTCAGGCTTGCAGCGCTGCGTTCGCGACCCATCCAGGCATGGCCAGGGGAGCTTTCGGCCTAGCCCTCCCTGCGCCTTCGCGACCCTCGGAGGAAGGTATAAATCTAAGAAATTCTTATATCGTCGCCATGGAGTCCTACATCAGCAAGGTCACCTCCGCCGGGCAGCTCACCCTCCCCAAGAAGCTCCGGAAAGCGCTCGGGTTACGGGAGAGCGAGTACGTCGAACTGGCTCTCCTCGGGAAGGCTGTGGTGATCCGCCGCTTGCGAGAAGACGACGAAGTCCTGGAGGCCATTCGCTCCAAGGTCAAGAAGAGCGGCCTGACCCGCACGCGACTCAAGCAGCTCGTCGACGAGGCCCGGGACGCGACGTGGAAGAAGCGGTACCGTGAAGCTGTTCGTTGACACGAACGTACTCGTAAGCGGACTCGCCTTCTCCGGGAACGAAGCGCTCCTCCTGGAGCTCGGACGTATGGGCGTGTGCGAACTCGTCATCAATGAGTACGTCCTGGATGAAGTGCGGCACGTCCTCGCGCGAAGCCATCTCGGACTCGAACCTTCGGCGCAGCGGCGGGCGATCGCCTACCTCGGCCGTTGCGTGACGGTGCTCGACGACCCATCTCTGGACGCGATCCGATCCGCCGAGGGGCGACTTCGTGATCGGCGCGACCTGCCCATCCTCCTCGGTTTCGAGCTCTCCGGCGCAGACCATCTCGTCACGGGCGATCGAGAATTGCGGCGTCAGGTCCCTCGAGCCATCACGACCCATGCCGCTGTCGACGGTGTCCTGTTCCCCGACTAGGCCGCTCGTCCGGTTCCCGACCCCGGGACCGAGGCCAATCCTCCGCCGGCACGAAGCCCGCCTCCTGAGGATTGCGGTCGCGACCCCGTCGAGGCAGAGCGGGTGGAACGTTCTCGGCGGGACTCCTCGTGCAGACGGCGCCCAGGTCGCGTTCGGGCCCTCCCCGTTCTCATTAGCTTCGATTCCTGGAACGGACCGGGCCCGCACGGATTTGACCCGTCTCGGAAAAGCAAAAGGCCGAGGCTGCGGTCTCGTCCACCCCAAACCTAAGGCGGCCCACGATTGGATTTCGGACCACCGAAATCGTGTTATATGGGGCAAACCATGCCCCTGCGACGGGGGTTCCGTCTGGAGTGAGGGAATGAATCATCGTAAGGTTTCTGTGTCAGCCGCCGCGTTCCTGTTGCAGAACGGGCAGCGTAGAACGAACGTCGTCATCGTCTCCGGCATTACTCTGATGCTGATGTTTAGCCTGATTTTGTTCGTCACTCCGGCCGCGAGGGCCGCCGGGCCGTGTGAGGAGACGGCCTACGCCAACGGACAGCTCTTCTGCATTCATGTGACGAAGATCATCGCGAATCCGAGCGCGGGTCTGCTTGCAACCGCAGAACCCCTCTACATCGCAGCCTACTTCCCCCTGCCGACCGGATGCGACCCGAACAACCCGTCGAGCTGCGGGCCCGAGTCCCTCCCATCCGGGTACCAGCCGCTCTGCAACCCCTGCTTCCACGGAGACGGCCTGAACGCCTTCCCGTACCACGACCACGTTATGGAAGGCGCTCCTGGCTTTGGAACCAGCGGCACGGTGGGCGGAATGAAGGGCCCATGGGTGCTGATCATTGCCTCGTACGATTCCACCTATAGCAACCAAGGGGGATTCACGCCGTTCAAGAGCACGGCAGGCATCGCTGCCGGTGAGGCGGCCGGGCACTTCCAGATCATCAATCCAGGTGGGGCCAACCCCTACGAGGTCAACACGGGGATCGTACTCATCTTCGGGGTTCAGCCACTTGGGTAGTCGATCGCCGCGCGGAACCAAGCCATCGAGTCCGGCGTATGGGTCCGGTTGCCGGTAGGCTTCGGACTAAGAAGGTACGGGCCCAACCGGATTCGACGCGCGACGGGGAGGGAATGTGCCCGCCCCGGTCGACCGAGTGTGCCTCGTCGTGCTTCGCACGAAGGTTTATTCACCCGCCTTGGCTCGACACGCCACGCCCTCCCTCCCCCCGTTCGCCGGCTTTCCCCCGGGCGCTTCCCGGTTCCTGCACGACCTGGAGGCGAACAACGACCGCGACTGGTTCCAGGCGCACAAGCAAGCCTACCTCGACTCGATCGTCGTACCCGCCCAGTCCTTCGTCGTCGCGCTGGGGGAGAGGCTCCAGACGATCCTCCCGGGCCTCCGGTACGACACGCGGACGGACGGCCGAGGGTCCCTGGGCCGGATCTACCGGGACGTCCAGTTCAGCAAGGACAAGGACCCCTTCTACACCCACGTGCGGATCGCCTTCTGGGAGGGCCCCGGGACGAAGCGGGAGTCGCCGGGGTTCGGCGTCTACTTCGAGGACGGGGGGTGGGGCGTGCACGGCGGGATCGAACGGTTCTCCAAGCCCCTCCCCGAGGCCTACCGGCACGCGGTCGTCGACGCGTCCCTCGGGCCCGAGCTCGAGGCCGCCCTCGCACCCCTCCGGAAGGGCCGCCGCTACGAGATCGGCGGGCTGACGCACGCGCGGGTGCCTCGCGGGTTCGATGTGGACCATCCCCGGGCCCGGTGGCTCCTCCACGACGGGCTGTGGGCCACCCGGGGCTTCGAGGACACGAAGGTCCTCCACACGCCTGCGTTCGTGGACCGGTGCTTCGAGCTATGCTTGGAACTCGCGCCCCTCCACCGCTGGCTCGTGAAGGTGGACCGGCGGACGCGCGCGCGACGGTAGGGAGCGCCCTCCGCCTCGCGTCTCGGTGGGTGGAGCTCTAGGGCGATGGAACCGTTGTCGCATCAACGCCAAGTCGTCCAATGAGGACTGTCCACGGTGTCCCGTGCTCGTGGAGGCGGCGCGCGCCCTTCGAGGCGTTGCATGATTGGCCGACCCAGGCCGCGCTCTTCTCGTCCTCGGGGCCGTGGAAGCCCCTCGGGGAGGATTGTGACGTGTGGCACCGATGTTCGAGAGGAAAAGGTGGATCCGTAGCCCATTCTGCGGTTCTCACGCCATTCCCTTTCGGGCCAAGGCCACGAGTTCGTCGCCGTCGATTGTCGTTATTCCATGAATCGCGGCGTATTCGAGCGCAGTCTTCGAAAAGCGGCCAAGTGTAACGAAGATGCCGCCCCCAGCTTTGAAATGAATCATTGCCCCCTGTAGTTTCTGGATTTCTTGGCGATGGACGGGCTGTGCCCATTGCTTCACCTGCACGACATAGGTCACTTGGCCTCTCTGGACCGTGACGTCGACGCCGTAGTCCGCAACGCCCGGTCCCACCTTGGCGCCCTCATAGCCGGCGCGGTGAAGCACCTCGGCCACGGCATACTCGAACTCACGCGGCGGTAGAGACTCTAGGTACTCCCGCTCGCCGAGGTGCTGCGCCCTAGTGCGCTCACGTTGGTCGTGGAGTTCTTGGAGGGCTGGGAACTCCTCGAGGGCAATTGCCTGCCGTCGGGCTGCAATGCGCTTTTCTCTCGTCCGGAGCCGGTGCCAGACGCCGAGGTAGAGTCCGAGCCATAGCAGGACGGCTACCGGGAAGCCCAACGTAGAGTCCACAGGCAGCCTCGGTACGAGGACAGCCAAGAGGAGAAAGACGAGGATCATGACCGCAAAGAACGCCGGGGCGGAGAGGCGCCAAGGATTTCGCGCCTCTGAGTCCAGTCTTTCTTTCAGACGTTTCGAAAGCTCGGTAGATACCCAGGGATGCAACCTTGAGACTACGTGGCCGTTGGGACAAACCAATTCAGAATAGAGAGGCCGCGTTCCGGCAAGGTCGTAGATCTCACCATATGGGCTCGACATTCGAATGGTGCCCGATTCCCCTTTGGGAATGCCCTTGAGGTTCCAGTCGGATGGGCCAGTCCGCGACAGAGACAGCATCTCCCATCGACTTGCGTCTAATTCCTTGAAAACTAGCCCTTCGGTCGCCCCACAATGAGGGCAACGAAGAAGCCGTCCCTCGATAGCCGCCATGACGTGGCCCTGAGGGCCCGGCTATGTATTGTTCCTTGCGGACATCGTGCTACGGCGTACCATACCCCCGCTGCGATGTGAATGGGGATGGTCCAGAGTCAGGTCCCCGGCGCGGCCGCAGTACAGGCAGCGGTGGATGTCGTTGTGCTCCTTCACGTACTCCCGGATCGAGTCCCATTCGATCTCGCCCGTCTGCAGCTTCTTGAAGCGCTCCATGACGAACGCCCACTGCCGCTTGCCGACGCCCGCGGAGTCGGCGATGATCTTCGCGTACTGCCATAGTGGTGCCGGATGATCCCGGTCGACCGGCCCGTCGCCGCGCACGCGAGGGTCTTCCGCTCGACGAGGAGCACGCGGTCCATCCCCGCCGCGGCGAGGTGGTGGAAGATGCTCGTGCCGTGGACCCCTCCGCCCACGACGATTACCTGGTAGCGGCTCACCGCCGCAGGAATCCCCGGCGCCGGGATAAGCCCTCCTGCAGGGACGTGCCGCGCGGGTGGGCGGTCCTGCGTCCCGCGCGGCCTGCAGACCACGCCGATCGGGAGACGAGGAACCGCTGCTGCGCGGTCGACCGGAAAGCCTACCGCTCGAGATGGAGGATCACGCCCGTCGAAGTGTACTTCTGTCGTTTCGTCCTTGACGGCGTCCCCCGGAAGGGAGGACCGGCACTTTCGCGGAGGCCAAAGCTGTCTCAATCGGATAGAATTGTACAGGAATGAGCGTTCTCCAATAGAACCCCAAAAGGGTAATATTTATTACCCAAATAGGAGTATAGTGAGATTCATGGGTTTCGAGATTAGTCCAGCAGTACGACAGCTGTTCGGCGGCGAAACCAGAGCGAAGGTGCTGGGTCTCCTGGCCAACTCTGAGGAGCCAAAGACCGGATATGAACTTTCGAAGGCGCTTGACGCGAACCCATCCAAGGTATATGGCGTCCTCCGGGGGTTGGAGGGTACGGGCTTTCTCGGAATGATCTCGGATCGGTCCAACTATAGGCGCTATTTCATCGCGGATGAGGATCTGAAGCGTTTCCTGGTCAAGAGAGTGCGTATTGCTCTCGCGGAGGACTGGCTCGGTCCGAGGGCAGTACAGGAGCGTGAGAAGCTCTTGCCGTTTGCCAAGCGGCTGCGGGTCGAAATTCCGAAGGCCACGACGAAGCCGGAAGACCTGTTCAATGCGTCAGAATTCATTCGTCCTCCCGAGAAAGACTGGGCTCTTGAGCGGGTGGCTGCGGGTGGCCTCGCGCGCCCCCACAGGGGACGAAGAAAGTGATCGGCTACGACCAAGTTGTCGAGGAGCTAGGAAGAGCACGAAGCCCTACCGAGCGTCGACTTCACTTCGCAGCCCTCCTCGCGAAGGCTGGCGGAGTTTCGACCGACGATTTCATCGTCGTGGGTGGATCGGCAATCGAATTCTACACCAGTGGCCAGTACACATCCGGGGACATCGACGTCGTCACGACGGCACCCGTGAATTGGGCCAAGATTCTCCGCGCATGGAAGTTCGAAAAGCAGGGGCGCATTTGGCACAGTTCCGCTCTTGGAATCGTTGTCGACTTCGTCAAGCCTCCCTATACCTACGATGTAACGCG
>JBGPGA010000033.1:0-16764 GCA_041483635.1 Thermoplasmata archaeon
CCCCAGTCCATGCTCGTGGAGGCGTCTCCTGTCTCGGTTGCGAGATTGAAGTCGTTGATGCCGTAGTCGAAGTTGTTGGAATAGAGCAGCCCGTTCCCGGACTTCTCTAATCGGGCCGGCCGATAGAATTGGTACTGGTTGTTCGTGTTGGCGAAGGACGCGAAGCTTTCGTTGCCGGACGCGTCGCGCGTAGAGATGAGGTTCCCCCAATCATCGACCGCATAGGACGAGGTCGCCGATGGGGCGAAGGCCGCGTTGGGGGTTCCGAAGCCGTTGAACGTGTCCGTGACCTGCGGCCTGCCCAAGCCCGACCACCAGGTCTGGGTCAGCTTCGTCTGGATGGCGTTGTCTTGGTACAGCGACTGAATCTCGTCGGACGACAGGGTTCTTGAAAAGACCCGCACTTCGTCAATCATCCCGTTGAACGGCGATGCCGGGTGACCCACGTTTTGGAGGTTGAGCCCGACCCCGAGGGGCTGCGTCGACGGACTCAGGGCGAAGCTCGAGGGCTTCACGACGCTGTAGACCTGAGAGCCGTTGATATAGATTGAAATTGCGTGCGTCCCGTTCTGGTACGTCCCTGCGACGAAGTACCACACGTTGGCCGAGGGCAAGATCGCGGCCGAGTTGTATGCGCCCCCGTTCCCGCCCGTCCCCCCGATGTAGAATCGGAGACAGCGGGGGCACGAACTCGATGGGTCCAGGACGTCTAGGATGTATCCGTAGTTGGGGTTCACGTCGTACTTGCGGACGATGGTCGCCGACGAGGTGTCGCTCACCAAGCCTCGGTAGTTGACCCACGCAGTGACCGTCACGCTCGAGGGGTTCAGGCTCGCGGCGTTCGACGCCGACGCGTACTGCCATGTCCCTCCCGGATTGAGGGAGTAGGTGGTCCCATAGCGACCTCCGACCACAGATGGGGAGCCGGAAACCACAGCGTTGTTGCCGTTGCCTGAGAGATCTGAGATTGCTCCCCCGGAAAGGCTCTGCATGTCGTAGTACAGGACTTGCCCCGAAGCATCGAGCGATCGCACGCTCGTCAACTCCTGCACGGAGCGGAATCGGTACTCGGTCGCGCCTTCCCGCACTCCGAAGGCATCGCTCACATTGAGGTCCGTCTCGATGTTCGCATCGCCCTGGAAGTGGTAGTTGAGCTGCAGCTGGCGTGTGAGCTGAGCGGTCGACGTGGCGTTGTAGATGAGCTCCCGGGTCACCGGGAAACTGAATAGGCTGTTGGTAGAAGACGGACCGGACGTTGAAGTCCCCCACAGCCCGTTTGCGGTGTAGCTGTACGAGAGGTTGCCTCCGGCCGAATAGATGACACCGGTCAGGCGGCTGTACAAATCGACTTGGAACGCCACCGCCTGACCTGACGGAGAGATAACTTGTAGGGCCGAGGACCCGAGGCTGCAGCCAGACCGGCAGAATGTGATCTGTTTCCCTCCCTCATAGGATATCGCGTTGATTTGGTAGGCGCTGGATGGGTCGTATCCGATGGAGACGGACGGCCCAGGGCCGCTCGGTACGATGGTCCAGAGCCGGCCCGTTGCACCATTGATGCCCTCGTGTCCGTCGTACATGAAGGTCAGGGTGGTTGCTCCCGTTGCGTCCAGGTAAGCCGTCGTCACGTCCTCGAACACACCTTGACCGTTGTTCTCGACCTGCGCGAAGACGTATGCGAGCCCGCCGCTAAGGAAGAGGTTGTAATTCCCGGTGGCCCCAATGTAGTGGAGGTTGAAACGGACGCCCGCCGTGTTATTGAACCAGCGGTCCCTAAGCCCCGTTATGTTCCAGATCATGTCAAACGCGTTTAGGGCCCCCAGATGGAGGACGTTGCGGCCGACGTCAATCCACGGCAGGTCGAGGAACATCGACGACTGTAATCCGTAGCCGTAGGCCTTCATGCCAAAGTCATACGGCGAAGCGTCCCTGGAGACTACCGGCACGCTCGCACTTCCACTGTACAAGCCCGGCTCGACATAATCCAAAGAGAGGCTTTCCGCTCCGCCCTGCAGAGGCGTCGAAAAAAGCGGGAGACGGTAGGACAGGACGCCGGAGGCGGGGTTCACACCGCCCCCTTGCTCCTGCACGGCCATCGCGCCCGGAAGCTGCACCCACGGATCGTTGGGTCCCACGTTGTAGTCAGACTGCACGGGAAACTCGAATGCCTGAGTCGTGGTGTACCCGCCTGACGGGGTGTTGGGGAGGTCGAACTCCCCGATGACGTAGTGGCTCGAGACCGCTTCGACGGTGATGTCTTGCGGTGCCGGGTAGCTGTTAGCCCAGGGCAGGGCCGTAGTCCCGGGAAGGTCCAATCTCATTTTTTGCTGAGGAAACACTGTTGCGTGGGTCAGGTACCTCGGCGCCGGTGAGGTGCCTTGAGCGAAGAAGAGGTCGATCGTGTCCCCATCCCACTCCGTGCTCGCGCTGATGTAGTAGGGCTCCGTTGTCAAGAGCGCTCCGTAACCCGCTTCCACGCTGGGGTCCTCGGAAATCACGCACGCGGGTGGACCGTAGTACGGCCCGGGGATGATCTGCTGTTGCAGGAAGTAGGCCTGGATGCTTGAGGACCCACCCACTGTACCGGCGACGAAGATCTCCATCGATCCACCTGTGGCCGCCGCGGCGATTTGCGAATTCGGGTCAAAGTCTCCCGGGAGAGTCGCGTTGAAGACGCTGCTTCCGGCGCAGTAGGAGAAATCCGTGTTCGAGCCAGATTGCCATTCAACGAAGGCTTCGATCGAGTTCGGTATCACGGTCTTGTAGATCGCAGCGACTGCGCCGGTGCCTGACTGGAACGATTCGAGGAGGATTGTTCCCTGAGCATAAAAGTTCGCGCAAGACCCGAGAGCTGTACATAGGCCAAGCTCATTTCGAGTCGCCCCGGGCGCGTTTGGATTGCAGAACACATCGGCGCAGTTGACCCGATCGAGGACGGGCTGCAGGGTCGCAGTGGATCCCGTCGACCCATCGTACGCGAACGCAAGCTGTCCGCTCGCCGAATACGTCGCCGAGACGCCGTAGTTGATGTCCAGGAACGAGACGGTCGTCACGTCGACCATGAGGATAGCGCAAAGGCTCACCGACCCCCCGCAGTATCCGCTGGCAGGTACGTACCAGGTAATGTAGGGCTGTTGGCCGGCGACGTCGGAGATCACCCCGCCTGCCATGAGCACATAGGGATGCATGGAAGATTGGCAGGACGAGGCGCCGGGCTTGCAGGCGTCTGCCCACAGCACGTTCACCGTCCTGCCGTAGCTCGCAACTGCGAAGCCGTTCTGCATGTGCGATTGGCCGCTTCCGGCCGAACCCTCTCCCGGGACGACCCCGCCGTAAGTCCACGCTCCGCCGTTCGAGTAGAATTACTGGATGCTTCCTGAGATGTCGGCGAAGGCCCAGTAGTTGCTTCCGTCGAAGATGACCTTTCGCTGGACCGTATATGACGCGCCTTGCGTGTTGCCGGTAGGGCCCCAGCCGAGACCTTGCGTGGGGTCGATTGTCAGGTTCCCGGTCAGGAACGAGACCGCGACCACGTTCCCTGATTGGTTCGCGTACGAGAAGGAATTACCCGCATTGGCAAAGGTCCCGTTGTAGGCAGTCAAGGCGTCGAAAAAGCCGTTGTTGACATTCAGGGACTGATCCGGTGAACTCGAGAACGTTGCGTTCCAGTACCAATCGCCGATCTCTTTCAGTGCCCCCGAATCGGTCGACAAGGTTCTGGAGTTGGCATCAAACTCCCAACCTGGTTGAGCGGAGATGGCTGAAAAGGGCTGAACCGGATTCGACAAACTCGCCGTGGTCACGTAGGGAAGGGGGCTGAACAGTAGCCATAGGATGCTCTCTCCGGATGGACCGCCCTTCGACGGAGCGAACCTAACTGTGATCTTGTCCGAGGACTTGGTGAAGTTGTATACCACACTCATCGTTCCAGCATTCTGGGCGCCCGAGAAGAGATCATAAGTTGCTCGGAACCCCGAGGAAAAGCCGACGACGCTTTCGGGCTGGCCGGGCTTCAGCAATCTCCCGTCGGCCAGGGAGACTGTGAAGGTTGCGTTCTGAACCAGCTGGTCGCCCGAAAACAGGCTCACGATGGAAGGGGTTTCCTTCTCAATCACGAACTTTCCGTAGGATGCGGTGACCCGTACGCCATCCACGGTTTCGGTCACATTGAGCGGGATGGTCAAGGCCAAATCGCTTGCCGAGAGGTTACTCGCCGCGTGTGTAATCGTGCCCGGTGGCACGATTGCTTGGTGTGCGACACGCAGTGGCGGCGGCGATGGCGGGAGGGTCGTGTTGCTGCCCCCGCCCGGTGAACTGGCGGTGCTCGGAGGTGCCGCAAACACCAGTAGCAAGAAACTCCCGTTGAAAACGGTGAGCACGAGCGCGACCGCGACCAAAATCGCAAAACAGCGGAGCCACCGATGCACAAGCTGACGATAGCCTCTGCGAGAGGACAGCAAGGTGAATCACCCCTCCACAAATTCGAGTTCCGACAGTGCCGGCAAGACTTCCGCCGACGGCGATTGCAGGGCGGGAGACGCCTCACGGCTTGGGTGCGGCCAGGAGAGGCTCTTCGCGGGTGGGGGCGTCCTCCTCCCTCCGGGGCGGCATGGCCTCCTTGGGACCATACGATTTGTGGTCCGGAATTGAGTAGTTGCGATTTTCGCGGGCGGCGAGCCAGACCAAGCGGTGCCCGAAGTGGACTGAGAGCACCAAGCCCAGGGCGCGCAGATCCCGGAGGTGGTGGCCCATGGTCCTGGGGCTCAGCCGTAGCTCTTTCGCCAGCTGCGACTCCGTGAGGGCAGGGCTGGTCGTGATTGTCGCGAGGACTTGACGCTTACGCGTCGTCAAGGAGAGAACGGAGGGCGGCTCGCGCACGTCGGGCACGTGGAAGTACTTTCCATGGTTGAGTGTCCGATGACGAACGAGACCCTCCTTCTCAAGGCAGCGTAGATGGAATACTAGGACACCTTTGCCGATGCCGAGATTCCTCCCAAGCTCCGTGCATGGGATCCCCGGGTGTTCCTGAATCTCACGCAGGATCCGCTTTCGCCGGGGATGGTCGAGTGTGTTCCGTCGGGCGCGGGACGCAAGTAGCGGGAGAGAAACGGCGGCATTGTTCAGCGATGGGCGTGGCTCCGAGGGAGGTCCAACGGATGTAGCCCGGTGGAGGAACTTGTGGGTCGCTGAATTCAGTGGCACACGGACCACGGGCAGTCGCACCGACGGATTCGCGATGTGGGGAGCGAGGCCTCTGATCTGAGCACGGGCGTGGGGGAAGACCATCGCACTCGCAGCTAGACCGGCAATCCGAGGGGCTGGAAGGATAACCCAGACTCCCATCAACAGCATCGCGGCCACCGCCGCGAGAGTCCTCCACTTGACTCCTTGCCGCACCCTCTCCCAAGAGCGGAATGCGGCACCTCGACCATAAAGCATGCGTACGGATTGTTCCCTTTTGCCCCATCGCCTCGAGGCTGCCTTGCGCTAGCTCACGAACTCCGGACCCAGGCCTACTGAGGCGAGTGCACCTCTGATCCGACGGGCCTCGGTTTCGATGCTCGTACTCCATGTGAACTGCGACCTTTCGCGCCAAGGTACGGGTTTACCGAGTACCCGGCGACTCGTGGTCTCCGGTCATTCCCATCGGACATTCCGATAGTAATAAAGGATATTACTCCCCCCTGTCGATGCTCCATGCATGCCAATTCGCACGACGATGACTGGCAGCTGGTTCCGACCGCCTGAGATTGTGGCCCTCCTCGCCAAGAGCCCAACCGGAGAACTGGGCCCGGACCATCGCAAGTCGATTGAGGACGCGGAGCGTGCGGCGATTCGCGAGCAACTCCATCCGCACGGCGCCAAGGAAGGTCTGTACGAGGTGAGCAACGGCGAGCAACGGAAGGCGGGATACACGAACTTCCTGCCGAACCGCTTCGATGGCTTCTCCAAGTCGGTGCGGGTCCCGATGCAGTTCCCCGAAGCCCTGGCGCAGGAGTTCCAGGAATCGAACCCCGCTCTCCTCCAGGCGCTCGCCTCCCAGCAGGGCGGTCCCTTCCAGGCGCCCGCGATCGAGAGCCACCTGACGTACCGGGGCGAGGCGCTCGCGAAAGAGGAGGCGTCCCAGGCCGCGCGCCTCGCGAAGGAGGAGAAGGCGCCCCGCGTGTTCGTCCCTTCGCCCTCTCCCGGAGTCACGACGATCTTCTTCCCGCGAGGCGGCCCGTACAAGACCCACCGCGACTACCTCTTCGAGCTCGCGAAGGAATTGCGCAAGGAGTACCGCGCGATCCTCTCGGTCGACGGCGTGGATCTGCAAGTGGACGCTCCGGACCTCGCGATGGGCCGAAACACCGCGCCGTGGGGCAAGGACTACTACGAGCTGCTCCCGCTCCACGTGGACGCCGTGAACGAGGCCATTGCCGGACTCCCCACCGACCGGATCCGCGTGCACTACTGCTACGGGAACTACCTCGCGTCGCACCGCAATGACCCGGAGTTCGCGAAGGTTCTCCCGGAGATCCTCCGCCTCAAGGCCGGTACGATCGTCGGGGAGGCAGCAAACCCTCGGCACGAAGGGGATGCGCTCCCGGTGGAGGCGTATGTGAAAGAGCATGGTTGGCCGAAAGGGCTGCGTTTCGCGGTCGGAGTCGTGGATGTCAAGACCGCGTTCGTGGAGACGCCCGAGACGATCGCCACACGCCTCGAGCGATTCGGCCGCATCGAGGGCTTCGACCCGAAGAATCTCCTCGGGGGGACAGACTGCGGGTTCGAGACATTCCTGGGATTCGACAACGTGACCCACGAGGTCGCCCTCCACAAACTCGAATCCCTCGCGAAGGGCGCGGCCCTCGCATCCCGCCGGCTCGGCGTGACGTGAGCGGTCTTAGGATGCTCCCGCCCCCTCCGTTGCCGACATGAGACGCGGAGTAACCTCCACCGTCACGAGCCGTGCCGAGTTTGCGGTCCGCGAGACGTTCGGATCGGTGCCCAACCCTCCGCTTCCGACTCCCGGCTGAAGATGGCCCCAAAGGATTAAGGACGCCCGCCCCATCCCATCCGCGTTGGGTGGGCCATGATCGACCGCGAGGCCATCGTGGAGGTTCTCGAAGGCTACGATCCCTCCCAGATCCGCATCGCCACGATCGGCTCGCATTCCGCGCTCGACGTCTGCGACGGCGCTGCGGAGGAGGGCTTCCGGACCCTCGCCGTATGCGAGGAGAAACGGGAAGGGCCGTACGCGCGGTACTTCCGCGCCATCCGCGACGCGGAGGGCCGACTCGTACGCGGCATGGTCGACGAGGCGCTCGTCCTACCGAAATTCAAGGACGTCCTCTCGGACAAGATCCAGAACCGTCTCCGCAAGGCGAACGTGATCTTCGTCCCGAACCGATCCTTCACCTCCTACTGCGACCTGACGGCGATCGAGGACGACTTCCGCGTGCCCCTGTTCGGGAGCCGGAACCTCCTGCGGACCGAGGAGCGCGAGGAGGAGCGGAGCTACTACTGGATCCTCGAGAAGGCGAAGCTCCCGTTCCCGGAGAAGATCGAGGACCCGAAGGACATCGACGGCCTCGTCATCGTGAAGCTGCACCACAAGGTCAAGAAGTTGGAGCGGGGCTTCTTCACGGCCGCGAGCCACAAGGAATTCAAGGAGAAAGCGGGCAAGCTCCTCCGACAAGGCGTGATCTCGAAGGAGGACCTGGCCACTGCGCGGATCGAACGGTACATCATCGGGCCGATCTTCAACTTCGATTTCTTCTACTCGCCAATCGAGGATCGCGGCGAGCGGATCGAGCTTCTCGGCATCGACTGGCGGTTCGAGACCTCCCTCGATGGCCATGTCCGCCTCCCGGCAGAACAACAGCTCACCCTGAACGAGGAGCAGCGCATCCCGGAATACACGGTCGTGGGGCACAACAGCGCCACCCTTCGCGAATCGAGCCTCCGGGAGGCGTTCGGTCTCGCGGAGAAGTACGTGAAGGCGACCCAGCAGCATTATCCTCCGGGGATCCTCGGCCCGTTCACGCTCCAGACCGCCGTGGACAAGGATCTGCGCTTCTACATCTACGACGTCGCACCGCGGATCGGTGGGGGGACGAACGTCCACGTGTCCGTCGGCCATCCGTACGGGAACAGCCTCTGGCGGAGGCCCATGAGCACGGGGCGCCGCGTCGCGATGGAGATCCGCCGCGGAGTCGAGACCGGGCGCCTCGCCGACCTCGTCACCTGAGGACCATGCCCTCGTTTCGTGCGGACGACGTCGTCATGCAGTGGCTCTTGGAGCCGACCCAGCCCGCGATGCGGTATCTCGCATCCCGAGACCTGCTCACGCCGCGACCCGCGGCCGGACATCTCGAATCCCTCCGTGCGGAGATCCCAGACCGAGGCTGGGCCTCCCAGATTCTCCTCCGCCAACGCGAGCGCACCTGGTGGGGGACACCGGCAAACTGCTACTGGCCCAAGGTCAACGGGACGTATTGGTCTCTCTCCGTCCTCGCCGACCTGGGGATGACCCGGGAGGACGAGCGGATTTCGAACGCAGTGGAACACATGCTCCGGATTCACCTCGCTCCCGATGGTGGCTTCTCACCCTTCGGCCCGCCGAAGCCGAGCCACTTCTGCTCGACCGGCATCATGGTGAGGACGCTCCTCCAATTCGGATACACCGACGATCCGCGGACCTGGGGTGGGATCGGCTGGCTCGTTGATGCGCAGCTCGAGGACGGGGGCTGGGACTGCCGTCCTCCGTGGGAAAGTACCCTCGACGCCTGGGAAGCCATGGCGGCCTTTGCGGCCATTCCCCGGAACCGGCGGACCCCGGAAGTCCGAACGGCCGTCGAGCGCGGTGCAGCGTTCTACCTCGGCCGGAGCCTGTTTCATGAGGGCGCTCCGTACCCGCGCTGGACCCAGCTTCACTACCCGTGGCACTACTGGTACGATGTGCTCGTGGGATTGGATTTCCTCACCGCGCTGGGATACCGGAAGGATCCTCGGATGCTCGAAGCCCTCCGCGCAGTCAAGTCCAAGCGACGGGCCGATGGCCGCTGGAAACTTGAGGGCACGAACGGCAACTTGTGCGCCGAGCCTCGGGGCCGGCCCTCCAAAATGATCACGTTCCTCAGTCTGCGAGTCCTCCGGAGAATCGGCGAGAGCCGCGCCCGCTAAGTCGGCTCGTCCCATTTTTGCCCGTCGAGCCCGTGGAATCGAGGCGCCGTGATTGTCAACCCGAGACGGGTCGCGGACGAAGCTTCATATCGCCTGTCGGACCCTACGCGGCCGTCAGCAGGGAATGGACAGCGGATGCTCCTCGGATCCGTCGCGCTCTGGCTAGGCGCCATCGCTATCGGCTTCGTCGTCCTCAATCAGGGTGCGAAGTTCCTCACGGACAACGCGGCGAAGCTCTCGCGCAAGATCGGGCGGAGCCGCTTCGTCGTGGGTGCCCTGCTCGTGTCCACGCTCTCCGCGATGCCGGAGCTGCTCGTGAGCGGCGTTGCCGTGAAAGCGGGCAGTCCGGACCTCGCCCTAGGCAACGCGCTCGCTTCGAACGTCGTGACGATCGCCTTCGTCATCGGCCTGAGCGCAATCGTAAAGCCGATCAAGGCCACCAAGGAAATCGTGCTGCGCGACGCCGTGTTCCTCGCCGTGGTCAGCCTCGTCGCCGCCACCTTGCTCCTGGACGGCGATTTCACGATCTTGAAGGGGATCGCGTTGATCGCCCTGTTCGTACCGTACACGTTGAACCTCCTCGTCTCCCAGAAGACGAGCCCCGAGGCCGAGATCGAGAACCGCATCGAGAACATGCGGATTGAGATGGAGCTCACGGGCTGGGTGTTCGGCCGCAAGGTCGAGGTCCGCGCGGGGCTCAAGTGGCTCATCTTCGGAGTCCTCTGGTCCGTGATGGGCGCCGAGTTCCTCGTCCAGGGGGCCATCGGGCTGTCCCAGGCGAGCGGGCTGAGCCCCTGGCTCCTGGGCATCACCGTGGTCGCGCTCGCGACCTCCCTGCCCGACATCGCCGCGGCGTTCCACGCGACCCGCGCTGGGTACACGGACCTCGTCCTGGGCGAGGGGATCGGGGCGAGCGTCGTGACGACCCTCTTGACGCTGGGCATGATCGGGATCGTGAGCCCGGGACCGCACAGCGTCGCGATGCTGCTGCCCGTCCTTGCGGCGATGGTCCTCTCCTCGTTCCTGCTTCTTGCGCTCATGTTCGGCGAGTGGCGGATCAGTTCGAGGAGCGGGGTCGTCCTGGTGGCGAGCTACTTCGGAATGGTGCTCTTCAACGTCGTCTGGCTTCAGGTCGGTCTGCCGTGATCAGTAGACCGCACCGCAGCGCACGCAGGTTAGCTTGCCGTCCCCGCGGGCCACGAGCTGTCCACCGCAGGCCGTGCAGAACTTCATCTCCGGCTTGAGCTGACCCTGCTCGTCCCATTGGTGCTGGGGCCAGGTGCTCTGAGGAGGTGCCTGTCCCGGCCAGGCGCCCTGCTGCTGGGGCCACCCGCCGGGAGGCGGGGCCTGCTGCCCGGCCGGCGGGGCGGGAGGGGCTGCCGGAGGCGGATACGCGCCCGGAGGCGGAGGCGTGGGATGAGGCGGGAGGTGCTGCATCATCCGGAACTGCTCCTCCATGTACGCCTGCTGGTCCACCCGCGTGACCGTCGTGCGGGCGATCCGGTCGAGGTACCGCTGGCGGGGGTCGCCCGGGGTCGCGGCGCCCAGGAGGACATCGAGAAGGATGAAGAGCCAGTAGATCTTGGAGACGTTCCGGATCATCGCGCGCGGGAGGTCCATCAGGCCGTCCGTGGCGACAACCTGGAGGGAGACGAGCTTCTTCCCGATCGTCGCGCCGATGCTCCCTTCGAAGAGCATCGCGTAGACCCACCAGACGACCCCGGCGAACAGGGGCCAGAGGAAGAATCCCCAGAGGAACACGGCGAACGCGAAGTTGAAGATGAACAGGATGATCGCGAGCAGGATCCCGTCGATGACGGCAGCGATGAGGCGGCGGATCCAATGCTCCTGCAACGCGGCGTTGTGACCAATCAAGTCGAACGCGGTTGGCATGTCTCACGCTCCTTCAGGACGCGGCCATATCGACCCAAGCTTGATAAAGATATTGAATCGAACGTTCACCCGTGGAAACCCGCGTCACGCCGCAGGGCCCTCCGGGCCTTCCGTCGGAGGCAGCTCTTCCTCGACGCGCTGAGAGCGTTTCAGGAATTCGCCCGGGACCTCTTTCGTCGTGTAGACGGTCTTGCCCGCCTTCATGATCACGGTCCCCGCAGCCCGCGCGCCCTTCGCGTCGATCTCGAGGATCACGGGCGTCTGGATCCGCACGCGGCCCGCTTCCATCGCGGCCTCGTAGGTGGCGCTGAGGTGGACCATCTTCCGGTCCGACGGCCGGAGCCCGGCCTCGAAGAGCAGGTGCGATTCCTCCTCCGTGGTCGGGTAGAACAGGACATCCGGGATGCCCTCCGTCGGAAGGTCGAGGTCGATGTCCATCGAATGCCCGTACGTGGCGCGGATCTTCCCGTCCTCGAACTGGTAGCGGCCCTTCGGGTCTGTCTCGATGAGCCCGATCACGTGATGGGGCCGCAAGAACTTGAACCGCTTGTTCCGGATCTGCGCTGCGGTCAGGAAGTCGCGCAGGTCGACCCAGCCGTGGGGGTCCATCTCGAGACCGTACCGCTCCGGGAAGTGGCGGAGCACCCCCGCCATCGTGCGCCCGAGAGTCTCGACCTCCTCGTCGTTCAGGAGGAACTTGCCCTCGTCGCCGCAGAGCGGGCACACCTCGGCCCGGAAATAACCGTGAGAACGGCACTCCTTCAACATCGGGTCTCTCCCCCGGAATGGCGTGGTATTCTCCTGGGCGTTATCAACCTTTGTCCTCCCACGGAGGGAGGTCCGCCTCGTGGACGACGCGGAGCCCTCGGGCGGTCAGACGCGTTTCGAGATCGCGCGCCTCCGGTTTTCCCAGGCTCTTCCGGTGCAGGTAGGCGAGGCTCGCGTCGGGCGTGCATCGGACGGCCTGCTCGAAGACGTCGTCTGGGAGACCATCCAGCGCGAGGCTCGGGATCAGGTGGCCGAACGCAATCCGGCGGGCCATCACGAGGTCCGTGTGCCGGGGGGCGTAGTGGCCGCCCCCGATGCCGACCGCGACCGGGACGTCGAGCGGCTCAAGGCCCAAGAGCGTTCGGGCGATGGCCTGGGACGCGTCGAGGTCGGCCCACTCCCGCTCCGTGCTGCCCTGTTCGATGTAGAACGTCGGCGTCTCGAGATAGGGCCCGTGGTGGGTGGCCTCGAACGTGACCTGGTACGGCAGCCCCCTCGCCTCCGTGCGGAGACGGCGGAGGGCCGCGGTCATCCAGCGGGGGGACGACGGGACGAGCGTCTGCGGTCGGCCGCCGAAGTCGGCCTTCCCGGGATTGCCGACGGGGTGGACGGTGAGGCTCGGGATTCGGCTTTCCGAACGGTGTTTCGAGAGGTACACGATCCCGTCAACGGGTTCCCCGAGGAAGGCGGAGACGTCCCGATCTAGGTGGTCGCGATACAGGTGATCCTCCCGGATCGAGACGAGGACCGTGGCGTCCCGCCGGTAGGTCGGCGTGCCGTCGAAGGGCCGTTCCTCCTTCCAGGGGGCGAGGGCCAGAAGAGCCGAGCGCTGGTTGACGCTCGCCGCATCCGCTTCCGACGCGACAAGGACCCGCATCGCCTCCGGGAGGGAATCCCGCCGGAAGAGGGTTCGCCTCCGCCCGTCGCACAAACTTTATGCCCCCTCCACGGGTACCGCGGCCGGCGGGCACCATGGAGATCCTTTTCCTCTCGTCCGTGCAGGGTTACCAGACGGACCGCGAGAAGGAGATCGCGGACCGCCTGAAGGCCGAGCGCCCCGACCTGAACGTCCGGGTGCTGTCGCCCGAGGAGAGCGGGTCGCTCCTCGCGAAGTACAAGCTCAAGTTCGGCCCCGCCATCGTCATCGACAACCGACTCGAGTTCGTCGGCGTCCCACGGTACCGGATGCTCCTCGAGCGGATCGAGATCTCGAAGCTCCGCGCCCAGGCGCCAGCTCCGGCACCGGCTCCCGCCTCGGCGCCGGCCGGCGTCCCGACGGCCCCCAAGCCTGCGGCTCCCGCCAACCCCGCGGGCCCGACCGGCTAGACCGGAAGCGCTGGAACAAAGTTGAAGTCCGCGTCCGCGATGGGTCGACTCGGAGAAACGTTTGGAAGGCCTGGCCTTGGCGGGGACCTCCGGCGGACACGCTTCTTCGCCCGTGCTGCCTCTGGAAAGGGCTTCGCCCACGAAAACTATAAGTCCGCACTCATCCATCAAATCACCCGGGTTCGTGCAGTTCCAAGGAGGACCGCGACCCCGGGGTCTAAACACAGGAATGGAACGGGCTCCATGAGTGCTGAGGACGAGTTCGAGGAGACGCGGCGCGCGATTCACCGCATGCTGAAGGACGCCTTCGAGGGCAAGCTCGGCGTGTTCCGCGAGCCCTTCATCTACGGCTTCACGGCCCGCTCCCGGGAGAGCCGGCTCGAACCCTCGCGGCCCGCGGTGGATAGCCCGGAGGTCGTCACCCGCGACCCCCTCGTCGATGTCATGCTCACGGAGTCCGCGATCTATCTGACCGCGGAGATGTCCGGGCTCACGGGGGATGACGTGCGGGTCGGGTTCGATCAAGGGAAGCTCACGATCCAAGGGGAGGGGGACCGGCGGTACTACTCCTCGGTCGATCTTCCCGCGGATGTGGATCCGGACACCCTGAAGCACACGTTCAAGAACGGGGTCCTCGATATCGTCATCGCCCGCAGGCGCTCCGCGCCGGCGTGAGGAGGACGAGGCCATCGATGCCCTTCACAAGGTCGACCAGAAGTTGCACCATCTGCGCCGTGTCGAGGCGGGATACCGGAAGACGATCCAGCACGCCCGCGAGGCGATGAAGGACAACTCGGCCGATCCGGTCAAGGCCGAGAAGAGGTTCAAGAAGACCAAGTCCAAGTACGAGCACAAGCTCGAGAAGCTCCAGCCCAAGATCAAGGCGCTCACGCACCGCCGCGAGGAGCTGAAAGGCCGCGGCGCGGCGAAGGGCTAAGTCCCGCAGGCCCCTTAGCGGGCCCATGGATTCCCCCTCGCAAGGGGTTCCCAGTCTCGAGGCGACGGCGGCCGCCGTCCGCGGTTGCACTCGGTGTCGCCTTCACTGGACCCGGACCATCGCGGTGCCGGGTGAGGGACCCGCAACGGCGGCCGTCCTCCTGATCGGGGAGGCCCCGGGCAAGGACGAGGACCTCTCGGGCCGGCCGTTTGTCGGCCGGGCGGGGCGGATCCTGGAGCGGGCCCTCGAGGCCGCCGGCATGTCTCGTGATTCGATCTTCATCACGAACGTCGTGAAGTGTCGGCCTCCGGGGAACCGCAAGCCTCAATCGAGCGAGATGGAGGCCTGCCGGCCCTACCTGCTCGCCGAGATCGGGGCGGTGCAGCCACAGGTCATCGTGACCCTCGGGTCGACCGCCCTCCGGGGCCTCATGGGCCCGGGTCTCGACCTCAAGGAGGCCCGGAGGCAGACCCTGCACTTTGGGACCGTCCCGGTCAGGGCGACGTATCATCCCGCCGCGGTCCTCTACAATCGCACCCTCGAGCGGGCCCTCCGCCACGATTTGCGGACGGTTGCGCGGGTCATCGAGCCCCACTCAGCTTCTCCGTACCGGGAGACGCGGCACGCTGGCTCGGGTGGCGGTCCTAGCGGAAGAAGGTCTTCACGCGCTCGAGCGGCCAGGCGTTGACCACGTCCGCCGCGGTGAGCCAGCCTCGGCGCGCCGTTCCGACTCCGAACCGCATCGCGGTGAGTTCCTCGCGGGAATGCGCGTCCGTGTCGACCGCGAGCACGCAGCCCGCTGTCTTCGCGGCCCTCGCCTGCGGCCCCGTCAGGTCCATGCGCGTCGGACCTGCGTTGACCTCGACCGCGGTCCCGGTCCGGGCGCAGACGGCGAACACCTCGTCGAGGTCGAGCTGAATCGGATCCCGCGATCCGATGAGCCGGGCCATCGGATGGGCCAGGACACTCACGAACGGATTCTCCACGGCCGACACGACCCGCTCTGTCATCTCCTTCTGCGGCAATGTGAACTTGGAGTGGATCGAGGCGAGCACGTAGTCGAACTCCTTGAGGACCTGGTCCGGGTAGTCCATCGCGCCGCCTTCGAGGATGTCGCACTCGGTCCCGACGAGGACGGTGAAGCCTTTCAGACCCTCGTTGAGCTCGCGGATCCGGTCCCGCTGGGCGAGCGCCTGCTCGCTCGTGAGCCCGAACGCGACGACGGCGGAAAGGGAGTGGTCCGAGATGCCGACGTACCGGTAGCCGGAGGCCTGCGCCCCCGCGATCATCGCCTCGAGCGGCTCGGTCCCGTCCGTCGCATTCGTGTGGACGTGGAAATCCCCCTGGATGTCCGAGGCTTCCAGGAGCTTGGGCAGGGTCCCCCCGAGGGCCGCCTCGATCTCGCCGCGGTCCTCCCGCAGCTCGGGCGGGATGTAGGGAAGGCCGAGCCCGGCGTAGACCTCCTCCTCGGAGGCGCCCGCGAGCTTCTCTTCCCCCCGGAAGAGTCCGTACTCGTTCAGCTTGAGCCCCTTGTCCACCGCCATCCCTCGGAGATGCACGTTGTGGTCCTTCGAACCCGTGAAGTACTGGAGCCCCGCCCCCCAGCTCCCGGCGTCCAGGATCTCGAGGTCGACCTGGAGAAGATGCCTGCCGCCTCCATACGCGTCGTACTCGACGAGCACGCTGGACTTGATCTCGCCTTCCGAGTACACCTGCTTGACCGCGGGAAACGACGTGAAGGCGCGAAGGGCAGCCTTGACGTCGGGAGTCGTGACGAGGATGTCGACGTCACCCACCGTCTCCCGCATCCGGCGAAAGCTCCCTGCGGCCTCGAACCGCGCGACGGGTGCCTGGCTCTCGAGGTGCGCGCGGATCGCGTCGACGATCTTCGCGGCGTCCCAGAGGAGCGCGCGGGATTGGCCCTGACGGTACGTCTCGATGGCCTTGAGGAGGTTCGCCTCCGTCTTGTCGCCGAAGCCCTTGATCCGCCGCAGGCGGTGGTGTTTCGCGGCCTGTTCGAGAGTCGCGAGGTCCGTGATGCCGAGCTTCTGCCAAAGGGTCTGCACCTTCTTCGGGCCGATGCCCCGGACCTGGAGCAGGTCGAGGACGCCGGGCGGGAAGCGAGCTTTGAGCTCCTCACGGTAGGTGATTCGGCCGGTCGTCACGTATTCGGTGATCTTCTCCGCGATCGCGCCTCCGACTCCGGGGATGTCGTCGAGCTTTCCCTCTTGGACGAGGTCCTCGATGTCCGCCGTCAGGCCCTCGATGGCCCTCGCGGCGCGGTGGTAGGACACGACGCGGAAGCGGTCCTCCCCGAGGATGTCGAGCATGTCGCCGATCTCGTTAAGGAGCGCGGCGACCTCGTCGTTCTTCACGCTTCACGCACGGCGGCGACCGTCTTTATAGTTGCGCGGGACATGGGTCGGGCGTGATCTGGACAGGCACGTGCGGCTTTGGCCGCAGGCAGGCCGAGGTGTTCCGCGAGCTGGATGGGGTGGAGATCCAGCAGACGTTCTATCGACCTGTCAACCCCCGCGTCGCAGCGCGCTGGCGGGACGCGGCGCCCGAGGGGTTCGTATTCTGCGTCAAGGCCTCCCAGTTCATCACCCACGCCGCCTCATCCCCGACGTACCGACGGGCGGGGGGGGGGGGGGGGCCAACCCCCCGTCGGAGGC
>JBGPGA010000034.1:0-16445 GCA_041483635.1 Thermoplasmata archaeon
AGTTCCTCCGGTCGTGGCACGCTTCCGGCCACCCCGTTCCTCGGCCCAGGCCTCCCTTCGGCCACGGACGCATCACGAACCTGGGCGCAGTCACGCTCGTGGCGTCCTACCACCCGAGCCAGCGGAACACGCAGACGGGCCTGCTCACGGAGGAGATGTTCGATGCAATCTTCCGCGAGGTCCGTGGAGTCCTCGGCCGGACCCCGGCTCGACCTCCTACCAAAAGAAAACGCTGAACGGTCGATACATCCCGTCAAAAAGGGATTATAGCCCCCGCGGCTTGCCCGCGGCCATGGCAGAACCGAAGAAGGTCATCATCCTCGGGGCCGCAGGGCGGGACTTCCACAACTTCAACACGTACTTCCGCAGCAACCCGGAGTACCGGGTGGTCTGCTTCACGGCCACGCAAATCCCGGGGATTGCGGGGCGCAAGTATCCGGCCGTGCTCGCCGGGAAAGGCTACCCGGACGGGATCCCAATTCTTCCGGAGGACGAGCTCCCGCAGCTCATCAAGAAGTACGCTGCGAACCTCGTCGTGTTCGCCTACAGCGACGTCGACTACCCGTACATCGGCCACCGCGCTGCGCTCTCGAACGCGAACGGGGCGGACTTCATGCTGATCAACGTCGAGTCCACGATGATCAAGTCGAAAGTCCCGGTCGTGGCCATCTGCGCCGTCCGGACCGGGAGCGGGAAGAGCCAGACGACCCGCCGCGTCGCCCAGATTCTCCGGGACCATGGCAAGACGGTCGTCGTCGTCCGCCACCCGATGCCCTACGGTGACCTGGCCAAGCAGGCCGTCCAGCGCTTCGCGACCTATGCGGACCTGGACAAGCAGGAGTGCACGATCGAGGAGCGCGAGGAGTACGAGCCCCACATCGACAAGGGGACCGTCGTCTACGCCGGGGTCGACTACGAGGCCATCCTGCGACAGGCCGAAAAGGAGGCGGACATCGTCCTCTGGGATGGCGGCAACAACGACACGTCGTTCTACAAGCCCGACCTGCTCCTCGTCGTCGCGGACCCCCATCGACCGGGGCACGAGCTGAGCTACTATCCGGGCGAGACGAACATCCGGATGGCGGACGTGGTCATCATCAACAAGGTAGACACCGCGAAACCGGAGAACGTTGAGATCGTCAAGCAGAACGTGCGCACCCTGAACCCCGACGCGGTCATCGTCGAGGCGGCATCGCCGATCACACCGGACGACGGCGTGCAGATCCGCGGGAAGAAGGTCCTGACGATCGAGGACGGTCCGACGCTCACTCACGGCGGCATGGAGTACGGCGCGGCCTATATCGCCGCGCAGAGGTTCGGCGCCGCGGAGATCGTGAGCGCCGTGCCGTACGCGGTCGGCTCGATCAAGGAGACGTACAAGAAGTACGCGAACTCACGAAAGGTCCTGCCCGCGATGGGCTACGGCGAGAAGCAGATCAAGGAACTCGAAGAGACGATCGACGCGACGCCCTGCGACATCGTCCTGAGCGGGACGCCGATCGACCTGAGCCGGGTCCTCAAGGCGAACAAGCCCATCGTCCACGTGCGATACGAGCTCGACGAGATCGGCCATCCGAACCTCGAGGATGTCCTGAAGGACTGGAGCCTCATCTGACGCGGCATCCCGGAAGAGGTCACGGGAACTTGCCGGGATGGAGGCGATAGTACTCCCATAGCATCGCGAGAGCGAATGCCCCGATCAGGATGAGCCAGTCTCCCGGGTTCGTGACCGTGACGAGAAAGCCTGAGAGTGCAGCGGGGATGAGGACCAGAAGGAGAAACGTCGTCCACACTACGACCCGCACGAACCGTCCCTTCGGGTCGTACCCCCACCGCTCCAGGATTTCCGGGACGACGACGAACGGGAAGATGATGGCGAAGAACACGAGGGCGATGACGAGCAGGTCCACCATCGACGGGAACGCAGGGACAGCGGCAGGATGAACCTTTCTGGCAACGGTGGACGCGGATGGGCAGACCTTTAATCCCGCTTCGCCGATTCGCGGAACGGGGCGGAGTCACTTGGCACAGAAGGTAACCGTCATCGGCGCGGGCGAAATGGGGCACGGCATCGCGGAGCTCCTGGCCCTCCACGGCTACGCGGTCTCCATGCGGGACATCAAACAGGAATACCTCGACCGAGGGATGGAGCGGTTGCGATGGTCCCTCGACAAACTCGTGGAGAAGGCGCAATTCACGCGGCAGCAGGCCGACGATGCGCTGGCCCGGATCGAGCCGACCCTGGACCTCGCCCACGCATGTCGAGACGCGGATTTCATCATCGAGGCGGTGTTCGAGGACGTCGAGCTCAAGAAGAAGGTGTTCCATGAACTCGACGAGGTCGCTCCCGACAAGGCCGTCCTCGCCTCGAACACGAGTGCAATCCCGATCACGAACATGGCCTTCGCTACGCGACGCCCAACGAAGGTCGTGGGCATGCACTTCTTCAACCCGCCGATGCTCATGCCTCTGATCGAGGTCATCCGCACGGAGAAGACCTCGGACGCCACGCTGCAGGCGGCCGTCGACCTCACGAAATCCCTGGGCAAGATCGCCATCGTCGTACGGAAGGATGTCCCCGGATTCATCACGACTCGGGTCCTGGCCCCGTATATGAACGAGGCCGCATGGATCCATTACAACGAAGGCATCCCGATCGAGACGATCGATGCGGCGATGCGGTTCCGCGTGGGCTTTCCGATGGGGCCCTTCGAACTCGCGGACCAGGTTGGCATCGACCTCCTGTTCACCGCGCAGGAGAAGGCGGGCATCCCCGTCCCGCCGCCGTTCCAGGAGAAATACGCCGCGCGGAAGTTCGGCAAGAAGACCGGGGAGGGCTTCTATTCCTACACGGAGGGCCGACCCAAGCTCACGCCCGACATGGCCGGGGCGTTCGACCCGATGCGAATCCTCGCCCCGATCATCAACGAGGCGGCCGAGCTCGTGTCCATGGACGTGGCCAGCCCCGCGGAGATCGACGAGGCGATGCGGCTCGGCACCGCGTTCCCGAAAGGACCCCTCGCCCTCGCGGACGAACTCGGGATCGACAAGGTGCTCGCGGCGCTCCAGAACCACCCGCGGTCGAAGCCCGCGAAGATCCTCCAGAACATGGTGGCGAACGGCCAACTCGGGGTCGCGTCTGGAAAGGGATTCTACGACCACCGTGCGGCTGAGGCTCCTGGTGCTCCCGTGACGTTTGAGACAATCTTGATAGCGAAAGACGCGGCCAGCGGGGTCGCGACGATCACCCTGAATCGCCCTGATCGGCTGAACACCTTCACTCCTCAGATGTTCGAGGAGATCGAGAAGGCCCTGGGGGACCTGGGCAAAGACGATGGCGTGCGCTGCGTCGTCTTCACGGGTTCCGGCGAGCGCGCCTTCAGCGCGGGCGCGGATCTCACCGCGTTCGGGGATGCGTCGAAGGCGCACCAGTTCTGGAAAGTCTCCCGACGCTCCGAGGCGGTCTTCCACACGGTCGCGAACTTCCCCAAGCCGACCCTGGCGGCCCTGAACAGCTCGGCCGTGGGGGGCGGGCTGGAACTCGCCTTGGCGTGCGACTTCCGGATTGCGGCGAAGCGGGCCAAGATCGGGCAGACGGAAGTTGCGCGGGGGCTCGTCCCCGGCGCAGGCGGGAGTCAGCGCCTCGTCCGGATCGTAGGCTTCGCGAAGGCAAAGGAGCTCGCGATGATCGGGGACCGCATCATGGCCGACGAGGCCGCCGCGATCGGGCTGGTCACGAAGGCCGTGGACAACGAGGCGTTCTCATCCGAGGTCAAGACGTTCTCCGAGAAGCTCGCAAAGGGACCGCCGGTCGCGATGCGACTCATCAAGGTGCTGCTCAACCGCAGCGGCGACATGCCGATCGACGCGGCGCTCGAGATGGAGGCGATGGCCTTCGGTCTCGTGATGTCCACGGATGACGTGTACGAGGGCATCCAGGCGTTCATGGAAAAGCGGCCACCGAACTTCAAGGGCGAGTGAACCGGCGGACGGCCGTAAAAGGCCTCCGCGTCAATGCGATTGAACACACGGGCCACGACGCCGCGCCGAATCCCCTTAGCCTCGCCCGACAACGCCCTTCTTCACGAGGCTTTCAACCTGCTTCCGAGTGTATCCGAGGGACGCCAGGATCTCGTCCGTGTCCTCCCCCTTCCCTGGGGCGCGGGCGGGATTCCGAGTCGTGGAGACGGAGTGCTTGGCCGGGTGGCCGATGACCTGCACCTTCCAGAGGCCAGGCACGTCCACGACCGGGAGGAGGTCCCTCGCCTTCACCTGCGGGTCCCGTACCAGGTCCGCGACGTTTTTCACGCCGATGATCGGGAGATTGGCCTTCGCGAACATGGCCTCCCACTCAGCCCTGGTCTTCGAGCGGAATCGGGATCGGATCGTCGCGACGACCCGGGTCTTCTCCCTCTCGTCGCTGAACTGAGCGTCCGCAAGTTCCGGGGCACCGAGCAGCTCGCACATCTTCACCCAGAACTTGGATTCGACGACCGCGACCGCGAGCCAGCCGCCATCTGCTGTCTCGTACAGGTTGTAGAATGGGAACGTGCCGGTCAGGAGCGTCTCGCCCGCGACAGGCTCCTCGCCCGTCGCGAGGTACCGCGCGAGGTTTAGGACCATGAGGCTTACCGCCGTATCGAAGATGGAAACATCGATGAACTCGCCCTTCCCGGTCAGGTCGCGGGTGCGGAGCGCGACAAGCACGGACATCGCTGCGTTGAACCCGCTCGCGAGATCCGCCATCGGCACGCCGGGGATTACCGGCCGCCCTTCCTGGTCCCCGGTCACGCCGAGGATCCCGGCGTGGGCCTCGAAGGTGATGTCGTGTCCCGGAACGTCCTTGGCGGGGCCGGTCTGTCCGTATCCGGAGAAGGAGCAGTAGACGAGCCGTGGGTTCAACTTGGCAAGGGTCTTGTAGTCCGCCCCGAGTTTCTTCATGACCCCCGCGCGGAACTGCTCGATGACGATGTCGGCCTTCGGGACGAGCTTGTATAGGATCTCGCGGCCCTCCTTCGACTTCAGGTCGACGGCGAGGGACTTCTTCCCCCGATTCACCATGAGGTAGGGATACGAGACACCCTGAATCGAGGGCGGGACAGTTCGCATGTAGTCGCCGAGGCTGGGATCCTCGATCTTGATAACCTCCGCACCGAGGTTGCATAGCAGCTGGGTCGCGAAGGGCCCGGGGAGGAGGCGGGTGAAATCCAGGATCAGAAGACCTTCCAGCGGCGCGGGCATCTCTTCGCTGAAACCGCCAGATGGACTTGAATCTTCCCCGGGCGGTCTGGCGAACCTTCTTATCTCGCCCGGCCCTTCTTGATTTTCGGGGACGCCGATGCCTGACGCAGTCATTGTGGGCGCGGTCCGAACAGCGATCGGAAAGCGAGGCGGCTCCCTGAAGGATTGGAGGCCCGACGACCTCGCGGCCTGCGTCCTGCGGGACGTCGTGGACCGGGCCGGAATCGAGCCGAAGATCATCGAAGACGTCGTCCTCGGATGTGTCACCCAGGTCGCGGACCAGGGGGCGAACATCGGGCGCCTCGCGCCACTCATCGCAGGTTTTCCAGACACGGTGCCGGGGACGAGCGTGAACCGGATGTGCGCCTCCGGGCTCCAGGCGTTCAACTTCGCCGCCATGGAAGTCATGACGGGCCAGAACGAGGTCGTCATCGGGGGCGGCGTGGAATCGATGAGCCGCGTTCCCCTCGGGTCGGACATGGGCGAGCTCAGCCAGAAGCTACTCGAGAAATACGAGATCGTCCAGCAAGGGATCTCTGCAGACCTCGTAGCTGACAAGTACCACGTCACGCGGGACCAGATGGACGAGTTCTCCTATCACTCCCACATGAAGGCAATCCGGGCAATCGACGAAGGCCGCTTCAAGCGGGAGATAGTCCCGGTTCCCGTCGTCGACGAGAGCGGGAATAAACGGATGTTCGACACGGACGAGCATCCGCGGCGCACGACGACTCTGGAGAAGATCAAGTCCCTCCCGCCCGCGTTCAAGCCGGACGGCCGGATCACCGCCGCGAACTCGAGCGGCATCAACGACGGCGCGTGCGCGATCCTCGTGACGAACCCGGAGAAGGCGAAGGAACTGAAGCTCGAGCCCCGCGCGCGCTTCGTCGCGACCGGGGTCGCAGGAACGAGTCCGACGATCATGCTCGACGGGACGATCCCCGCCGTGCAGAAGGCCCTCGCCAAGGCCGAGCTCGCGGTCGACGACATCGACCTCTGGGAAGTGAACGAGGCCTTTGCCAGCGTCCCCCTCGCCACCCGCAACGAGATCGGCTTCGACGACGCGAAACTCAACGTGAACGGAGGCGCCATCGCGCTGGGGCATCCCCTCGGCATGAGCGGCGCGCGCCTGATCACGACGATGCTCCACGAGATGGAGCGGCAGGACCTGCACTACGGTCTTGCGGTCCTCTGCATCGGCTTCGGAATGGGTCTCGCGACGATCATCGAGCGGCTCACGTGACGTCCTAGCTCGACCGGACGAGCGAGGACCAGTCCTGTAGGATCGCCTGGGCGCCGTTATAGCCGGGCGCCCCCGTAATGCCGCCGCCCGGATGGCTTCCCGAGCCGCACAGGTAGAGGCCGGGGATCGGCGTGCGGTAGCGACCCCATCCGGGGACGGGCCGGAGGACGTACTGCTGGTCGAGCGTCATCTCGCCGTGGAAGATATGGCCTCCCGTCAACCCGAACCGGGACTCGAGGTCGGCGGGGGTCAGGATCTCCATCCCGGCGAGCGCCGAGCGGACGTTCGGCACATGCGGCTGGAGCAGATCGAGGACCCGCTCGCCGAGATCGTCCCGTCGGTCGGCCCACTTGCCGTTCTTCAGGTGATAGGGTGTGTACTGAACGAGGACGGATAGGATGTGCTTCCCAGTCGGCGCCAGGCTCGAGTCGACCGCTGTGGGCACGACCACGTCCAAGAAAGGCGACTCGGAGACATCCCCGTGCTTCGCGTCGTCGTACGCGCGCTCGATGTACTCCATCGACGGGGCGATCTGGAAGTGGGGCGCGACCCCGCCGACGGCGGGCATCTGAGGCGCGGCATCGAGTGCGAGGTTGACCTTGGACACACAGCCCTCCGAGTTGTAGTTCCGGACCCGGAGGAGGAAGTCTGCTCCCAAGATGAACGGGTCGGTCAGGGTCAGGAAGGTCCTCTTCGGGTCGGCGGTCGAGACCACGACCCGTGCCGGGATCGTCTCGCCCCCCGCGAGCTCCACGCCCGTCGCCCGGCCGTCCGGGCTGAGGATCCGCCGGACCTCCGCGTTCGTGCGAATCGTCACGCCATGGGCCTGGGCCGCCGAGCCGAGTGCGTTCGCCAGGGTGGCGCTTCCCCCGCGGATGAAGGCCCAGCTCCCGCCGTTCGCATCGACGAGGAAGTGGTGGATCAGGCCGAACGCCGTCCCGGGCGACCACGGTCCGCGGAACATCCCGGAGAGGGAATCGACGGAGAGACCCGCCTTGAGCGTCTCCCCTTCGAACCACTCTCCGAGGTAGTCGTGGAGGCTCATCGGCGGCATGCGGAGGACCTCATACATCGTCTTCCGGCCGAGGCGCCGGAGCTTGAGGGCGCGCCCGAGGAGGAACCAGCCGTCCGCGATGGAAGGGTCGGCCACGCTCAGCGGGATGGACAGCATGAGAGGGTCCAGGACCTGGGCCACCTCGGCCAGCAGGGCGCGGAACCGCGGGTACGCGGCCGCGTCCGCGGGCGAGCTCTTCGCGATCTCCAACTGGGCCCTGCGCACGTCGTGCCAGAGGGACAGTGCCTTGCCTCCTTCCCCGAGGACGACCGACGCAGGATCGAACGGGAGGAACGACAGCCCGTGACGGATGAGCTCCAAGTCATCGATGATCTCGTGGCGGAAGAGCCCGCAGAGGGCCGCGCCCGTCGGGGCTCGGAATCCGGGGCGGATCTCCTCCGTGGTCACCGCGCCGCCGACCGCGGCTCGCCGCTCGAGGACCAAGACGCGCCGGCCCGACTTCGCGAGGTACGTGGCGGCGACGAGCCCGTTGTGGCCCCCGCCGATCACGACGACGTCGTAGGCGCCGTGCACGGTCACACCCGCCTCAGGCTCAGGTCCTTCAGGACCTCAACCACCGCGTTCCGGCCCGGCGCGCCCATCACACCGCCGCCCGGATGGGCCCCGGAGCCACACAGGTAGAGCCCCTTGATCGGCGTGCGGTACTGCGCCCACCCGGGGACGGGACGGAAGAACAGGAGCTGGTTCGGCGTCAGCTCGCCGTGGAAGATGTTGCCACCCGTGAGTCCGAACTCCTGCTAGAGGTCCCACGGGCTGAGGACCTGCTTGCCCACGATGATCTCGCGGATCTTGGGGACGTGCTCCTCGATCGTGTCGAGGACCGTCTCGCCGAACTCCTCGCGGCGCTCGGGCCACGTGCCCTTCCGGAGATGGTACGGTGCGTACTGGATGAAGTTCGACATGACGTGCTTGCCCGGAGGCGCGATGGTCGGGTCCAACGTGGATGGGATGCACATGTCGATGTAGGGGCGGTGCGAGAAGTCCCCGTACTTGGCATCCTCATAGGCCTTCTCGATGTAGTCCATGCTCTCGCCGATCGTGACGTCGCCCTGGAGATGGGGGCCGTACCCGGGGAGGACCTTGAAGTCCGGGAACGAATCGAGGGCGAGGTTGACCTTCCCCGACGAGCCTTCGATGTTGAAGTTCCGGATCCCGCGGACGAAATCCTCGGGGAGCGTCTGCGGGTCCAGGAGCTTGAGGAACGTCCGCTTCGGGTCGCAGTTCGAGAGGACCACCCGCGAATAGATACGCTCCCCCGTCGAGAGCTCGACGCCTTCCGCCCGTCCGCCACGCACGAGGATCTGGCGGACCTCCGCGTCCGTGCGGATGCCTGCACCGAGATTGGTGGCCGACGCGGCAATGGACGCGCTGAGCGCTCCCATACCGCCCCGGACGTAGCCCCAAGACCGGTAGGCACCGTCGATCTCGCCCATGGAGTGATGCAGCAGCACATACGCGGTTCCTGGAGAGCGGGGTCCGAGCAGGGTCCCGATGATGCCGCTCGCGGCGAGCCCGGCCTTGAGGAGATCCCCCTCGAACCACTCGTCGAGGTAGTCGGCCGCGCTCATCGTCATCACGCGGGCGAACTCGTAGACCTCTTCCTCGGAGAGTTCCCGGAGCGGGGCGGCGAGCTTCATCAGCTTGCGCAGTTCATTCGGATTGAACGATCCGATATCCGGAGGCGCCATGTCGAGGAGGGGTTGGATGAACTTGCATAGCCGAACCATCAGGGCGTCGTACCGCGGCAACGCCTCTGCGTCGTGCTTGGAGAACGCCAACACGGCGTTGTGCGTATCCTCCTCCTCGCCCCGGAAATAGAGGTACCGGCCATCCCGTGCGGGAATGAAATTGCATTCCTGCGGGATCACGGTCAGGCCGAACCTCGGCAGCTCGAGCTCGCGGATCACCACGGGCCGGAGCATGCTGCAGACATAGGAGCAGACCGTGAACTTGAATCCAGGGAAGACCTCTTCCGTGACTGCGGCACCGCCGACCACGTGGCGGCGCTCCAGGACGAGGACCTTCTTCCCCGCACGGGCGAGATAGGCGGCCGCTACGAGTCCGTTGTGCCCTCCGCCGATGACGATTGCGTCGTACGCCCGTCCGGACTGCAATTCCCGTCCTCCTCCCCAAGGCTCGCTTCCATCGGTCATCGGCCGAGTGCGGACGCCGGCCTTAGGCGGGGAAACCGTCACCGGGATATAGCGTTTTTTCTCGGGACGCCGATTTTATCTGTCATTCCTTATCCAACCCGGGATTCGGTTTTCCGAAACGCTTATCCCTCACCGGGACTTCCCGAAAACGGATTACCGACCGCGCTGCAATCCTGGATCCGGCGACGTCGGGACAGGAGGAGGAACCGTGCTCAAGGGCTCACCCTTTCATTCGCGGACGTTTCCGCTGTGCCAGAGCTGGGAATGGCAGGCCTGGTCCGGCTACCTCTCCGCGAGCTCCTACTCTGTCGTCCCGTACATGGAGTACTACGCGATCCGACACAGCGCGGGCCTGATCGATGTCTCGCCGCTCTACAAGTATCGCATCGAGGGCAGGGACGCGCAGCGCGTCCTCAACAAGATCGTGACGCGGGACCTGCGCAAGTTCTCCAAGGGGCACGTCGTCTACACTCCCTGGTGCGACGACCGGGGGAAGGTCGTCGACGACGGCACGATCTGGAACTACGGGGACGGCAGCTTCCGGCTCACGTCGGCGCAGCCCAGCCTGAAGTGGATCGAGGACAACGCGATGGGCCTGGATGTGCGGGTCGAGGACGTGTCCGAAGACATCGGCACGCTTTCCCTCCAAGGACCGAGCTCCCGGGACATCCTCCGGGACGCCGCGGGGCCCGCCCTGGACAAGCTCAAGTTTTTCCGGTTCATCTCGGCGACGATTGATCGCATCCCGGTCGAGATCTCGCGCACGGGCTACACGGGCGACCTGGGCTACGAAATCTGGGTCGAGCGGGAGAAGGCCGAGAGGCTCTTCGATTCGATCATGAAGTACGGTGCGCCGCACCGCATGCAACTTGCCGGCCAAGTCGCGATGGACGTGTGCCGTATCGAGGCCGGGTTCGTGCTCGCCGAGGTGGACTACATTCACTCGAGGAGCGCCCTGATTGACGCCCAGCGTTACTCCCCGTTCGAACTCAGCCTGGATTGGACCGTCGCGATGAATAAGGGGCCGTTCGTTGGAAGACCTGCACTCGCGGAGGAGCTCCGCAACGGCGTTCCCCGGCGGACGATCGGAATCGAGGTCGACTGGCCGACCGCGTCGAAGTATTTCACCGATCTCGGCCTCCCGCCGACACCGCCGTCGGACCCGTGGACCTCGAAAGTCCCTTTGTACTCCGGGTTCCGTCAGGTGGGGTGGGGAACGAGTGGGTGCTGGTCTCCCACGCTCAAGAAGTACATCGGGATTGCGACCGTCCGTTCAGAGTACGCGCACCTGGGCACGAACCTCGAGATCGAGCTCGAGGTGGAGTGGGAGCGCAAACGGGCTCCCGCGGTTGTCGTCGAGCGGCCGTTCTACGACCCGCCGCACCGAAAGGCTTGATGAGGTCGCCTTCCGCTCGGCCGTCTCATTCCGCCTTCCCGCGTGAGGCGCGATGGAGGCATTCCTCCATGACATCGAGTGCGCGTTCGAGGTCCTTCTCCTCGATTGTCAGCGGGGGCTGGATCCGGAGTACGTTCATGTCGTAGTCGTACAGCGGGACGACTCCGTGTTCGACGCAATCGAAGAAGACGGAACGAGTCGTCTTCAGGGCGCGGGCTTTCGACTTCTTGCTCGTCACGAGCTCAACGCCGATCGCCAGTCCGAGCCCTCGCGTCTCCCCGACGAGCGGCAGGTCCTCCCACTCCTTGACTCGCTTGAGTGCCTTGGCTCCCAGGCGCGCGGACCTCTCGGCGATCCGGTCGCGCACCATGATCCCGATCGCGGTCGTCGCTGCGACACAGGAGGCGGGATGGCCGCCGAACGTCGTCCCCGCGACGACCTCACCTTCGCCCATAGCCCGGTCGTCTCCGAGCACGGCAGAGATGGGCATGAGACCTCCGCCGAGGGCCTTGCCAATCGAGATCATGTCCGGAGCGACGCCGAAGTGTTCGATGCTCCACATCTTCCCGCAGCGGCCCAGGCCCGCTTCGACCTCGTCCGCGATGAAGAACCAGTCGTACTCCTCGGCCATCCCTTTCAGTCCCCGGACGAAGTTGGCCGGCGGGATCCACACGCCCGCCTCCAGGGCCACAGGTTCCAGGATGACGCCCGCGATCCGCTCCGGATGCGCGACGTAGCGAAGGATCTGATCCTCCAGGAAACTGAGGCAGAAGTCGCCGTACTCCTCGTCTGTCATTCCTGCCGGCTTGCGGTATACCCGCGGATAGGGCGCGTGGACGGCCCCTCCGGAGAAGGCTTCCCAGTACCGCCTCCAACGCGAGCCCAGGCTCCCGAACGCGGTCGCCCCGATGCTGAGCCCGTGATACTGACCCATGAAGCTCAAGATGAGTGGCCTGTGCGTGACCTCGATCGCATGCTTGACCGCGGCCTCCGACGCTCCGGTGCCCGAGAGTTCGAGGAAGACGCGCGTCAGGTTCGGGGAGGGTCGGATCTCCAGGAGCTTCTCTGCGAGCTCGATCATCGGCACGTGCGGGTTCATGAAGTAGATCAGGAACCCGTACCGCTCGAGTGCGTCCACGGTGGCCTCAAGGATCTCCGGGTGCACGTTCCCCAGATTGTTAGTCGACCATTGGCTCGTGAGATCGATGTACTCCTTGCCGTCCACGTCGACGAGCATCGAGCCCTTGGCGCTCCTCAGCACGATGTTCGCGAGGCGGGTGTCATCGGCCCAGAAATACTTCGGGAAGTACTGCTCGTACTTCTTCCAGTAGTACTCGGACGAGCCCTTCGCACCCACCCTCGGCTTGGGCTTTTTCGCCACGACTCCGCCTCGAGGCTGGGTACGCGGACCGGGACATAGACCTTTCCCGTCGCAGAGGCGGGGGACGACGCAGACTTGACCCTCACGCGACGGGTTTCGGCGGCTCCGCTGCCGGTCCCGCCGCCTGGGCCGCGGCCGCCTTCGCCTCGGCCTCGCGCTTGCGGTAGTAGCCCATCCACTTCATGCCGAACGAGTCCCGACCCAGCATGAGGTCCCCCGCGAGGACGGCGCGGTAGATCTCATGCTCGAGCGGATTGGCGATCGACGCGGTCAGGCCCAGAGGCATCCCGAGCAGGATGATCGCCGCGGTCTGGGTCGGACGGTCAGGGAGGCCGAATCCGACGTTCCCTGCTCCAATCGAGATGTTGACACCGAGCTCCTGCTTCACCAAGCGGATCGTGTCGAGCGTGATGACCCCGAGCTTCGTGTTCGCGCCGATCGGCATGCAGATCGGGTCGATCACGACGTCCTCCTTAGGGATTCCGTGTTCCATCGCCCGCTTCACGATCTTCTCCGCAACGGCGAGCCGAGCCCTCGCGTCGTTCTTGATGCCGGATTCGTCGTGGGTGATGCCGATCACGGCCGCATTGTACTTCTTGACAACGGGGAGCAGACGCTCGAGGAGGCGGTCATCGCCCGTGACGGAGTTGATGAGGGCCTTCCCCTTGTACACGGGGAGCGCAGCCTCCAAGGCCTCCACAACGGAGGAATCCAGGGACAGCGGGGCATCGATCGTCGCCTGAAGGATCTCCACGGCGCCTTTGAGGATCGCGGGCTCGTCGGCCCCCGGGACGCCGCAGTTCACGTCGACGACCTGAGCGCCCGCCTGGACCTGGGCCAACGCATCCGCCTTCACCCGCGTGTAGTCGAACCGACGCAGCTCCTCGGCGAGCTTCTTGCGGTTCGTCGGGTTAATGCGCTCGCCGATCACGACGAAGGGATCGTCCGGGCTAATCACGACAGTCTTCTTCGCTGACGACAGTACGGTCTTCATCAAATCTCCTCCTAAGGCTTCGGCGAGGACGAAAAGGAAGCTGCCGATGCGGGCGCGGCGAACGGCGGACCGACCGCCGCCTTGGTCTCGTCAGGGGGCGGCTTCGGCGATGAGAGAGCGGGCTGGAGGTGCGCCTCGCGGGAGATCTTCGCCACGGCCGACTCCCAGTTGATCGGCATGAGATGGAATCCGGCGACCCCGGGGATCTTCCGGATCTCCTCGATGATCTCGACGCAGATTGCGATCCCCTCGGCTTCCCGCTTCTTCTTGTCGTCCCCGGCTCGTTGCATGCGGCGCACGAGGAGGTCGGGGACTTCCATGCCGGGGACCTCGTCCCGCATGAACGTCGCGGCCTTGACAGACCGGATCGGCGCGACTCCCGCAAGGATGGGCACGCGCTTGTCGACACCGAGGTCGTGGACGCGGCCCATGTATTCACGGAAGCGGCCCACGTTGAACACGATCTGCGTCTGCACGAAACGGGCGCCTGCATCGACCTTCTTCCGGAGGCGCAACGGGCGATACTCGTAGGGCGGGGCGAAGGGTTCCGCCGCGCACCCGGGGAACAGGTCCGGCGGGGGATCGATCTCCCGTCCGCTGAGGTACTTGCCCTCTCGCGTCAGGTGATTTGCAATCTCGAGCAGAATGACCGAGTCGACATCGTAGACCGGTTTCGTCTCGGGCTGGTCTCCGTGGACCATGTGGTCTCCGGTGAGACAGAGGATGTTCCGGATGCCGAGGAGGGCCGCTCCGAGCATGTCGCTCTGAAGGGCCATGCGGTTCCGGTCACGGCAGGTCATGTGGAGGATCGGGTCGATTCCTTCCTGGACGAGGATCGCGCAGGCCGCGAGCGGGGATGCGTGGACGACCCCGCCCGTGTTGTCCGGCACGTTCACCGCGTCGACGTAGTCCCGCACGAGCTTCGCACGCTTGCGCACGTCGGCGGGGTCCGCACCATCCGGACTTCCGATCTCGCACGTGACCACGGGACGGCCCGAACGCAGCGCACGCTCGAACCGGCCCCGCAACGGCTCTGCGGGAAGCATGATCATTCCTTCCCGTTCCCTGGCCAGCCTGCGATCGCGTTCAGGATCGCGGAGCTGCCTTTCCTCCGCCAGTCGAGGGGAGCGTGGATTCGCAGGAAGAGGTCGCGTCCGGGGAACCGGCGCGAACGCCGCTCAGATTTGAGCCAGACGCATTCCATGTCCGCCATCACCTCGCAGTGCCCGTTCATCCGGACGCCCCCGCACGGGCCGTTTCGGAGCTGCTTGGGGCAGTTCATCAGGCAGGTGTACCCGTTCTCGTGGAGGAGGCACTGGCCGCACATGTTGCAGCTGAACAGGAGCACCTTAGCCGAATTCTCGAAGGGTGCGAGGGCCCGATTGAGTTGGCGGTTCACCTTGGGATGCCGACGCAGGACTTTCCCAATCGGCTCCAGCATTTCCGGCACGTGCTCGCTCGTCTCCATGTTCCACCTCCTGGCGACGCTTACGTCCATTGGGGCCGCGGACAACGCAGGGCGGAACGGTCTCGAACCCTGATCAGTTGCGAGAGCGTATACACGCCCGGCATCGCAGCGGCCTCCCAGGGATTCGAGCGTCCCAGGATTTATTTAATGTCTCCCTAAGAGCAGTACAGGTTTTCCGGGAAGGAATGCGAATTCAGGGAAGGTGCTCCTCGGATTCGAGAGCGAGGGCCGTGGGCCGCGACATTGAAGCGGGAGGACGCCTTCGCCGGAGTGCAGTCTCTGGGAAGTAGGTCTCCGCATGCGTCCGGTCCTGACCCTGATCGGCAGCCTTCCGCCCTTCGGCGGTGGTCCGGAGGAAGCCCTGAAGGCGGCGGTGGAAATCCAGCGCACGCACGGGATCGAGCTCCTGACCGACGGCGAGCAACGCGGGGACATGCTGTCGCTCTACACGGAGATCCCAGGGATCCGAGAAGGGCGCGGGATCCCTCGCATCACGGGTCGCATCCGGCCCATGGAGGAACCGGCCCGTTTCACGAAGGTCCGCGATCTCGACCGGCTTCGGTCCCTGTACCCAGACGCGGCGTTCAAGATGAGTCTCACAGGACCTGCGACCTTCCTCCTCGCCTGCGCGGCAGGCGGAGCCGGCCCGTCCTACAGGGGGCTGATGGACCCCGCCCTGCACGATGACCTCACGGAGGCGCTCCGGCCCATCGCCCGCGAAATCGGCCGCCGCGGGGTGAGCCTCCAGCTCGACGAGCCGATCCTCTCCCAGGGCATGCGAGATTACCGACCCGAGATCGATCGACTCGATCTCCTCGCCTCCGAGCTCCCCCGCGAGCGGGTGAGCCTCCATGTCTGTGGCGGGCTCGCGCGCGCGAGGGCCCTCGAGGCGCTGTTCCGGCTGGAGCGAATCTCCGTCCTGAGCCTGGCCTTTGCAGGCAAGGCCGAACGAGAGAACCGCGCCTTGCTCGAACCTCGATCCTGGGAGGACCGCGACATCCGCCTCGGGGCGGGATGCATCGACGTCCAGGTGTCGCGGCCGGAGGAGGTCATGAAGCCTTCCGATGTGGCGACTCTGCTGCGGGGGATCATGCAGACCGCTGCACCCGAGCACCTCGCCTTCGTCCTGCCCGATTGCGGGTTGCGGGCGACGCCGCCCGACCTCGTGCCGGCCCTCTTGGAGAACCTCCACCGCGGTTTCGAAGACGCCTTCCCTCGGGACGCCTGAGTCCACCCAATCGCTCCTCTTCACGTGTTGTAAGAGCTGAGCCTTCATAGCCCCGCACCTCTGTCGCGAGAGAGCCTGCGCTCCGCGCCTGCGGCGCGCAGGACCCGCGAGAGGCGAGGGCATGCAGGGAATCCGGAATCCGGCGCGTCTCCAAGTGCTGACGGACGACCAGGTGGAAGCGATCCACGACGCGTCCCTCCGATTGCTCGAACGGACCGGGGCGAGGTTCGACGGCGAGGCTGCGAGGCGGCGGCTCGAGCAGATCG
>JBGPGA010000035.1:0-16045 GCA_041483635.1 Thermoplasmata archaeon
CCTCGATCCGCTTCCGCCGAAGGCGTGGCTTATGGAAAAGATCAATGATCGTGGAGACCACGTCCTCGTCCTGTTCCCGAAACGGGGCAAAGATCCGACTCAAGATGTCGCTCGGCTCCGTGCCGCAGGGATCGACCGCGCGTGGGTCACGCCGCAGATCCCGTTCATGGTCCCACTGCTGGGTGGCTTACTGCTCGCCTTCTTCGTGGGGAACGTGCTGCTCGGCCTGCTCCGCTGGATCGGTTAGCGGCTCCGAACGAAATCCTGATATACGCCGCGTCCTCTCGGCTTTCTCAGCAGTGGTTTGACGGCCAAAGCGGCGGGGATACACCCGGTCCCATCCCGAACCCGGAAGTTAAGCCCGCCCACGTTCCCTGCGGTACTACGGTGCGCGAGCCCGTGGGAAGCCCGCCCCGGCCTGACCGGGGCTTGGGCCGGCGACCTAGGTACGCTAGCCGTCCATCCTTGTGGTGGACGACGAACCGTGCCGCTCTAACGGCCGCCGATCCATGGAACGCTGTCAGCCACTCACCCTTTCTTGCCATCGCGCTTGGAGCGGCGCGTGCGCCAGCCAATCCCGAGGATGAGGCCCGGCACGGCGAGGACGATGAGGAAGTCGCTGAGCTCGGGGATCGCGACGATCGAGGAGGACCGGCTGCCTCCGAGGACGAAGCCGCGGATGGACGTGTAGTTCAGGAACGCCCAGTTCACGAGGTTGCCCGTCGGCGTGCCCGCGTTGACGACCGCCGTGACCCGGATGCTGTGCGCGCCCGGCGCGACGTTCGTGAAGTTCCAGTAGTACGTGCGGCCGCTCACCGAGGTCGGGGCGGGGCTGCTGCCCGTGTACGCGAGGCCGCTCGGGAGGGTGTCGACGATGCTGACCGTCCCCGCGTTCGACGAGCCCGTGTTGTTGTAGTAGATCATGTACGTCACGGTCTGGCCCGCCGTCGCGCGCGGCGGCGTGACGGTCTTGACGACCGTGATCTGGGGCCGCGTGACGGTGAAGTTCGCCCAGGCTTGCCCGTTTCCGAGGATCTGCCGCACCTGGTCCGTGTAAGTCATCGCCACCCGGTTCACCTGGACGGATGCCTCGGCCCCGTTCCCGTTGACCTGGGCCGAGACGGTCAGACTGTGCCCTCCCGGGGCCACGTTGTTGAGGACCCAGCCCAGGGTCGATCCGACGACCGAGGTGGGGGCGGTGCTTGAGGAGACGAACGTCACGCCGCTCGGCATCGTGTCGTTGATCCACACCATCTTCGCGGCGCCGTCGCCTGTGTTGTTGAAGTAGACCGTATAGGTCAGGAGGTCCCCGGGCGTGCCGCGGACCGCGCTCACGGTCTTCGCGACGGTGAGGATGGGTCGGGTGCGGTCGTTCGGGCGGCCCTGGGTGGCCACGCTCGATACATACCATGCGGACCCCCCGTTGTATGAGGACATCGGCTGACCCGTCGAGGGGTCTTTGAACCGGGACCAGGTCTTCGTACCCCCGACGCTCGAGTTGTACGTGGTCTGGTCCGTGACCACCGTCCCGAGGTTCAGGGACACCGTGTTCTGCCCGTTCGGCAGGGAGTTCTTCGGCATCTCGGGAGCGAAGTACTCGGTCCCGGAACCGAACGGTCCGAGGACGACGTTGCCGAAGGTGTAGAGGACGGCGAACTTGCCGCCCTTGACGACGTTCAGGGTCCATCCCTGGAGGTTCACGCTTGCGGAGGTCGGGTTCGCGACCTCAATCCACTCGGGGTTCGGCTGCGGGGAGACCTCGTTGATCACGACGCTGTTCGCGATCGCCTGGGTCGCGAGGGCGAAGAAACGCACCGCCGCGTCCGGGAGAGCGACGTCGTACTGGAGCCGCCAGTCCGTCGCGTAGAACACGACGCGGTACGAAGCGGTCAGGTTCATCGCGCTCGCGTCAACGCCGAACTCGATGCGGTGCGCATCCAGGGCTGCGACGATCGGGCGCACAAACTGCCAGGTCCCGTTCGGGGTCGGGACATACCGGTAGAGGGAACTCGAAGAAATCGTGCCGTTCCGACCGGTCACCATCAGGGCGTAGTCGAACCCGAAGTTCGCGGTGCCCGTCGACGCCTGGAGGCCCGTGAGGGAGGAGTTGTCCGCATCCACATACGCGTACAGGACGTCGTACCCCACCTGGGGCACGTACGGAGGTGTGACGTTGCTGATGTTCCCGTTCGGCGGCGGGCTCGGGTTGGGCCGCAGCGCCTCGTTCGGGACGTCCTCGCCTCCGAGGATCCGCCCGTCCACCTGCGCGTACCCGGTCAGGTTCGCGCTTCGGTCCACCGCGACGGCCAGGAGGTCGACATTCGCGTTGTAGACGTAGCTGCTCGTGCCGTTCACCACATCCCCGAGGGGGTCCGCGCCGTAGGGGCGGCCGTTCCAATCGCCGAAGGCACCGTCGACGGTCGGGGTGGCGGGGGCCGCGCCGAGGTACACGAGCTTCGTCATCGGCGGCGTCAGGCTCGACGTGCCGTTGCCGATCGCGGCGGCGACCTGGAGACCGAAGGTCTTGTTCGCGGTGATGCGGGTCCAGTCAACGACGGCCCAGACGGTGACGGGTCGCGTCAAGCTCAGGTTCACGGGGATGGGGGTGAGTGGCGCGGCGAGGGCCGTCGTGGCGAGGATCGTATCATTCGGACCGAATGTCCCGCTGCCGTCATCCAGATACAGGGAAACATTCGCGGGATCCAAGGAGCTGCCTTGCCGCAGGAGGGACAGGGCCGTCAGGGAGGGCGAGCCGCCCATCCCGGAGAGAGAGATGCGGAGAAAGGGGACCGAAGCGTTCCGGATTGTGTCCGCGGCCACCGTGGTCTGGGAGACCACGATGGTCGGCTTCGCGGGCTGGATCATCCCGATCATGCTGTCCCGGTTGCCCAGGTTGTCCGCCGCGTACACGAGGAAGCGCGCCTGGGTCGGGTCCGTGTCCATCGGGATGCGAATCTCGGATTCGGCGCCGAGGAAGGCCGCGTCGACCGTGCCTGCGGAGAGGAAGCGGCGGAAGTCGTTCGAGCGGACAATCCCGGTCTCGTTGAACACATACCGGGCCATCGTCTGGATCTGACCATCCCAGCCCGTGACGACGGCGAGGGAGTCCGCTCCAAGGTCGCCAATCGGATAGCCGGTGCTCGCACTGTGATCCGCGTCGACGAAGACAAGGAGGCTCTCTGTCCCGTTCGTCCAGGGGGCCTGGAAGAACAGGCCCTGGACCTTCGCGTACACATAGAGGTTGGACGGGTCCGTCGCAACCTTGACCGCGAGGAGGTTGATGTCCGGGTTGTTCAGGTTCGTGGGAGGCGCGTTCGCGTACGCCGTGAACCGGTTCCATTCGCTGAAGTTGTGGTCGATCGCGATCGGCGCATACGCGCCGGGGGATGGCGTGAGGATGCTCGCCAGGACAGGCACGAGGACCATGAGCGCGACCACGGCGGCGATCCCCACGAGGGAGCGGGTCCAGTGCGGCTGGGTGGGCATCCGCGCAGGCCCGTAGCGCCCGCGGCGGCCGTTCGTGAAACCGTTGCCGTTCACGAGCCCGTTCGTCCGCCCGTTCGTGAATCCTCCGAGGCCATTCGTCGCGCCCCGGCCCGTCCCCCGCCCGTTGACGGCCCCGTTCGTCAGGCCGTTCACGCGTCCTTCGGCGAGCCCGTTCACGCGGCCGTTTGTGCGCCCGTTCGTGCGGCCGTTCCCGCGACCCGTCTCCAGTCCGTTCGTCCGACCCGAGAGGGAGGGAGAGGGAGATGCGATGCCCTGCCCCTGGAGTCCGGACACGCGAGCCTTGAGGAGGTCGCCCTCGCGCCGCTCGAGCGAATCGGCCCGCTCGAAGCAGGCGCGGGCCTCGTCCCCGCGGCCGAGGCGCTCGAGGATCTCGCCCTTCGTGCGCCACGCGACGACGATCTCGGGGTCCCGCTCAAGGAGGGCCTCGTAGTGGCGGAGGGCCTCGATCAGGCGCGCGTCCGCCGTGGAGGGGGCCGCCGTCGCGCGGGGCCCGCCCCACCGCGGCGGCAGGAAGGACAGGTCGCCCTTGGCCTTCAGGATGTCCAGGACCTCGAGGCGGTACTCCTCATCCTTCGTCGGCTCGAGTTCGGCGGCCTTGGAGAGGCTCTCCGAGGCCTCGATCGCACGCCCCATCTTCGCAAGCACGCGGCCTCGCTTGGCCCACACCTTCTCGAGGGCCGGGTCCGCTTCGAGGATCTTCTCGAACTGCTCGAGCTCCTCGCCCATGCGGTCCATCTCCGTGGACGCGGGCGTCTCGGCAACCCGCTGCCAGCGGCTCAGGAAGCCTTCCGCGAGGCCCTTCCCGTTATGCCCGTTCCCGACGAGCTCGGGGGTCGCAAGCCGGTCGAAGCCGCAGATGCCGCACTCGGAGACCCCGTCGGCCAGGTAGGCGCCGCAGTGGGGGCAGAATCGCGAGGGCGCCTCGAGTTCGGCGGAGACGCCGGGGAGGACCGCCGCCTCCCGTGGCGTGTACGTGCGCCCGCAGATCTCGCACCGGGTCGAGCCACGCTCCATCACGGCCCCGCACCCCGCGCAGAGGAGGGCGGGATCCGCCTCGTCCTTCAGGAAGGCGTCGATCTCCTGGACGGACGCCTCCTGCTCGGCCTCCTCGAAGGAGACGCCGCAGAACGGGCACTCTTCCGACGCGGGTCCCGCGAAGGAACCGCACTCGGGGCACAGGAAGAGGTGGCCGTCCGCGTCCCGGCCCCGCGGGTCGCGGAGGAGGTGGTGGAGGGATTCGAGGTCCTGCGGGGTGAGGCCCTCGACGGACGCGAGCTCCTCGGGGCTGGCAGCGCGGAGGTGCTCGAAGGTCGGGAAGCGCTCCGCGACCTTCCGGGCCTTCTCCGCCGAGAAGCCGGGGAGAACTCGTAGCCACTCGAGGTAGCTCTCGTCCATGTTCGGCAGGTCGTTGGGCGTCCCTCATTAAGGGCGTTATATCCTGCGTATCAAGGTGAATATCCAATCCGTTACCATGATTCGCTCAATGCTCGGAGTTCCAGGCGGTCACGTACGGGTCGAGCGGGACGTCCAAGACGACGCGTTTCGCCGTCGATCCGAACCGGACCACGATCACGGATTCCTCCGACCGCAGCGGCTCGGGGGACAGGCCCTCATCCTTGAGGCGCCGTACGAAGGCCTCGGCGAACGCCTTCGCGCGCGGCCGGTTCGCCGCGCGCTTCTGGGCGAGGACATCCGTCGGATAGTGGCGTCGGAAGCGGCCGTCCTCGACGAGGGTCACGAGCCCGACGTCGCCAAGCTCCGAGGCGATCTTGCTCGCGCTCTGGCGGGAGAGCTCAACGGAACCGGCCAGGTCCAGGAGCGAGATCCCTGGGTCCGAGTAACAGGCCATCAGGAGACGTGAGCGGCCGGGCGACGCGAGGAGCGCGAAGAGCCCGGTATCCTCCGGATCGATGAGGCCCCGCGGGAACGCATGGGCCGTGTCGAACTCGATGTAGTGGTTCTCCAGGAGATCCCGCTCGTGCCACCGGACCGTCGCATGGGACATCCGGAGGACGCGGCCGATCTCCCCGACCCGGGCGCAGGGCCGCACACAGAGGTAGCGGAAGACCTGGCGGCGCCGTGCGTTCGCGAGGCTCGGTCCCTCGATCTCCAGGTCCTCCGCGGCTCCCTCCTGAGCGAGGACGGTCTGGAGGGCCCGGCCCAACCCCCGCGCCATGTCAGCCTCCCGCCTGGTACTCCTGGAGGATCAGCTCGAGGACCTGCTCCGGCTTGAGGGACGCGAAGTCCTCGTCCGTGAGCCCGTCGAGGGACTTCTCGAGCCGTTCCCGGACGTCCTTGGGCAGGGCGCGGGTGAGCAGCATCTGCCGGAGCTGGGACGGCACCTTGGCCGTTACGGGCCGATGCACGTCGACGTCGTGGAGGACGATCCCGAGGCCCCGGAGGATCTCGTAGGGATGGGGCGCCTGGTCGTGGCGGCTGTTGCGGCATTTGATGATCTGGAGCTCCCGCATGTGCTTCGCGGGTCCGTGGTCGAACCGGAGATGGATCACGCAGTCCGCGAGGTACATGGGGATCACGGTCTCCGGACCGGTCAGGTCCGTCGCCCCGTGCTCCTCGAGGGTGCAAAGGACCGTCCCGACCTTGCGCGTCTCCTTGAGCATGAAGCCGATCAGGTCCCGCTGCTCGTACAGGTCCTTCGTGGCCCACATGACCGGGGTGAGGGGATCGATCGCGATCCGCGCGTTGCTCCCCTTCCAGTCCGCGACGAACGCGGGAAGTTCCTTGCGGATGAAGTTCGAGAACTCGCGGCCCGAGGCGTCGATGAAGACGAGGAGCTCATCGTCCAGGTAGTCCAGGATGTCGGACCACCCCATCTCGACCGCCTCCCGGATGATCTGGTCCTTGTTCTCGTCGAGGGAGACGAAGACGCCTTCCTGGCCGTCCTGCAGGCCGCGGCGGATGAACTGGGTCGCGAGGGTCGTCTTGCCCGCGCCGGATCGTCCGATGACGACGGTCGTCGAGTTTTCGTTCACGCCGCCGTCCAAGAGCAGGTTGAGTCCATAGATTCCGCTCTTAATCTTGCGCACGGCGTTTCCATCGAGAAAGGTGCATTAAAAGCGTAGCGACCTGAGAATCGAGGCTGAGAGGCACCGCTCAGGAGAGCTCGGAGGAGACGCGCTGCGCGAAGGCGTCCGTCGCCTTGCGGTCGATCCCGTACCCGAGGACGCCGTCCTGGCGGTCGACGAGCTTGCCGTCTCGGAAGAGGGCGAGGGTCGGCACGACCGCGACCGCGTAGTCGTCCCAGAGGGGGTTCGACTCGTCGTCGAGGTAGACGCTCGCGAAGCGCCACGGCCACTTCGCCGCGAGCCGGTCGAACTCGGGTTTGTACTTCCGGCAGAAGGGACACCACGTGGCCCAGAAGAGCGCGACGATCGGTTCCCCGGCCTCGAGGACCTGGGCCCGGAACGCCTTCGCGTCCTTCACCTCGAGCACGGTCCGCTGCAGACGGTCGTCGGGAATAAACCTTGCTCGCCCGCGTCCGAGGTCGAGCGACGGCCAGGTGCAACGCACGTGCAAAAGAGATATACACGACCCGGGGATACGGCCGCCCGCGCCTCCTTCTGAAGGGATTGGATGAGTTCTCCGATTGCGTCAGAAGACGTGCGGTCCTACTTCCAGAAATTGCAGGACGGCGTCGAGTCGAGCTACCGGGTCGCCCGCGCGGCGCGGGCCAAGGGCTTCGATCCGGAGCTCGACGTGGAGATCCCCCTGACGGACGACCTGGCGTCTCGCGTCGAGCGGCTCCTGCACGAGTACGACGTCGAGGGCGTCGCGCGGCGGATCCGCGAGCTCGCGAAGCACCACGACCGGGAGGAGCTCGCCATCCTGGTCGCCAAGGAGATGGCCCAGCGCCCCGCGCCGAGCAAGGAGAAGGCCGTCGATCGGGCCGTTCGCGTGGGACTCGCCATCCTCACGGAGGGCATCCTCGTCGCGCCCCTCGAGGGGCTCGCGGGCGTCAAGGTGAAGAAGAACCGGGACGGCTCGAGCTATGTGGACCTGTTCTACGCTGGACCGATCCGGTCCGCCGGCGGGACGGGCCAGGCACTCAGCGTCTTGATTGCGGACATCGTGCGGAGGGAACTCGGGATCGGGCGGTATCAGCCCACCCGAGAGGAAGTCGAGCGGTTCAAGGAAGAGATCCCGCTCTACAAACAGATCCAGCATCTCCAGTACACACCCACCGACGAGGAGATCACGCTCATCGTCTCGAACTGTCCCGTGGGCCTCAACGGCGAAGGAACCGAGGAGGCGGAGATCAGCGGGTACCGCGACCTTCCGCGGATCGAGACGAACCGCATCCGGGGCGGCGCCTGCCTCGTCATCGCGGACGGGATGTGCCTCAAGGCGCCCAAGATCCAGAAACACGTGAAGAAGCTCAAGATCGACGGCTGGGAGTTCATCGACGCGTACCTCACGGGAAAGGCGACGAACCCGGAGGACACGAAGGACGACGTCGGCGTGGAACCGAGCGAGAAGTTCATCCAGAACATCGTCGCGGGCCGACCCGTCCTCTGCCATCCGAGCCGCGCGGGCGGCCTTCGACTCCGCTACGGCCGCACCCGGGCCACCGGGCTCGCGGCCCTCGCGATGCACCCCGCGACGATGCATATCCTCGACGACTTCATCGCGATCGGCACGCAGATCAAGACGGAGCGGCCGGGCAAGGCCGGGGCCGTGACGGCCTGCGACCGGATCGAGGGCCCCCTCGTCGTCCTGAAGTCCGGGGACTTCGTCGAGGTCGACGATGCGATCACGGCGAAGCGCCTCGCACCCGACGTCCGGGTCATCGCGGACCTGGGCGAGATCCTCATCCCCTTCGGTGAGTTCCTCGAGAACAACCACGTCCTCATGCCGGGCGCGTTCTGCCTGGAGTGGTACGGCCAGCTCCTGCGGGAGAAGCTGCCGGATGTCCCGGACGGCTGGGACACCGCGGAGGCGTCGCAGGCCCTCGAATGGTCGCGCGGCCTCGGCATCCCGCTGCATCCTCGCTACAATCTGTTCTGGCACGACCTGACCCTCGAGGAACTAGGCGCCCTGCGCCGGTTCGTCGCGTCCGAGGGGAGCCTCGTCGACGGCCGGGTCAGCCTCCCGCTCGACGAAGACATGCGGGAGCTCCTCGTGCGGCTCGGTGCGCCCTTCCGTCTCCAGGACGGCCGGGTCGTGCTCGAGCGGCACACGGAGCCGTTCCTGGCCTGTCTCGGGATCGAGTCCCGCTCGGACACGTTCGTCGCCAAGGAGGAACCTGCGGCGACCGACCCACTCGCCTTCGTGTCCGCACTGGCGGGCTTCCCGGTGAAGGCCCGCGGTCCGACCCGCATCGGAGCGCGGATGGCGCGTCCGGAGAAGGCCGCGCCGCGGAAGATGCAGCCCGCGCCGCATTCCCTGTTCCCGATCGGCCACGAGGGGGGCGCCCAGCGCCTTGTCTCCGAGGCCGTCGAGAAAGGCGCGATCGAGGTCGAGGTCGGTCTGCGGATCTGCACGCGGTGCGGGAAGCGGTGGTTCCTCCCCGAGTGCTCCTGCGGTGGCCATACGACCTCGCGCGGCCTCCCCTCCAAGCAGAAGATCCCCCTCGCCGACGTGCTCCGCAGGGCCCTGGAGCGCCTGGGAGAGGCGAAGGCCCCGGCGATCAAGGCCGTCATGGGGATGATCTCGCGGAACAAAACGCCGGAACCCCTGGAGAAGGGGATCCTCCGGGCGAAGCACGAGATCTTCGTCTTCAAGGACGGCACGACGCGGTACGACATGACGAACCTGCCCCTGACCCACTTCACCCCGGCGGAGGCCGGCATCCGCGTGGATCTCGCCCGCCGCCTCGGGTACGAGCGGGACATCCAGGGGAAGCCGCTCGAGCGGGAGGACCAGGTCGTCGAGCTCCGCCCGCAGGATGTCCTGATCGCGGACTCGTGCGGCGACTACCTGCTCCAGGTTGCCGCCTTCGTGGACGAGCTCCTCGAGAAGTACTACGGCCTCGCGCCCTTCTACAATGCGAAGACGCCGGAGGATCTCCTCGGACAGCTCGTCGTCACCCTCGCGCCGCACACGAGTGGCGGCGTCCTTGCACGAATCGTCGGCTTCACGAAAGCCCGGGCGTGCTTCGCGCATCCCTACATGATCGCCGCACGCCGCAGGAACTGCGACGGGGACGAGGATTCCCTCATCCTGCTCCTGGACAGCCTCCTCAACTTCTCGCGTTCCTTTCTGCCGGACAAGCGCGGCGGACTCATGGACGCACCCCTCGTCCTCACGACGCGGATCGACCCGAACGAAATCGACAAGGAGGCCCACAACCTCGATCTCATGACGATATATCCCCTCGCGCTCTACCAGGCCGCGGAGCGCTTCGCCCATCCCAAGGAGGTCGAGCCCTCCATCGACACGGTGAGCAAGCGGATCGGGACGGTCCTGCAGTACGAGGGGTTCGGATACACCCACGAGAGCTCGAACATCGCCGCGGGCCCCCTCGCCTCCGCGTACGGCGAGGGCTCCATGTTCGAGAAGATCGACAAGCAGCTCGACCTCGCCCTGAAGATCCGCGCGGTGGACCCGAACGACGTCGTCGCCCGCATCGTCGTGCACCACTTCCTGCCCGACCTGATCGGGAACTTGAAGGCGTTCTCGAGCCAGCAGGTCCGCTGCACGAAGTGTGGCGAGAAGTTCCGCCGCATCCCGCTTCGCGGGAGGTGCCTCGCGTGCGGTGGCAACCTCACCCTGACCGTGCACGAGAGCTCCGTGAAGAAATACCTCGAGATCTCGAAGAAGATCAGCAGCCAGTTCGAGGTGTCGAACTACCTCCGTCAGCGGATCGACCTCATCGAGGAAGCGATCACGTCCCTCTTCACGAACGACAAGGCGCAGGACCTGAAGCTCGACGACTTCTTCTAGGCGCCTGCAGCGATCCGGTTCCTCTCGCGCCGGACGAAAAGCGCGCCGACGAACATGAGGAACATCCCGAAGGCGAACGTGCCGACGACCATCTCGGCGAAGTTTGCGACGAGGAGCTTCGCCAGATCCGTGGGAACGATCCCGGACGTCAGACCGATGCTGTCCGGGCCCATCACGTACGCTCCGACGAGGACGAGCCCCAGGAGCATGAAGACGATTCCGACTTTGGATATCGCGGGCGTGCGGAGCGTGTAGTCGCACGCGGGACAGATCCACACCGCGTCCTCGGGGAGTTCCGCGGCACACCGGGGGCAGCGGCGCGTCATGCGGCTCGGGCTAGAGGACGGACCGACAAATACCTTTCGCACGCGAGCGCGGCAGCGGGAGGCGGGGGAGACAACCCTCAAGTAGCCGGCCCCGGTTGGCGGCGCAGTGAGGAGGTCCACCGCCCTCGCCCTCGCGGCGATCGTCCTCGCCGCGGTGACGATCCGGCTCTCGCCGCTGCTGTCGTCCCTGTACTGGGGCTCGGACTTCGGGGAGTACTTCGGAATCCTCCGGTTCCTCTCCCTCCGCGCATCGATGCCGGCGCACTATCTCGGCTGGGGCACGACCTATCCCTCGTTCCCGGGAATGTTCTTCGCGCAGGACGCCCTCCTCCAGCTCGGCGGCCTCGACCTTCCGAGCGTCCTGAGCCTCCTCGTCCCCGCCCTCGGAGGGCTCGCGGTCCTGCCCATCTTCCTGCTCTCCGAGGAGATCGTTCGGGACGACCGCGTGGCCCTGTTCGTCGCCGCTTTCGTCGCGGGGATCATGCCGCAGGTCTACGCGACCTCCCACACGGCCCCCGCGACGCTCGGGGACCTCCTGGCCTTCAGCTCTCTCCTCCTCTTCGTGCGCCTCCGGCGCGACCCGCGCGCCTCGCTCCCGCTCGTCCTCGCCACGGCCGCGCTCGTGACGACGCACCACCTGAGCACGTACTTCCTGGTCCTGATGGTCCTGGGCGCCCTCGTGGTCCGCGGCCTGCTGCGACCCTTCGTCTGGAACGCCGCCGCCCGGCGGGAGGTCGGGTACGCGGCCTTCCTCGTCACGGTCACCTTCGCGTACTGGTTCGGATACGCGGCCCCGTTCCGGAACAACATCCTCGTGGACGTGAACGTCCAACCCTGGTGGCTCCTCTTCGTGGGCTTCGCGGGTCTCCTGGCCCTCCTTGCAATCCTCGTGGCCGCTCGACGCCGAGTCGCCTGGCGGTACCGGCCCCGATACCCGGACCTGCGATATTCCCTGACCATGTTCGGTCTCGCCCTGGCGTTCGTGTACGGGCTTACGGTGGCGACGATCCTGGGCGCGGTGCCCGGGACCTCCGTGGCCCTTCCGCCCCTCGTCCTGCTGGACTTCGCCCCCCTTCTCATCCTGGTCGCGTTCTCGTCCGCGGGCCGGAAGTTCTTCGACTTCCTCCAGGCCGGGACGACGACCCCGGCGTGGTTCCTCGTCCTTGCCGCGTCCGCTCTGGCCGGCAGCGTCGTCGCCACCCGCGTCCTGATCCCGTACCGTCACGTCGAGTACCTGATCGTCCCCGTCGCCATCCTAGCGGGAGTCGGGTTCATCCGGATAATGGACCTCGCTTCCCCGACGCGGCTGCGCCGCACCGCAGCGGTCGCCGCGGGCTGCATCCTCCTCGCGGGGAACTTCGCGTTCGCGATCCCGCCGCCGAGCTTCGTGGCGGGATGGAACGAGGCGACGGAGCCGGTTGCCATGGACGGCGTGTACTGGGCCGGGGGGCATCTCGGCGGTCTCGTCTTGGCCGACCACATGGCCTCCACGAACCTGTTCGGCTTCAGCGGCATCAATGCGACGTGGGACACAGCCGTGGCCCCGTTCTTCGCCGCCTCGTGGGCGGACGCGAGACCAGGGCTCGTCGGCGTGCCCTCTCCGTCCGGGACGCGGGATGTGAACTACGTCTGGCTGGACCAGGTCGAGACGCACGGCGTGGAGCTGCGGGTCTGGGAGCCCGCGGTCCCCATGTCCTCCGCAGCGATCGCCAAGTTCGGGGCGTCCCCGTTCATCAAGGTCTACGATGACGGGTACGCGCAGGTCTACTGGATCGCCTGGGGATGCGACGGCTCCTGCTGAGGCCAACCTTTTATGGTCCGCCGCCTCATCCGGCCGCGTCCCATGCGCGTCGCGATCCTGCACGACCACATGAGTTTTATCGGCGGAGGCGAACGCCTCATCCTCACGCTCGCGCAGGGCCTCGATGCGGACCTGTACGTCACGGACCTCGACCCGGAGATCCCGAGAAAGGCGGGCTTCGCGGACGTCCGGCTGACGGAACTGAAGAAGGTGCCGAGGACACCGCTGCTCCGCCAGACCCGGCAGGCGAAGGCGTTCCACCATGCCGAGATTCCCGCGCACGACGTCTACGTTTTCTCGGGTAACTGGGCCATCGCTGCGGCGGGGATGTACAAGCCCAACCTCTGGTACTGCCACACTCCCGTGCGGGTGTTCTACGACCTCGAGACGACGTTCCTGGGAGACCTGAATCCTGCGAAGCGCGTGGCGGCCCGATCCTGGATCAAGCGGACCCGGCCCAAGTACGAGGCGAACGTCGCGGACGTCCAGCGGATCGTGGCGAACAGCCGGAACGTGGCGGCTCGAGTCGAGCGATACCTCCACCGGACCGCGGAGGTCGTCTATCCCCCCGTCGACGTCGCCCGCTACCACTTCGCGCAGGTTGGGGACTTCTGGCTCTCCGTGAACCGCCTCAGCCACGAGAAGCGCATCGCCCTCCAGGTCGAGGCGTTCCGGAGGCTTCCGCGCGAGCGGCTTGTCATCGCGGGAGGTCCGCAGGTCGGCGTGGACGGGCGTGCCTTCCAGCGCTCGCTCGACCCTCCGTCCAACGTCGAGTTCGCGGGAGAGGTGGACGAGGCTCGGCTCCGAGAGCTCTACGCCACATGCCGCGGCCTTCTGGCGACCTCCCAAGACGAGGACTTCGGGCTCACGCCCCTCGAGGCGATGGCGGCCGGGAAGGCGGTCGTCGCCGTGGACGAGGGCGGGTATCGAGAGACGATCCTTCCCGGGAAGACCGGCTGGCTCGTACCCGCCTCGGTCGAGGCCATCGAGTCCGCCCTCCAGGAGGCGACGCCGGACCGGCTCGCGTCGATGCGGGCCGCGTGCGAGGACCGCGCGAGGACGTTCGATGCCTCCGTCTTCGTGAGCCGGATGAAGACCCTGGTCGCCCGGGCCGCGTCAGGCGGTTCAGCGGGGCCCGCGAAGTTCTAATGCCCTCCCTCCCTATCGCGGGGGGACCATGGCCTTGCAGGCCACCGTGGTCGTGCTCAACTGGAACGGGCGCGACTACCTCCGCGAATGCCTCCGGTCCCTCTTCGCCCAGACGTACCGCGACACGAAGGTCCTCGTCGTGGACAACGCCTCGCCCGACGAGTCCTGGCGGATCGTTCCGGAAGAGTTCCCGGAGGCCACGCTGCTTCGCATGAACGAGAACCTGCACTTCGCCCGAGGGATGAACGCAGGGTTCGCACGGGCGCTCGAGGATCCGCACGCGGCGTTCATCCTCGCACTGAACAACGACGTCCGAGTGGATTCGGAATGGTTGGCCAATCTCGTCGCGGCGGCGGGCGAACCCCGCGTCGGGATGGTCGCGCCTAAGATGCTCTTCATGGACCGACCGAAGGTCCTGAATTCCACGGGCCTCCGTCCCGCACGCGACGGGGGCGGCATCGACCGCGGATGGAACGAACCGGACGACGGTCGGTACGATTCGCAAACGGACATCTTCGGCCCGTCCGGCGGCGCGGCCCTCTACCGTCGCGAACTCCTGGAGAAGGTGGGCCTCTACGACGGAGACTTCGTCGCGTACGCGGAAGACCTGGACCTTGCCTGGCGGGCCCGGCTGCAAGGCTGGACCGCCCGGTTTGCACCCCACGCAGTCGTCTACCACAAGTACTCCGCCTCGATCGGAGTGCGAAGCGCGTGGAAGACGTACATGGGCGAGAGGAACCGAATCTGGACCTTCGTCCAGAACTATCCCTGGCGGTTCGTGGTGAGCGGCTCCGCCTGGAACGCGGCGCGCCTGCTCGCGTCTCTGGGGCGCGACCGCGGACAGGGAGGCGACGGCGGCGGCTCTGAGCCGGCGGGTCTCGGGACGATGGCGACCGCCACCGTGCGCGCACGACTCGACGCGTACGCCGGACTCGGGCGTGCCCTGGAGAAACGCGCGGAGCGGTACGCGACCGCGACGGTCGACGCGGCGACGGTCGGCCAGTGGCTGCGGAGATACGGCGCGTCCCTCCAGCAGATGGCGGGGGCGTGAGCGGTGGGGCAAAATAGGGCTCCGCCTCTCCCCGTCTCCCTCGCGGATTCGAGGGGGTTTCGGGTGACGGCATGAGGCTCGCGGTCTTCTACGATTACCTGCAGACCGTCGGAGGCGGCGAACGGGTCGCCCTCACCCTCGGGAAACGGCTCGGCGCCGACATCGTGACCACGGAGTTCGACCCGCAGCTGCCGGCCCGCGCGGGGTTCGAGGGTGTCCACGTGATTCCCTTGGGTCCGTTGCGACATGGTCCCCCCATCAAGCAGATCCACGCGACCTGGCGGTTCATGCGGGCCCGCCTCCCCGGGTACGACTTCTACGTGTTCACGGGGAACTGGGCCCAGTTCGCCGCAAAGCACCACCGTCCGAACCTGTATTACTGCCTCACGCCCACGCGGATGTTCTACGACCAGCGCGCCTCGACCCTGGCCCGGCAGACCGCCCTGCGGCGGATCACGGGCGCTGCGTGGATCGGCGGGCACGCGGCGCTCGATCGCCGCGCGGTGCGACGATGCGAGCGCGTCATCGCGATCAGCGAGAACGTCCGCGGCCGCGTCCGGCACTACTACGGCCGCGACGCGGATGTCATCTATCCCCCTGTCACGACGTCCCGCCTCGTGTTCAAGGAGCTCGGGGACTTCTGGCTCTCCGTGAGCCGCCTCTATCCGGAGAAGCGGATCGAGCTCCAGTTCGAGGCGTTCCGCCAACTGCCCTCCGAGAAGCTGGTCCTCGTGGGAGGTTACTCGAAGGGAGACCTCACAGAACGGTACGTCGCGTCCCTCCATCGACCCCCGAACGTCACGATGCTGGGCGAGGTCTCGGACGAGGAGCTCGTGGATCTGTACGACCGCTGCCGCGGCTTCGTCACGACGGCGGTCGACGAGGACTTCGGCATCACGCCGGTCGAAGCCATGGCCGCGGGGAAAGTCGTCCTCGCGACGAACGAAGGCGGATACCGCGAGACCGTGGTCCACGGGAAGACGGGGTATCTCCTGCCGCCGACGGCGGAGGCCTTTGCCGGGACGATCCGCCAGCTCGACGACACCGCCCTGCGGTCCATGCGGGACGCCTGCGTGGCCCGCGCCCGGGAGTTCGACGAAGAGGTCTTCGTATCGAAGATGCGCGCCGCGATTGAACGACGCACGTGAGTCGCTGCGAGCCCATCGAACGTCGTTCGATTAGGGCCGCGGCGGCGCCTCGAAGCAGGCCTTGCAGGTCGGGTCGATGTCCCCGAGGCTCTTGTGGTAGTCGCAGAACCGAGCCGTCTGCATGAGGTTCGCACAGAAGTCGTTGATCGTCGAGATCAGC
>JBGPGA010000036.1:0-15500 GCA_041483635.1 Thermoplasmata archaeon
AGGACCTTGAGCGCCATGCCGGCAGGGATGTGATCGATCACGGTCCCGTTCTTGATCGGCGTGACGCGGAGCTCTCTCATGCCGCGCCCCCGAGGATCAGCTGGAGCAGGGCCATCCGGACCGGTACCCCGTTCCCGGCCTGCTTGAAGTAGAGGGCGTGCTTCGTCCGGTCCACGTCGGGCGCGATCTCCGTGACCCGGGGGAGCGGGTGCATGACGATCAGGTCCCGCTTCGCTTCGCGGAGCAGGTTCGCATCGATCCGGTAGATCCCCGCGACCTTCTCGTACTCCTGGGCGTCCGGGAAGCGCTCCTTCTGGATGCGGGTGACGTACAGGACATCCGCGTCGCGGATCACGTCCTCGAGGCGGTGCGTGATCTTGAGGGGGAGCCCCTTTTCCTTCACGTGCTCGACGATTTCTCGAGGCATTTCGAGGGTCGGCGGGCTCACGAAGGTCAGGTTCGCGCCGAATTCGGTGAGGGCGTAGGTTAGGGAGTGGACCGTGCGGCCGTACTTGAGGTCGCCCACGAGGGCGATGTTCTCCCCTTCGAACCCTCCCTTCTCGTCCCAGATCGTATAGAGGTCGAGGAGCGTCTGGGTCGGGTGCTGGCCCGCGCCGTCGCCCGCGTTGATGACGGGCCGCTCCGTGAACTCGGCGGCCAGGCGGGCCGCGCCCTCCTGGGGATGGCGGAGGACGATCGCGTCGCTGTAGCTCTCGACCATCCGGATCGTGTCCGCGAGGGTCTCTCCCTTCTGGATCGACGTGCCCTCCGTGCTCGAGAAGCCCAGGACACGGCCTCCGAGGCGGTGCATCGCACTCTCGAAGGACAGCCGGGTCCGGGTCGAGGGCTCGAAGAAGAGGGTGCTCAGGATCTTCCCGTCTAGGGTCTTGGAAACGCGCTTCCCCGTGGCGATGGGGACCATCTTGCGCGCGGTCCGCAGAACGAGCTCGATGTCCGCCCGCGAGAACTCGCGGATGGACAGGACGTCCCTCCCCCGGAAGCTCGACATCAGGCCCCATATTCCGAGGAGCGATTTAAAGGATATCCGAGGCGTCCCGAGAAAAAGGGGATGCGGTCTCGGGCGAGGACCGCACGCCTTTCACGGCTTCGGTTCCTTTCTCCCCAACTGGGTGACGTTGGACGGCAGGATGATCAGCCCGCCCTCCGCTTCCATGTACTTCTTCCAGTCCCGGCTGTTCTGCAGGGCCTGCTTTGCACGCTCCACTGCGATCGTGGCGACGACCTGCTTGACGACCTCGTCGACGTCGACGCCGAGGATCTCCCTGAACAGGTACTTCATGCGGTCGGGGTCCATGGAGAGGGAACCCATCCCAGAGCGAGCTATAAAACGGAATTGTCAACGGTCTCAATCTTGAGACACACCGCACGGCCGTCTGACGATGGCAGCATGGCGCGTTTGTCAAGGCGGCACGCGGGTCGCGCAAATTGGACGAGAAGAACGACCCTCCCGAAGGAGCAGAATAAAAGAGGCAGGACGAGGGGTTCTCGGTCCTGCCTGTGGGTTGTGGAGGAGGGGTTAGTGGTACAGGTTCGGCTCCGGCTCGACGATGTCGACCGCCTTCCAGTCGCCGCCGAAGTCCTTCGTGATCCCGGTCGCGAGCTGGAAGCGCACGCGCAGGCGGCCGTTCTCGAAGAAGATGTACGCGTTCTTGAGCTGGGACATGTAGAGGGAGATCCGCTTGCCCTTCTGGGTGAGCGCCCGCTCCGTGCACCGGATCAAGCCGGCGCGCTCGAGGGCGTGGATGCGACGATAGCAGGCCGCGATGGGGATGCCGTACTCCCGGCTCAGGTCGATGGCGGATTTCGGCTTCTTGAAGGTGGCCACCAGGATCTTGGCCGAGTACTCGTCGGTCACAAGACGAGATGCTTCCAGAGGGTCCGTATCTCTTCCTCCTCGTTACGATGGAATCGAGGAGTGAGATGGTATATGAACCGCGGATAGACAGTTATCCGCACTGATTCTCAAGTTGCCGAACACGAAGATGGCGTCGGTGGCGTTCAGCCGCCGCAACACCCGCCTTCGGCCTCGCCCTGGCCGCAGGCACAGTTGTCCCCGCACGCATCCTCGTGCTCCTTCTGGACGACCGGGAGGACCATCGTCATGGGGGCCGGTGCGGGCTTCTTCTTGCTCGCGAGAGTCTCGATGACGGAGCTCATGGTTCCTCGCCTCCAAAGAGGGAAGTTTAGGTACTTCTAAATGTCGTCACGCGAGGTGCTTCTTGACGCGTTCCTCGAGCGGGCCGCGCGGCATCGCGCCGACGACCTGGTCGACCAGCTTGCCGGCCTTGAAGAACAGGAGGGTCGGGATCCCCATGATCATGAACTGCTGAACGGTCTTCGGGTTCTCGTCACTGTTCACCTTCGCGAAGGTGACCTTGCCGTCATACTTCTTCGCGAGCTCCTCGATCGTCGGGGCGATCGCGCGGCAAGGAGCGCACCACTCGGCCCAGAAGTCGACGACCACATACGGATTCTCCTTGACCACCTTGTCGAACTCAGCATCGGTGACATGAATGGGCTTGTCTGCCATGATTCCTACCTGCGTTTTCGCCTTAGAAGATGGTGGGATATAAAGTTCCCCGCAAAGGGGTTTGACTGACGCTCTGCGGGCTCTCTCGGAGCGCCTAGAGGCGCCTCACGCATCGTCGCCCGGGTTCATGTCGAGAGGAACTGAGGCACGATTGGCGGGGATGGTGCGAGCGTGTGCCACTCCCGTCTCCAAGTGGGCGCCCGGACCGTTTCACGCATGGAGCGTTCCGCGTCGCCGGAAGAGGACGGCGACCGGGTACAGAGCGACGAGCCCAGCCGCGATCCAGCCCGCATCGAACAGGCGGAACGCGAAATCGGGTGTGAACCCCCCGTTCGTGAAGTCAAATGACAGAAGGGCTGTTGCCCCCAACACAAGGCCGATGATCGCGACGACCGGTCTGATACGAATCGATTGCGGCCGCGACTCCGCGTCCCGCCGCGTAGAATCAAGTGTCATCCCCTCACCAAGCCGAGCAGCCATGGCTCTCACGATAACCCTTGCGCTGATACGCTTGGGCGGTGCACCGGCTTACCACCGCGCTCCGTGCCAAGGCCAGGAGGCACCGGTTCCGCCCCAGGGAAGACGCACAATCTTCATATAGAAGCCCTAGCATAGACGGACGGGATTTCCAATGATGCAGGGACAGCCGGTCATCATCCTTAAAGAAGGGACTGACAGAGAGAAGGGCAATGGTGCGGTGCACAACAACATTGCGGCGGCCCGCGCCGTGGCGGACGCCGTCAAGTCGACGTTGGGGCCTAAGGGCATGGACAAGATGCTCGTGGACTCCCTCGGCGATGTGACTATCACCAACGATGGCGTGACGATCCTCAAGGAAATCGAGATCGAACATCCTGCGGCGAAGATGATCGTCGAGGTTGCGAAGACCCAGGATGACGAGGTCGGCGACGGAACGACGAGCGCGGTCGTCATCGCGGGCGAACTCCTCAAGATGGCGGAGCGGCTCATCGAGCAAGAGGTCCACCCGACCATCATCGTGAACGGCTACCGCATGGCGGAGCAGGAAGCGGTCCGCCGCCTCCAGGACATCGCGTTCGACGTGAAGCGCACGGACAAGGAAACGCTGCGGTCCATCGCCCGCACCGCGATGAGCGGCCGGAGCGTTGGGGACAGCAGCGACTTCCTCGCGAACATCGCCGTGGACGCCGTCCTCTCTATCATTGAAGAAGTCGCCGGCGAGACCCGGGCGGACGTCGACAACATCCTCGTACAGAAGAAGCATGGCGGGGACATCCGGGAGACTTCCCTCATCGACGGAGTCGTCCTCGACAAGGAGCGCGTCCACCCGCGGATGCCCAAGTTCGTGCGGGGAGCGAAGATCGCCCTCATCAACCGCGCCCTCGAGGTCAAGAAGACCGAGGTCAGCGAGGAAATCCGTATCCGGGATCCCCATCAGCTCCAGAAGTTTCTTGACGAGGAGGAGAAGGGGCTCAAGAACCTCGTCGACAAGATCAAAGCCTCCGGGGCGAACGTGGTCCTCTGCCAGAAGGGCGTGGACGACCTCGTGCAGCATTACCTCGCCCAGGCCGGCATGTATGCGGTCCGGCGCGTCAAGGAGAGCGACATGAAGAAGCTCGCGAAAGCCACGGGCGGCCGCATCATCACGAACCTGGACGACCTCACCGGCAAGGAGCTCGGACATGCGGAGCTCGTCGAGGAGCGCAAGGTCGGGCCGGACGAGCTCACGTTCGTCACGGGCTGCAAGAGCGCTCACGCGGTCTCGATCCTGATTCGCGGCGGCACGGAGCATGTGGTCGATGAGGTCGAGCGGATCCTCCATGATGCGCTGCGAGTCGTCTCCGCGGGCGTCGAGGATGGCAAGGCCCTGCCGGGCGGGGGCGCCGTGGAAATCGAGCTGACCCTCGGCCTCAAGGACTACGGGGCCAACGTGGGTGGCCGCGAGCAACTCGCGATCGAGGCGTTCGCGAACGCCTTGGACGTCATTCCGAGGACCCTCGGGGAGAACGCAGGGTTGGATCCCATCAACGTGCTAATCAAGCTTCGCTCCGAGCATGGGAAGAAGTCTGGCAAGAACATGGGCGTCAACATCCTCACGGGCGAACCCCAGGACATGCTCAAGGCGAATGTGATCGAACCGCTCCGGGTCAAGACCCAGGCGCTCCAGTCCGCGACCGAGGTGGCGAGCATGATCCTCCGCATCGACGATGTCATCGCGTCGAGGAAGAGCCCGACCCCGCCCCCGGGCGCCGGCGGCCACGAGCACGGCGGCGGCATGGGCGGCATGCCCGGCATGGGCATGTGAGCACCCTCCGGATCGGAACCTAACCCGAGGTCGCCAAGCGGCTCAGGACCCGCTCCCGCAGTTCGCGGGCGACCTCATCTCCCTCATTCTGCAGACCCGCCTGGACGATCTCCGTCCACTGGGTCCCATCTTGTCTCCGCTCCCGATACGGAGCGGCGCGGAGCGAGAACCTCCAAGAAAGCCCTTCGATGCGCACCTCGCGAGGCGGCCGCTGGAACCGCGCGCGCAGGATCTCGACCCGCGCCTTCCGCCCGGCGTCCTCGACCGCACCCGTGACGGCCAGCTCCACGTCGTCCATGGGATGCTCGACGAGGAGGCTGAAGCTCATCGCCCCTCGCGTCCGGAGCCGGGGCACGAACAGGAGGACCGTGAAGAGCAGGAAGAAGACGCCCGTTCCCAAGAGGACGTCCACCGTATCCAGCTGGTCCGTGCCGGTCGCCAGAAAGAGGGCGAGCCCGATCGCGAGGACGACGATCGCGGCGCCGAGCACCACACCGACGAGCCGGACCTCGTTGACGTACATCCAGGCTGGGGCGGGGCGAACGGCCGACGGCTCCTCCGGCATCTCACTCCTCCACGAGGAGCGCACCGAACTTGCCGCGGCCGACCTCGAGGCCGAAGTTCGTTCGCTTGACGAAGCAGTCGATCGCCCGCACGGTCTTCCCGACCGCCACCTTGCCCTTCTCGACGAGCGCCACGTCCTCGTCCCAGAGGGGCATGCGGCAGAAGCCGCTTTCGTCGCGAAGCTCGAGGTTCACGACGCGGCCCGGCGTCCCGTCCTGCCGGGTGAAGCTCCGCACGGGCGAGAGCCCGACGACGGTCGCGCGCAGGTTCGCCTCGCCGCCTTCCTCGAGATCCTTGATCGGCTGAAAGGAGGCCACGCTCCCTCCGTGCCTCTCCACGACGATCATGGCCGCCGCATCTCGGTCTAGCAGGCCGCCCCATTCCCGGACCGTCTCCTCGACCTCGCGGTCGAACATCTCCGGAGACATACGGTCCTTCACCTTCTCGTAGTGGGCCCGCACGTTCGGCCCGAACACAAACGAGACCAAAAGGTTTCTCCCTGAGGGACGCGAACGGAAGAGTCCTTGCGGAGCGTTCTCCGGCGAGGACCGTCCTGTCGCCGAAACCGATGAGTGCCGAGGTGCTTTCGGCCGCGAATGAAGGGTTCCGCCAGGGGCCTGTCGCACCTGCGGCTCCTGCATCGATGACACAGGGGACCGGATCTCCCTCGTGTTTGAACGTAGGTCACGGAGTCGGACCAGCTCAACGCCGTGCCCCGCCTGCGCCTCGATCTTCGGAAAGCCGGCGAGCGCGTCATCCTCGAGCGGTTCGCCGTGTGCGATCGAACCGAGGAACGAGTCCTCGACCTCGAGGCGGCCGGCGACGCATTCCAGTCGTGGCGGGATTGCGTGTGCCGCTAGACAGCAGGCCGCGCCGCGTCGGCGAGAGACCGGGCCAGCGACTCCCGGAACCCTGCGAGGGCTTTTCGATCCCGCGACTCGGGACGGAGGACGAGGATGGATCCTGAGGGAGGCGAGGCGGCCTTCAGGTATGCCGGCATCTCGGACCAGCCCACGAGGCAGGCAGGCTCGTCGAACCGCACGACGGAGACGCATCGAGCGAACGGCCCCTCCCGCTCCGCAACCGGCTCGACCGGCCGTCCCCCCGCGGCATCGGCCACGGCTCGCGCGACCGCGTCTGGAGGGAGGGGGACCGAGATCCCCCACACGGGGACGGCGACGTATGCCAGGGCCACGAGCAGGAGGGGCGCCACGGAGGCCAGCCCCGCGAAGTAGCCGCTCATCACGAGATCCCTGGCGTTCCAGAACTCGACGGCGACGAAGGTGAGGACGATCAGGGAGACGAAGAAGACGAGGAAGGACCACCCCTGCACCCGGCGCGTCCAGGTCGGCGGCAGGACCAACGACGACGCGGCCATGGCCGGCCTCACTTGAGGCGGATCGTCTCGAGGTTCATCGGGGCTCGCGCCTCGATGCCGAACTTCTTGTAGAGGCCCGACGCGAGGTCCGCGCACTTGTACTCCTCGCCATGGTTCACGATGATCCGCTCCGGGCGGGGCTCCATCGTGCCCACGAAGTTCAGCAGCTGGAGGCGGTCCGAGTGACCGGAGAATCCGTCAATCGTCTCGAGGTCCATCTTGATTGGGAGCGTGAGCGGCTGGCCCCGGTCGTTCAGGGTGACCTCGCGGGCCTCGCGCTGGATCCGCCGCCCGAGGGACCCCTCGGACTGGAAGCCGACGAAGATGAGCGCATGGAGGGGGTTGTCCGCCCAGCCCTTGAAGTATTCGAGCACGGGGCCTCCGGACATCATGCCGCTCGTGGCTAGGACGATGCACGGCTCGACATCGTCGATGATGTTCGCCCGCATGTCCGCCGTCTCGACGCGCTTGAACGAGGGGGACAGGAACGGGTTCTCCCCGCTCTGGAAAATCTCCGTCCGGAGCTGGCTGTTCAGGTACTCCGGGTACGCGGTGTGGATCGCGGTCGCCTCCCAGATCATCCCATCCAGGTAGATCGGGACCTCGGGGATCTGGTGGTTCCGCATCGCATCCTCGAGGACGAGCATGACCTCCTGGGACCGGCCGACCGCGAAGACGGGCACGAGCATCTTGCCGCCCCGGTTCAGCACGCGCCGCGCGATCTCCTTGATCTGCTGCGAGGCCTCGTGGCGCGACGGCTGCACATCGTGGTACCCGCCGTACGTCGACTCGAGGACGAGGGTCTCGAGCCGCGGGAACTTGTTCACCGCGGGGTTGAAGAGCCACGTCTTCTCGAACTTGATGTCTCCGGACATCGCGATGTTGTAGAGACCGTCCCCGATGTGGAAATGGGCCAGGGCGGAGCCGAGGATGTGGCCCGCATTCTGGAACGTCAACCGGACGTCGGGAGCGATGTCCGTCGTCTCACCGTACTTCAGGGGGATCGTGTTCGCGACGGCCTTGCGGACGTGCTGGGACTCGTAAGCGGACTTCCGGGCCTCTCCCATCGCGACCTTGATGAAGTCGAGCTGGAGGAGGGACATCAAGTCCCTGGTCGGTGGCGTCGTGTAGATGGGCCCCTCGTACCCATACTTGTACAGGGCGGGCACGAGCCCCGAGTGGTCGAGGTGGGCGTGGGTAATGACGACCGCGTCGATCGAGGAGAGGGGCAAGACCTCCGGAGCGTTCAGATACGGCGATCCGTTGTCCTCGGAGATCAGGACGCCGCAGTCGATGAGGATCTTCGACTCCTTCGTGCTCAGGAGAGCGCAGGAGCGCCCGACCTGGCGGAAGCCGCCGAGGGCCGTGATCCGTACGTAGTTCTCGCCCGCGGGAATCTCCCGCGCGAGCTTGCGACCGACCTGCTTGAGGAAGACCTGGCGCTCGTCGTTGATCGTCCGCAGGTACTGTCGGATCTCCTCGACCGTCTTGGACGGGATGGGCGGGGTGCGCACGACCTTGGGCGCCCAACCGATCTTCTTCTTGATCTCGTTGAGGAGCTGCCCGTGCCGGCCGATGACCATACCCGGGCTCAGGGCCTCGATCGAGACCTCCCCCGTCTCGGTCTCGAAATAGATGCCCGTAATCTGGGCCTCGGGCGGGATGAGCTCGCGGATGACCTTCTCCGCGTCCTCCTGGGTCGCCAGGAGGGACGGGTCGGGGCGGACGATGATCCGGCGCCGGAGCTGCTGCGCGATCTGGCGCACGAGCTCGTTCGACTCCGCAAAGGCCTCCATGTTCTTCGTGTAGATCACGATCGTGGGGCCTTCGAAGTCCACCTGGGTGATCTCCACATGGTCGGGGACCACCTTCTTGACGACGCTCCTCGCGTCGCTCAGAATGTCTTCGATGCTCATCGAATCCCACTTGGGCCCATGGCCCACGGGGCGCTCAGGTCAGCTTCATCGCGGCCTTGCGCTTCTCCACTTCCTTGTCGTCGAGTAACTTGTAACCGTCCTTTGTGATGAGGGCGACATCGATCCCCTCGCCGGAGGCCGAGTCCCGCTTCATGCTCGCCGTGATGCATCGGATCGCGAGGTCCGCGCCCTCGTTGATCGTCATGTCGTCCTTCCAGTGGTCCTCGAGGACCCCGTACACGAACGGGCTTCCGGAGCCCGTGGACACGAACTTGTCAGGCAGGGAGCCACCCGCAGCATCGAGCGAGTAGACGTGACTCCCGTTGCGGTCGATCCCGCCAATCACGAGCTGCACCCAATACGGGTAGTAGCGGGAACCGGAGAGGATGTTCGCGGTCAGGGTCGCGCAGGCCTCGACCGGCATCGGAGCGTTGCGCTTGAGCTTGTAGAGTTCGACCTCCGCCGTGATGTACCGCGCGAGCGTCTGCAGATCCCCCACGAGCCCCGCGGTCGTCAGCCCGATGTTGTCATCGAGCCGGTAGACCTTCTGCGTGCGTTTGTGGGCGATCAGGTTGCCCGCAGTGGCCCGGCGGTCTGCGGCTAGGATGACCCCATCTTTGCAGACGAGGCCGAGGGTCGTCGTCCCAGTCTCCACTTCCCTGGATAGAGATGACATCGCTACACTTCCGTGTCCAAAAGTGTCAAAAGTTGACACCCGGACGATAAGCCCGGCGGTATTTAAGGGTTCTGCCGTTCATCTGGAGGCCTCCATAAAAACCGGGCCCCTGGCCGATTTTCGGGTCGCCTCACAATTGGACGACGAGCTCTCGTTCGTCCTCCGACTCGTCGACGGGAAGCATTGCTTCGAAATAGCGCCGCAGGCTCCCGCTATCGTCCACGTAGGCGAAGACCTCGCGGAGGAGGCCAAGGTCCTGCAGCCGCGCCACCTTCTGCCAGACCACCGCGACCGGGATCCCGTAGATCCGGCTCACCTCGGTCGGGGTCTTGGGGCTCGCGAGCATCGCGAACAGAATGCGCTTCGAGGCGGGATCGAGCTGGACCTTCATGGGAATGCTGGGAAAGGCCTCCCTGTCAGGGGAGTTGAGCGTATCGGCGTTCGTATCAATCGTGATTACCGGACTTGAGGATGGCCTCCAGGGAGACGGCCCGCTCCGGGGGGGTCCGCGATATCAGATGACTTTCGTGAGGAACAAAGCCACGACGACCACGACGATGACGACGACGGCAACGCCAACGTAGAGCCACGTCCGGCTCTTCCCGCCGCCTTTCAGGCCTAGGTTCCCGATGTCATAGGACATGAGTGACCTCGGCGCGCCAAGCGGTGCCTTCGTTGTAAGGCTTTTGTCGCACTCACCGAGACATGTTCAGTCCGCCCAAGAGGGCCGCCGCACTCGAGGGCGGGGCAAGCTCGAACGCATATGCGATCTTCTCCCGGGGCAGGGCGACGCTCTCCGCACTGACGAACACCGTGGTCGCGCGAGGACCCTCTGCAATCCGGAGGATCTCGTCCTTCGGCACGGACACGAACTCGGTGCCCTCCTGATCCTCGAAGAAGAACTTGAGGGCGCTCGGCATCGCGCGGACTTGAACGAGGAAGAACCCGGGCTCCTGGGAGTCACGCATCTTCGGGGCCGCGACGAACAGGAGGCCTTCGTTGTGGCGATAGGCGTGACCTTCCACCGGGCGAAGGAGGGGCACCGGATGGCCGTCGTGGTCCATTGCGAGGGAGGCCGTGACATCGGCCGAGGCGAGGACTTGGAAGGAGACCTCGCCTTCGCCCGAGGCCTTCGAGAAGAGCACACGCTCGGCGCCGCCCTGGGATTCGATCCGCATCTTCATCTTCAACGTCCCGAACCCCACGTCGTAGAGACGGTCGTTCGCGTCCACATAGCCCAGGATCATGGACCCTCACGACACGCCGAAGCCTTTGCGGAACTGTTCCGCGATCTCCCCGAGCTCAGCCTGCGAGAAGTTCTCGAAATCCGAGACGGCCGCATACGTGGCGAGCTGATCCTCCCGGTAGATGTTCGGGAGGACCGAAGCCACAGTCTCCTCAGATAGGACGAACTTCAGCGCGGCCTGCTCCATTGTCATCCCCTTGCTCTCGTAGATCCATCGGAGGCTCGCCGCGCGCTTCGCCGCGGTCTCGAGCCACGCGGGATCCTTGACTTGGAGGTCCCCGTCGGCGGGGAACCGGGTCGCGGTCGCCGCGTCCGCCTCAAGCACGCCGCCCGCATGGGGGGCCCGGATCGTCATGGACTGGTTGATCTCCAGGGCGACGGGGAAGAACTTGCGGCCCGGTTCCTCCTCGAGCAGATTGTAGTAGACCTGGATCGCCGCGAGGTCGTACTTCCGCATCGCGATCCGTCCCTCTTCGAGGCCGCTTGCCCCGGGGCCGAGCGCGATGCCGTAGTACCGAATCTTGCCCTCCCCTTGAAGGTCCAAAAGGGTCTGCCAGAGCACCGGGTTGGCCACGGCCGCGGCATCCGGATAGTGAAGCTGGAGCGCGTCGATGTAGGTCGTTCCGAGCCGCGCGAGGCTCTCGTCGACGGACTTGCGGACTGCGGCGGGTGAGAAGTCCCGACGGCCTTCTGTGAGGCCCACCTTGGTCGAAAGGATGACGAGCTCCCGCTTGTCCGCGAACGCTTTCCCGAGGAGCCGCTCGCCGAGCCCATCCCCGTCCGCAGGGGAGACATCGTAGTAGTTGATGCCCGCTTCGTACGCCTTGCGCAGCAGATCGAGGGCTTGCTCCTCAGTGAACGTGCCCCAGCGGCCCGAGGCGAGGGTCCACATCCCGAAGCCGATCTCGGACACTTCGAGTTCGGACTTCCCCATGGGCCGGTAGTTGAGCACGGCGCCGCCTCGCGCCCCGCTAAGCAACCGACCTTTATTACCACGTCGCTCGCAGCCTCAGTGCCACGTCACAACGAACAGCGCCGCGAAGCCGACGAGCTCGACGAACTCGAGGATGGCCATGGGGATCGCGATCCCGCTGCCGATGCCGGCCTGGGACATCATGTAGTCGAAATAGATGGAGCCGAGATTCTGGATGAGAAGCAACGAGGCGAAGAAGACGAGGCCGAACGTGAACGGGGCCCGGAGCTGGCGGTGGTTCTTGACGTAGACGGCCAGAAGAGCAACGAGGAACGCGGAACTGATCGCCGCAGCCCCCATGCTCAGCATCCAGAAGAAGCCCAGAGCCAGGGTATCCCTAGGCGGTTTCGATAGACCCTAGTCTATTTTTCTCTTTGCCTAACTCGCCCTGCGCCGCGAGACGGCGCCAGATCTCCTCGAAATCCTCGAAGTGACTCTGCAACCGCGGGGAGAGCGTGTAGAGGAGCCCGTACCCTTCGTTGCCCAAGGTCATCACGCAGTCGTTCTCGCGGAGCACGTCGAGGTGGTGCCGCACGGTCTTGTAGTCCAACCCGAGCCGCCCGGAGAGATCGTTGGCGTTAAGGGGTCGATCCCGGAGGACCTTCAGGATCCGGCCGCGGTTGAGTCCCCCTCGCGTCCCCGCCAGGAGATACCAGAGCCTCTTGTCGAGGACCGACCCGCCCCAAGCCCGTACCGTGACCTGCCCCTGCGGCGCAATCATCGGACCCCTCATAGCAGAAGTCTCTAATATTACTATCGCAATAGTCATTCGGTTGTCCGAAAGCGCACAGTTCCGTTCATTGAGGACCCGGCTCCTAGGGTGGTTCCTCGAGTTCCGTCTCATCCCCGTTCTCCTCTGGTCCTTCACCTCCGTGGCCCTCGGCACGGCGCTGGCTGCCTCGGAGCGGGGAACGTTCGACCCTTGGCTCCTCGTCGTCGCGATGGCCCTGGCGGGGCTCGTCCAAGGGTGGGTCACCCATGCGATCAACGAGATCTTCGACTGGCGGAGCGGGACGGACCGAGACGGTCGGCCGCGGGCCCTCTCCGGAGGGAGCAAGGTACGGAACCTCGGTCTCCTCGGGGAGCGCGATCTGTGGATGATCTTCGCGGCCTCCTCGGTCGCGGTCGGCGTCCTGGCGACCTACGTGGCGCTCGCCCGGGCGGCCTGGCTCCTGATCCTCATCGTCGTCGGATACGTCCTGGGCGTCGCCTATACCGTGCCGCCGATCGCCACGGCGTACCGGCCCTTCCTCGGGGAGTGGCTCGGAGGTTTTCCCGGGGTCCTGCTCGCGGGGCTCGGGGCCTATGGGATCCAGGCGCTGACCCTCTCCTGGACTGCGGTCCTCGCGCTGTCGGCCCACGCGCTCGTCTGCACGGCGATGCTCGTGATGCACCACTACCAGGATGCGCCTTCGGACGCGCGGGCGAACCCGCCGAAGCGGACGACCGTCGTGGCGCTCGGTCCCGGTTGGGCGCGATGGTATGCGACGCTCCTCGCCCTGGGTGCGGCCGCGCTCTACTCGGCTCTCGCCGTTGAGGCAAACCCCGCGTTCGTCCTCGGCGCCGTACTCACCCTGATGGCCGTGGTCCTCCACTCGCGCACGGACCTCCGGAGCCTGGCCTCGATCACGCGCAACGAGCTCCGGGTCATCCAGCTCGGGGTCGCCGCGGGCCTTTCCGTCTCCGTCGCCCTGGCCCCGATCCTGTGGCCCCTCCTCCCGATCGCGGCGCTGGCCTACGCCGCCCATCTCCGAGCCGTCGCTCCTCCCGCCGAACTCGCGCGGGCCTGGCGGCGCATCCAGAGGCCGTCCGCGGAAGACGGAAATAGCGCGGGCCCTCTCCCCCGACCGTGAGCCGCATCGGCTTCGTCGTGAACCCGATCGCGGGGATGGGCGGACGAGTCGGACTCAAGGGGACGGACCACGTGGTCGACCAGGCCCGCGCGGCCGGCGCAGAGCCGGTGGCGCCAGGCCGGGCCGCACTCTTCCTGACCGCCTTCCTTAGGATGCAACGCAAGGACCCGAACCTCGACGTGCACTGGCTCTCCTGTCCAGGCGACATGGGCGGCGAGTTCCTCGAGGCGGCCGGGGTCCCTCTGGGCGACATCGAGTTCGTGCACACCCCCGCATCGCCCACGACTGCGGAGGACACACGGGCCGCAGCGGCGGGCTGCGTCGCGAATCACGCGGAGCTCGTCTTGTTCTGTGGCGGCGACGGGACCGCGAGGGACGTCGCCCAGGCCGTCCAGGGAAGCGTCCCGATCCTCGGCATTCCCTCCGGCGTCAAGATGCACTCCGGGGTCTTCGCGGTCGATCCCCGGGCCGCCGCCGAGGCCGTCGCAGCGTTCCTGCGGGGGCAGCTCCGCGTGGGGGACTCGGAGATCCTGGACCTCGACGAGGAAGCGTACCGGGCCGGGGAATGGCGCGTGCGGATGTACGCGACGGCCCGGACCCTCGTCGAGCCGAACCTGGTCCAGGCGGACAAGATGATGTTCGCCGAGATGAGCGAGGAGTCCGTCCGGATCGAACTCGCCGAGCACTTCCGCGACCTGTTCGAGGAAGAGCCGACGACCCTCTTCTTCCTGGGACCTGGGTCCACGGTTGAGTCCATCGCGACCCGCCTGAAGATGGAGAAGACGCTCCTCGGGATCGATGCCGCCGTGGGCGGGAAGATCTTCGCGAAAGACCTGGACGAGAAGGGGATCCTGGGCCTGCTCAACCGCTACCCGAAGACCAAGCTCGTTGTGAGCCCGATCGGCGCCCAGGGCTTCATCCTCGGACGCGGGAACCTGCAGCTGAGTCCTGCGGTGGTCCGGCGCATCGGCACGCGCAACATCCTCGTTGTCGCGACCCCTGCGAAGCTCGCCGCCACTCCGGTCCTGCGCGTCGATACGGGGGACGAGGCCCTCGACGCGGAAATCCGCAGGAAGGAGTATCTGTTCGTCCTCGTGGGATATCGGACTACGAAACTGCACCCGATAAAGGATTGAAATAGTCGTTCTTCGCGTCGGGGGTGCGGGGCTCCGAGGGGTTACCATGGCCGACACGATGAGGGCGGCGGTGAAGGCCCGACCGGCTCCGGGCGCGACGGAGGTCAAGCGCGTGCCGCGGCCCACGATCGGCCGCACGGAAGCCCTCGTGCGCGTGAAGATCGCATCGATCTGCGGGACGGACCTCCATATCTTCGACTGGGACGAGTGGGCCCAGCACCGAATCCGGCCCCCGCTCATCCAGGGACACGAGATGGCGGGAGAGGTCGAACGGGTGGGCGACGAGGTCACGTCGGTGGCCGAGGGCGACTATGTGAGCTTCGAAGGCCACATCGCCTGCGGCCAGTGCTACGAATGCCGGACGGGCCAGGCCCATGTATGTCGAAACCTTCGGATCATGGGGATCGACCGGGACGGGGCGTTCGCGGACTACGTGGCGGTTCCTGCCTCGAACCTCGTGAAGAATGATCCCAAGCTGCCCCTCGAGATCGCGACGATCCAGGATCCTTTGGGGAACGCGACCCAGGTGGTCATGAACGCGAACGTACCGGGCAAGGCGATCGCAATCTTCGGACTGGGGCCGATCGGTCTCATGGCCGTCGCCCTGTCGAAGGCGCTCTCGCCCGCGCAGGTCATCGCAATCGAATACAGGAACGAGTACCGCAAGAAGCTCGCAAAGAAGCTGGGAGCCGATGTCGTTCTCGAATCGGACGGCAAGACGGTCGCCCGGGTCCTCGAGCTGACGGGAGGGGACGGCGTGCACGACGTGCTCGAGTTCAGCGGCGCGGCGCCTGCGCTGCAGCAGGCTCTGAAAGTCGTTCGCCCGGGAGGCGGCGTGCACCTCCTCGGGCTCTACTCCCATGATGTGACCCTCAATCTCAGCGACGACGTGATCATGCACGGCGTGACGCTGTACGGGATCA
>JBGPGA010000037.1:0-15310 GCA_041483635.1 Thermoplasmata archaeon
AGGTGGTCGGGAACACGCTCATGTTCCTCTGGGTCCGCAAGCTCCTCGTCGACCGCGGCCACGTGCCCGGTTTCGTGCAACGGTTGATGAAGGGCTGGACCCAGATGCTCCTGGTGCGGGACGAGCGCATTATCCTCGTCAACCGGATCGCCCCGGTCGTCCCGTTCGTTGGCGCCTTCATCGCGGTCGTCGGATGGAGCTACCCGAAATCCCTCGCGTACATCGTCCTGGGGGCCGCGGCCAAGTACACCCTGCTCCTCGTCTTCGTCGGCTACCTCGGCGTCGCCTACGACCCGAACACGGCCACGCTCCTCACCGTCGGCGCGGTCGTCATCCTCGTCATCGTGTCGCTGGCTGCCTCGTTCGTCCTCCGCCGGAGGATGGCGGTCCCCCCCGCCAAGCCGTCCTAGTACTCCTGCCGGGCGTACTCCTTCCCCTCGATCGGTGTTCCCGCGAGGACCTTGAGGTCTCCCTGGAGCCACAGGAACAGGGTGCGCATGTACCCGTTCTTCTCGAGGCGCCGGACGCTCAGCTCCACGTAGAGGCGCGGGTCGTACACGACGCGCCCCTCTCTCTTGATTCGGATGCCGACGTCGACGTCATCCGAATGGGGCAGGTTGCGGTAGCCCCCCACGGCGAGGAAGGCGTCCCTCCGGAAGGCGGAGTTCGTCCCCCCCGTTCCGAACAGTCCCGCCAGGGCGGCGAGCCGGATGATGCCGCGGACGAAGAAGTAGATGAAACGCGCCTTGAGCCCGCCGTCGAAAGGGCCGTCCGGCCCGCACACCGCGACGACCTCCGGATCCTCGAAGTCCTGGACGATGTGCTCCAGCCAGTCGGGCGGCAGGCGACAGTCCGCGTCCGTGGTGGCGATGAGGTTGGCCTCCGCGATCCGCGCTCCGTCGTTGCGGGCCCCCCCGATTCCGGGGGACGTCTGCGTGATGACGCGGTCAGCAACCCGGGCGGCCAGCTCGCGCGTGCCGTCGCGGCTGTCCCCGTCCACGATGATGATTTCGTAGTCCGCGCGCGGAAGGGTCTGCTTCTCGAACTGGGAAAGGAAGGACTCGATCCCCTTCGCTTCCTGGTACGTGGGCACGATGACAGCGACTTTCATGCCGCCGCCTCGAGTTCCCGCGCGAGACCGAGCGCTCGCAGGATGACCTGGTCCGTGTTGATGTAGTCGAACTGCCCGAATCGCCCCAGGAGGTGGAGCCCGATCTTCCGCGCGTACGCCTCGACGAGATCGAGGTTCCTCCGATGGACTCGATCGAAGACGACGTATGCATATCGCGTGCGGGCCACCCGGGAGACGAGGACGTCGGGCCGCTTGAACACGCCGAGGTTGTCCGCGCGCTCGACCACATGCTCGGTCAGGGCCTCATCCGAGGAGGCCCACACGTCGTCACCTACATCGCACGTGATCTCCGCCATCGCGGAGCTCGTTCCCGCCGGTGCGACTCGATCGGAGAAGTTGCTCGGGAACGAGATCCGGTTGAACTTCCCGTCCGCGGGCGTCGGGAAGTAGACCCAGCTGAAGTCGTTCAGGTCGGGTCTCCCGATGCCCACCATGACGGTCACGAGGGATCGGTGGACCAGGGCGGCTCCCGCGGCGCGCACCTCCTTCGGTGCGTCCTCCATCGCGGCGACGAGCTCGGGGATCGGGATCGTCGCCACGAGACGCTCGAACTCGCGCTCCTCGTGCCCGTCGCTCACGACCCACACCTCTCCCTTCTTGCGAATCGAGGTCACGTGGAATCGCGGACGGACCCTCGCGACGCGGGGCAGGAGTCCCCGAATCAGGCACTCGACCCCGCCTTCGCGGGGGTACAGGAAGTGAAGTTGATGCGTGTATCCCTCCGTCGGGATCCCGAGGCTCGACTTGATGACGTCCACGAGCGGAGGGTCGGGTACGCGGCCCTCGACCCACTCGATGGCCATGTCCTCGGCGGGCGTCTTCCAGATCTTCTCGTTGTACGGGAGCAGATAGCGCTCCGTGATTCCCTTGCCGAACCGGTGGTACATCCACTCCCGGAAGTTCGTCGGCTTGGGCGAGGTGCCCGTCGCGCGCCCCACGTACGCCTCGATGTAGCCCAGGACGCAGGCCAGGTTGTCCTCGATGGGGAGTTCAGAGAGACCGTTCTCGAACGGATACTTGACGTAGCGGCCCTTGTAGAACACCTTCGTGTTCCGCCGTCGGCGGGAGACGTTGCCTCGGAGGAGTTCCTCGTAGAACGCCATGGCCTCCGGGTTCCGCGAGAAGAGGATGTGGGAGCCGTGGGGGTCGAACGTGAAGCCGTCCGCCGTCAGGCTGCGGCAGAGGCCTCCGGGCCGGTCCTCCCCTTCGAGGACCTCGGCGTCCCGGAGCCGCGACGCGAGGACGAGCCCCGAGAGCCCGCCGCCCAGGATCCCGATCACGACGGCTCCAGATGGAGCCGGCGTATTAAGTTCTACCCTGGCTCACGCCGTCAGGAGGCGCTCGTAGAGGTGCTCGAGTCGGCGCGTGCACTTCGCGACGGAGAAGGGGAGCGCGCTGTTCCGGGCCGCGTCGCGCATCGCGTCGCGCTGTGCGAGGCACTGGAGGATCGCGTTCGCGCAACCCGCCTCGTCGTTCGGGTCGAACAGGAATCCGTTCTCACCCTCGTGGACGAACTCGGGGATCGCGCGGAAGTTCGCGCCCGCCACGGGCCGTCCCGCCGCAAGGGCTTCCAGGACGACGAGGCCCTGGGTCTCGAACTTGGAGGCGATCGCGAAGGCGTCGGCGGCCGCGTAGTACTTGGGCAGGTCCGCGTCGGGCACGAAGCCCGTGAAGATCACATCTCCGGAGAGGTTCATGTGCCGCACGAGGTCATAGTATCTCTCCAGGTACGGGCCCGAGCCGACGATGAGCAGCTTCGTGTCCGGGTTCGCCTCCTTGATCCGCGGGAAGGCATGGATGAGCGTGTGGAGGTTCTTCTCCGGGGCGACGCGGCCGACATGCAGGATCACGTCGCTGCCGTTGAGTCCCCACTTGGTCCGGATGCTGCGGCCGGAGACCGCGGGCGAGAAACGATCCGGGTCCACACCCGTCGGAATCACGTCCGTGATGGATGCCTCGGGCGAAAGCTCGAGGATCTCGTTCAGGATCGCGCGGCTCGGGACGACGACGCCCGTCGACTTCTTCAGGAAGACGCGGAGGTACAGCCGGAGGCCCCGCTCGAGCACGTGAAGGTTGATCCCGAACGGCGAGTAGAACGGGAGCGTGTCCTGGATCATCGTGTGGAAGGTCTGGACGCTCGGGATCTTCGCCTGCCAGGAGGCCCAGAGCCCCTTGATCCCGACCGTGCCGACCCCGTGGATGTGGATCACGTCGATGCCGAGCTCCTTGACCTGGTCGACCTCACGGCCTGGGAACATCGCAAGCCGGTAGCCAGGGTAATGGCGAAGCTCGTGCGCCCGGACGAAGATCGTGTTCCTCTCGCCCTTGACGTGGCGCCTCGGATCCGCGGGGGCGAACACGACGACCTCGTGGCCGTCGGCTTCGAGCTGGTGGCGCGTGGTGAGGACGGACGTCACGACGCCGTCGATCGTAGGCAGGTAACTGTCCGTGAAGAGGGCGATCTTCATGAGACGCCTGCCCTCACGAGCCTTCGGACCTTCCTCAGCACCCGCTCCGGATCTTCGCCGAGGACTCGCATCGTCGTTCCCCTGCCTCCGTTCCTCGCGTCCACGAGGACGTCCGGCGCCGTCCCCGCCTCCACGATCTCGCGCTCCATCGAGCCCCTTTCGCCGGTCCTCCCCGGACCGCGCGTGCGGCCCAGGGTCACGACCCGAAGACGTCGGGCGTGGAGCCGGTCAGCATTTTTGGGCGGGTACTTTAAGGTTGCCGAGGCGCGGAGGGTCGGGTTGACATGGAGGACCGCCAGTAGGGCGGAAGCGGCACCCGCCGGGGCGCCGAAGGCCGCCGATCCGGCCCGCTCCCTCCAGACACACAGGTCCGCTGGAGTCATCGCTCCGGGAAGCGCAAAGACGAGCTCCGTCCCGCCAGCGGGCTTCAGCCACGGAGGGATCCCTTTTGACAATGCAGGCCCGGTCCGCGTGACCTCGTGCCAGACGGCGTACCGGTCGGGCTGGACGTGGGAATTGGTGATCTCGACGCCCCGGCCTGCGCGGTACGATGCGAGGAACCCCGAGGCCACCCGGCGACGCGCCGATTCCACGGCTTTCAGGAGTGGAAGTCCGTGAGCCAGATAGGCTGCGACGGAGGCCGCGAGGGTGCACCCCGCCCCATGAAGTTCCTTCGCGTACCGAAAGCTCCGGAGGGCCCGCATGCGCCTCCCGTCGTACAGGATGTCGACCAGCTCGCCGGCGACATGCCCGCCCTTCACGAGGACCGCTCGGGGGCCGAGCTCGCGAAGGGTTCGAGCGGCCTTCTCCATGTCGCCAACACCACGGATGGGGAATCCCGCGAGGCGTTCCGCCTCGCGACGGTTCGGGGTGAGCAGGTCCGCTCGGGGCAGGAGACGCGCGACGAGGGCGTCCTTGAAATCGTCTCGCTCGAGGCTGGCTCCGACCGTTGCGACCATGACCGGATCGACGACGAGCGGGAAGTCCGTTTCCCGCAACTCGTCGGAGACGGTTCCCACGATCTCCGAAGAGTACAGCATCCCGGTCTTCGCCCCGCGTACCTCGAAGTCGTCGAGCACGGCACGGAGCTGGGCGCGGATTTCTTTGGGCGGGAGCGGGAAGATGGACGTGACCGCCCGCGTGTTCTGCGCCGTGACGCACGTGATGACGGACGTCCCGTGGACCCCGACCGCCGCGAAGGACTTGAGGTCCGCCTGGATCCCGGCGCCTCCGCCGGAGTCGCTGCCCGCAATCGTCAGGGCCGTCCTCATCAACGCAACGATGAGGCGCCCCTGCTTAAGGATGCCGCCCTTCGCCTCCTGACGATGGGTCGAGCGGCCGTATTGTTAAATAGAACGTGGCTCATCCGAACGTCCCATGAGGGCACGGAGCGGCCACATCAAGTTCGACAAGAAGGTGAAGTGGAAGAACCTCGTGCCCGCCTTCAAGCCCATGTTCCTCAAATTCCTCGAAGAGACGCAGCAGCTCCCGGAGGACATGGAGAGCGTCGAGGTCCTCGTCGAGGAGAACCTCCGCGACCTGCGCCTGAACCGTAAGCCAGAGGGCTACAACCGCGAGAGCGCGATGCGCCTGATCTTCCCGATCTCGAACGACGTCGAGTTCTACATCTACGGTCGCGGCAAGACGGTCGAGGTCGCCCGCGTGACGGAACAGGTCAGCCACGTGCTGCAGAAGTACCGTCTCAAGCACACGATCGAATGGGACAAACTGCGGCTCTTCGCGGACAAGAAGGAGTAGGCCCTCGCGGGATCAGCCCTCGAGGCGCACGGCTTCCACACTCGTGTATTCGGGACCTTGAGGCGTGAGGACGCTCCTCTTGAGACGAATCTCCTCGAGCCGGACCTGAGCGAATTCCTCGCTCGCGCGGGCTTGGAGGATCTCTCGGACCCGTTCCAGACCGCGCGGCGTGCGGACCCGGGCCAAGGTCACGTGAGGGGACCAGCCTCGTTGCTCGGGCTCGAACCCCAACGCCCTGAGATGCTCGTCCAAGGATTTCGCGATCCGTCCGAGGGCCTCGGCTCCCTCGATGCCGATCCAGATGACCTTGGGGTGGGACGGGGTCGGGAACGCTCCGGTGCCACGGACACGGAGGTCCAGGGGCGGCACGCCCGCGCTCGCCTCCCGCATCGCGGAGACGATTTCCGGGACCAGCCCTTCCTCCGTGTCCCCGAGGAACTTCAACGTGAGGTGGAGGTGGTCCCCCGACACGAGCTTCAGATCTCGGCTCGCGGCCCGGAGCTCTTGCAGGAAGGCCTCGATCCGCGGGAAGGGGGGGAGATCCGCGGAGATGAACGCGCGGAAGGGCAGGCCTATCCACCTCCCGGGATCGCCGCACCACACGACGGACACACACCGGGCTTCGTGATCCGGGGGACTGCGGCTCCGCACGTGGGACACCGCGGGGCCGTCGCGGCGACAAAGCGTCCCTTCTTGTCTCGTTCCCCGTGGAACTGTCCCTCCCGGATGGCAGTCCGGAGGATCCTCGTCGCATCTTCCTCCGACACGTCCAATTGGGCGCCGAGCGCCTTCCCGTCTGTGACGCCCGCTTCCTCCGCGACCTTGGCCGCGTGGGCCAGCGCGAGGTCGCGGACGTAGAGCCGCCTCCAGTACCGCAGGAAGAGGAGGCCGGGGACGAAGAAGACCGCGGCACACAGGGCGGCCGCGCTGGCCTCGAACAATCGCGAGAGGGCGAAGGCAGCGACCATCAGGGCCGCGGCGGCCCCCGCGGCCCAGAGGCAGAAGAGCGTCAGGATGCGATACAGGCGGATCCGCCGCACACGCCGACCTCCTCAGTCCGAGACCAACGTCCCGCGGAATGGTCTCCCCAAGATTGCCCCCTCGAGGGCCTTCAGGTCTCTCCCTCGCACGACGCTCAGGGGGATGCGGTCTCGGGCGAGGACCCGGGCCGCCACGGGATCGAACACGACGCTCGGGCCTGCCGTCCGGTGGCCCTCCCCGGCGAGGCGGACGAGGTCCTCGAACCCGATTCGTTCCAGTCGCCGCGCCCTCGGGTCGTTGCGAGGATCCGCCGTGTACACACCGTCGACGGAAGTCGCGTTCACGATCCGCGCCGCGCCGACGACGCGAGCGAGCGAGGCGCTGACCCTGTCCGTCGTATGGCCGGGTCGCGTGCCCGCCATGAGGACGATCGGATAGCGCCGAGCCAATCGGGCTGCTTCGGCGTAGGAACGCGCGGGTTCGCGGTTTGCCCGCCCCTTGAGGGCCGCTCCGAGGAGCCGTGCGTTCATGCGCGTGATTCCGATGCCCAGATCGTCGAGACGAGGCTCCGGGATGCCGAGAGCCCGACCCGTCTCGATGTAATACCGCGCGATGCGTCCACCGCCCGTGACGGCGAAGAGCCGCACATGGCGCGATGCGGAGCGGAGGAGCGCGACGAGTTCGGCGAGGTACCGCGCGTCATCTTCGCCGGGTACAAGGACGGAACCACCTAGAGAGACGACCACCTTCTCCATGTGACCTCGCATTCCGCGCGAAGGGCGCTGAACGATAAAAAGTGTTCGACGGCGACTCCCTCGCCTCCATGGGACGCCTCGCGTCGGGAACTGCTTTATAGCGCAAGTACGGTTGGGTCGGCGAAATGGCCGAAATGTCGGACATGGAGAAGTACAAGTTCCGTCGCGCCCTCGAAGAGATCGAGAAGGCGCAGGGTCGAGGGACGGAGCTCGTCAGCGTCTACATCCCGCCCAACCGGCCCGTCTTTGACGTCACGAACTACCTGCGGGGGGAGGTCTCCCAATCCTCCAACATCAAGAGCGCCAGCACCCGCAAGCACGTGCAGCAGGCGATCGAGTCGTGCATCTCCCGCATCAAGGGATATCGGATGCCCCCGGCCAACGGCCTCGTCGTCTTCGCGGGGCACAAGCAGATCGGCGCGGATCAGACCGAGATGGTGGCCTTCGTCCTGGAGCCACCGGAGCCGGTCCAGTCCTTCCTGTACCGTTGTGATTCGAAGTTCTATACGGAACCCCTCCACGAGATGATGACGGAGAAGGACGTCTACGGTCTCGTCGTGATTGACCGCTCCGAGGCGACCGTCGGCATCCTGAAGGGGAAGCGCATCGAGGTCCTGAAGAACATGCAGTCCCTCGTCCCGTCGAAGCACCGGATGGGCGGACAGAGCGCTCGCCGGTTCGAGCGCCTGATCGAGATTGCGGCCCATGAATGGTACGAGAAGGTGGCCAACGTCATGGAGGACGCGTTCCTGAACCGCCCCGAGACCCAGGGCATCCTGATCGGGGGCCCGGGCTACACGAAGGAGTACTTCGCGACGCAGGACTTCATCCACCACGAGCTGAAGAAGAAGATTCTCGAGCCCTTTCTCGACACGGGATACACGGACGAGTACGGCCTCCGAGAGCTCGTCGAGAAGGCGAGGACCGTCCTCTCCAACCTGGACCTCATGCGCGAGAAGACCCTCGTGCAGAAACTGCTCGACGAGATCCGGAAGGAAGAGGGCGGGCTCGCAGCGTACGGGGAGGACCAGGTTCGGCACGCTCTCGAGCTTGGCGCCGTCGACACGCTCCTCGTGTCGGAAGGCATCCGGAAGCTGCGCCTGAAGCTCAAGTGCGTGAACGGGGACTGGGAAGGCGAGAGGACCGCGGCCGACGAGGCCGTCATTCCTAAGTGTCCCCAGGATGGCGGGGCGCTCACCGTCGTCGACAAGAGGGACATCATCGAGGAGTTCAGTACCCTCGCGAACCAGTCCGGAACGAAGGTCGAGCTCATCTCCAAGGAGTCCGAGGAGGGGGAGCTGTTCCTGCGCGCCTTCGGCGGGATCGCGGCAATCCTGCGGTACCGGGTGACGTGATGCTAGGCGATCCCTGGGCGGAGCTCAAAGCACGCGCCGAAGAAGCCCGGGACTCGATCGAGTCGCGCCTCGGGATCCGGGATCACTCGAACCTCGTCGAGGCCCCGGAGGACCGGGGGCTCTTCTCCCTCGCGATGTTCCCGTATGCGAAGGAGCTCCGTAAACCGCCGCAAGACCTCGCACGGGACGCCGCCCTCCTCCCGGTCCCTCCCCCGTTCGGACCTCTGCAGGCCGTCGGCGGCTACGTGAACTTCGTCGCGGACCCCGGGGCCTTCGCGGCCTTCGTCCTGGAGTCTGTGGCCTCCGCGGACCAGGCGTACGGATCCTCACCGCCCTTGTCGACCCGGATCCTGCTCGAGCACACGAGCACGAATCCGACGGGTCCGCTCCACGTGGGCCGCGCGCGGAACCCGATCTACGCGGACGCACTCGGGCGGTTGCTCAAGATGGCGGGATTCCAGGTCACGCGCGAGTACCTCGTCAACGACGTCGGGCGGCAGATGGTCGTGCAGTACTGGGGGACGAAGCACCTCAAACCCGAGGAGGTCGGCCCGCCCGACGTGGACAAGCCCGACTATCGCTACATCAAGTACTACCAGAAGGCGAACGCGATCTTCGAGACGGATCCCCAGACGAGAGAAGAGGTCGCCGCGATGATTCAGCGGTTCGAACGAGGGGACGTGGCCCTCACGCAGGACGTGCGGAAGGTGGCGGCGGAAATCCTGTCGGGGATCCTCCAGTCCCTCGCGCGGATCGGGGTGGGCTTCGACAGCTTCTTCTGGGAGAGCGAGGCGGTCCTCAACGGGAGCGTCCAGAAGGTCATCGAACGGCTCATGCCCCTGGGGCACGAGGAAGACGGGGCGCACTACCTCGACCTCTCCTCGTTCGGGCTCGAGGGGGACGCCGCGAAGTACTTCTTCGTCCGCAAGGACGGGACCTCCCTGTACACGACCCGTGACATCGCCTACCATCTGGACAAGATGGGCCGCTGTGACGTCGCGATCAACGTCCTTGGGGAGGATCAGAAGCTGACGTTCCAGCGGCTCAAGGCGGCGTTCCAGCTCATGCAGATCGACTGGGCCCCGGAGACCGTCTTCTATGCGTTCGTGAGCCTCCCGGAGGGGAAGATGTCTACCCGGAAAGGGCTCGTGGTGAACCTCGACGACCTGATCGACGAGGCCGTCGAGCTCGCGTACGCCGAGGTCTCCAAGCGTCGCGAGGACCTGCCGGAGGCCCGGAAGCGCGAGATCGCCGAGTTCGTGGGCGTCGGCGCGGTGCGATACAACATCGTGCGCGTCCAGGCGGAGAAGCGGATCGTGTTCAAGTGGGACGAGGCGCTCAACTTCGAAGGCAACTCGGCCCCGTTCCTCCAGTACGCGCACGCCCGCGCCTGCAGCATCCTAGACAAGGCGGGAGCCCGGACGAGGGGGGACCCCCGCCTCCTCCTGCACCCGCAAGAGCAGCTCCTCCTGCGCTCGATCGCCAAGTTCCCCTCCGAGGTCCGCGAAGCGGCTGCGAGTCGCCGCGTCCACGCGGTCGCCACGTACGCCGCGGATGCCGCAGCCCGTTTCAACCAGTTCTATCGCGATTGCCCCGTGCTCACCGCGGAGACCCCGGCCCTGCGGGCCGCGCGCCTAGACCTCGTCGCCGCGTTCCAAGTCGTCCTGCACAAGGCCCTCGAAGGGCTCGGGCTCCGGGCCCCACGGGAAATGTAAAAGGGAAAACAAAAGGGAAAAAGGAAGAGAGGTGCCCTCACAGGCGCTTCTTCTCTTCCTTCGGTTCCTTCTCTCGCTTGGGTTTCTCCCGGCCGCCCTCTTCCTTGCCGCCCTTCCCACGGCGGAACCGCGGCTCCCAGTCGCCGGCTTTCACCTTGCGCCGGTAGTACATCGCGAAGATGACGACCGCGAAGACCGCCACGACGCTCCCGATGATCGCGTAGTTCACCCAGGCGGGCTGGTTCACGAAGATCTCCACCGTGGCCTTGTTCTCGGAGGTGATCCACGTGGAGGGCTCCCTGCGGTCAGCGACGGTGATCGTGAGCGTCTTGTTGCCCTGGCCGACGACGGTCACGGAGATCTTCATGATCGCGCTGCTGCCCGAGGTCAGGTTCGTCAGGGCGTTGCCGTTCTTGTCCACTAACGACCACGTCGCGGACAGGTCGGTGGTCACGGTTCCCGAGCCCTCCTTGACCGTGACGTACATCTGGAGAGCCGTGCTGTGGCCCGCCTTGTTCGTCACGTTCAACGTGATCGTGACCGTCTGCCCGCTTTCCGGGTTCGCGTTGTCGATCTTCACCGAGCCCAGGACGATGGCCAGGTCCGGGTGGATCTTCGCGTCGATCTGGACGCTGATGTTCTGGGTGTAGTTGCCGTAGTTCGGCTTGCCCGATCCGAATCCCGTGTCCCGGACGGTCAGGATGACCTTGTAGCTCAGGTTCCACTCTTCCCACCCGAACGTGACGTTCACACCCCACATCGGGTGGGGAGCGGTCCCCGTGTACCCGAACACGGGACCGGGGATCGACCAGGTGAAGTTGAGGGCCGACAGATTGTCGTAATTGTCCGTCGTCGTGGATGCGTTGAAGGTGTAGTTCCGCAGCTCCATCAAGGTCGACACGGGCGCGTACTCGTTCGTCGGGTCCAGGATCGTGAAGCCGGGGACCGGGGCCTGCGTGTCATTCACCACGACGGTCATCGTCGCGTTCGCGCCCTTCCACCCAACGGAGTCGGTCACGGTCAGGTTCACCGTGAACCGTCCGGGCTTGTCGAAGGTCCAGTTGACGACCCGTCCGGTCGCATCCGTGATTCGTTTGCCGTTGAAGTCCCACGCGTACCCGGTGTTCGGGATGACCCCGTTCTGGCCCGGGTACGCTAGGTCGGACGAGCGACTGCCGTCGAACCGGATGGTGGTGCCCTGGTTGATGTGGAGGTCCACGCCGATCGCCGAACCGGGGCCCGTGATGTTCGTCTTGAAGTCGGCCGTCGGGGTCAGGCCATCGACCCAGAGGGAGATGTTGCGGTAGCTCACGTTGCCGCCGGAGCCGTTCGCGGTGAGGTTCACGACGTAGGGTCCCGCGCGGGGGAACACGAACGTCGGTTGGATTCCGTACCGGAGGTTGTTCGCCGGGTTCGGAATGCTCGACCCGTTCGCCAGGAAGCGCCACGTGAAGTTGTCCCGCGTCGAGTCGTTCGAGGGCGGGTTCGAGGTCTCCGCCGCGCTGAAGGAGATGTTCGTGTTGTTCGCGACGTAGGCCTGATAGTTCTGGTACGCCGAATTCACCACGTAGAACTTCCCGCTCGGCCCGATGACCTTGGCGCGCGCGATGCCCACGGTCGACTTCTGGAGGATCATCTGGATCGCTTGGCCCGTCGTGCTCGGGTCGACCGTGATGTGCGTATAGTTGTAGGTCGTGATCGCCGAGGGGTTGGGCAGGATCGTGTCCGAGACCATCTCGTACGCCACGGGCAATTCCACCCGATACGTCTCGTTGTGGTAGACCGACGTGTTCGTGTCCGGGTAGACTGTCATGTTCAGGAAGTACGTCCGCTGGCCGTACGTGATCCACGCGGTCGACTTGAGGTGGTACGTCGCGGAGGTGTTGATCCACACCCTCGCCCCCGGCGTGAGGAGCGTGTTGCTCACGGAGACGGAGTAGGACGTCATCGTCGAGTTGAACGCTTTCCTGTTCAGCGAGAGGAAGCTGTCCGTCGTGACGTACAAGGGGCCATTCTGGGCGAACCACGCCCGGAAGGCGGCGAGGTCTCCTGCGCTCGCGGTGCCGCTGCCCTGGCCGTTGCCCAGGGTGAAGTTAATCTGCTGGCGCAAGTCGCGCAGGCCTGCGGGTCCGAGTCGGGACAGGGTCGTGTCCGGGTTCAACGTGAGGTTCCGGAACACGGTGAAGTTGTTCCAGTCCCGCGCGCCGAAGGCGACCGTCGTGAGGTACTGTTCCTGGGGCGACGTCTGGAGCACGACATCATGCGGGTTCGAGGTCGGCAGCGTGATCGGCTGGTCGTACGCCGTGTAGCCGTTCGCGTCGACGATCATGCGGTACGTGCCCGCAGGGGCGCTGAACGTGAACAAGCTCCCGTTGACCGTGGCCTGGATGACCTTCGAACCGTTGAACTTGGCCGCAGAGGGGTTGTACAGCCAACCCGTGAGGCCGGCGGAGAGGAACTGGCCCGCCGCGTTCCGTGCATGCCCGACGACGGACACCTGCGCCGTGAGGCCGAGCTGGATGCTCGCGGGCGGTGTGATGCTCATCGTCTCGATGAACGGGGCGTAGCCGCTCGCCGTCACGCGGACCTCGAAGGAGCCGCTCCACAGGAACGCGATGCTCTGGCCCGTGGTCTTGTTCGTCGTGTTCGTGATCACGAGGGCCGAGTAAGGCGTCGGCAGGCGCGCTGGGTCGTAGATGGAGAGCGTGGCACCCCCGAGCTTCACGGCCGTGTCCGCCGCGTTGACCGCGGTGAACGTGACGCCGTTCGGCGCGAGGGGCTGCGGATCCAAGCAGAGGTCGACCGTCACCGTCGTGCTGCCGTCAAAGCGCACGGGCGACGTGGTCGCGTTGCTGTAGTACCCCATCTTCTTGACCGGATCGTATCCCTTCGCTGCCGAGAGGGTGTAGTTCGACGTGGGCGGGGTGAAGGAGAAGGTCCCGTCACCCGCGGTCGTCGCGACGAGCGAGGGCAACACGCCGTTCGCATCCGTCAGGGTCACCTGGGCTCCGGCGATGAAAGTTGTGCCGCTTCCGCACTGGCTCACCAGGCCGGTGATCTGCGCATTGGCAGCCTGGGCTCTCGCGGGGAGCAGCGCCATCGCGCTCAGGACGAGCGCGAGGAGCATGAGCACGGCCGCGATTCCTCGGTGACCACGGGGGTTCATCCGGTTTCTCTCCTATTCAGCACGTCATTCCGCCCCTTTCCACGCAGGGCTGCAGGGGCGGAGGATGCGGCGAATTGAGTGGGGGTATTTAAGAGTGCTGGAATCACGCAACGCGCTCTCCTTTTGGTACGGCTCTGGAACTCTCCGGGATTTCGCGCGCTCCCGCGCATTCGCGCGAGTCGACGGACGAGTCGTTCCCTCGTCCGCGGAGCAGCGAAAGGTCCATGGTCCGCGCAACCATGCCGCGCGAGTTGGCGTCCGATTATGTGCTGATCACCGCGACGCTCATCTTCGTCGCGACGTACGTCCTCATCTCGATGCGCAACCTCGGCCGCTTCTCGCTCGACCGGCCCGCGGTCGCCCTCCTCGGCGGCGCCCTCATGCTCGTCGCGGGGATCCTGACGCCCGCCCAGGCACTGGGGGCGATCAACCTCGACGTGATCCTGCTCCTCGTGGGCATGATGCTCCTCGTCTCCGGTCTCGACGTATGCGGGTTCTTCGACCTCGTGTCGACGTGGATCGCGGGGCGGGCGAAGAGCCAGATGACCTTCCTTGCGGGCCTCATGGTCGCGGCGGCGTTCCTCTCCGCGCTCGTCCTGAACGATGCGATCGCCCTCCTCATGACGCCCATCGTCGTCCGGAGCGCCCGCTCCCTGAAGGTGCGGCCGGTCCCCTACCTCGTCGCGCTGGCCCTCGCCGCGAACATCGGGAGCGTGGCGACGGAGATCGGGAACCCGCAGAACGCGTACATCGCGATCACGTCCGGCATCCCGTTCCTCGAGTTCACGGCGGCCCTCCTCCCCATCATGCTCCTCTGTCTCGGCGTGTCGATCGGGCTCGTCTGGCTCGCGTTCCGGAAGGACCTCGCCGCACCCCTGTCCCGCGGTGCGAGCCTACCGCCCATCCGCCTCCAGCGGAACGGCCTCACGGTCACCCTGGGGATCGGGCTGGGCGTCGTGATCGGGTTCTTCCTGTCGACGCCGACTTGGCTTCCCCTCATCGCGATAGCCGGCGGAGCGTTCGTTCTGTTCTTCCTCCCGTTCGTGTCGACGACGAGCGCGCGGGTCCTCGTCGGAAAGGTCGATTGGACAATCGTCCTGTTCTTCGTCGGCCTCTTCGTCCTCCTCGAGGGCGTCCAGGTCTCCGGCCTCTCCGGTGGAATCCAGGCGGGCTTCACGGCCGCGTTCGGCGGCCAGGCCGGGGGCCTTCCGTGGCTCACGGGGCTGTCCGCCCTCCTGTCGAATCTGATCAGCAACGTCCCCGCCGTCCTGTTGCTCGCCCAGGTCGTGCAGGGCGCGGGAGGCTCCCATCTCCTCTGGCTCGCGCTCGCATCGAGCTCGACCCTCGCGGGGAACGCGACGATCCTGGGGGCCGCCTGCAACGTGATCGTGGTCCAGATCGCGAACCGCGAGGGCGTCGAGGTCTCGATGAAGGACTTCATGAAGGCAGGCCTTCCCGTGACCGCGGCCACCCTCGTCCTGTCCACGGTCCTCCTCGCGCTCCTCGTGCCCGCGTGAGGCCCCTCCGAGGGTTTATCGTGCCGGGCGGTGCTTCAAGCCCGGATGGCCCGAGACCCCGATTTCGCCGCGGAGCGCGCCCGCCTCGTGGCCCGGCTCCTCCGAGCCCGGGACATCCGGACCCCGGAGGTCCGGGCGGCGTTCCTCCGCGTCCCGCGCGAGGCCTTCGTCAAGGCGGAGCACCGGGGCGACGCCTACGAGGACGTTCCCCTGCCGATCGGCGAGGGCCAGACGATCTCCGCTCCCTCCATGATCGCGATCATGCTCGAGGAGGCGGCCTTGCAGCGGGGGGAGCGGGTGCTCGAGGTCGGGACGGGGTCCGGGTACCACGCCGCCCTCCTCGCCTGCCTCGCCGGCCCCGAGAACGTGGTCACGATCGAGCGGATCCCCCGCCTCGCCGAGTGGGGCCGTTCGAACCTGGTCCGCTCCGGGTTCGGGACCGTGACGGTCGTCACGGGGGATG
>JBGPGA010000038.1:0-14885 GCA_041483635.1 Thermoplasmata archaeon
CGGAGAACTTCCGCCGCGTCGGGGACGATCCGCGGGTCCACGCCAACAAGATCCGGATCGGGGTCTTCGGCGACCGCCAGCTCCTGCCGAAGGAAGTCGTCGAGGCGATCGAGTACGCCGAGGGCCGCACGAAGGACTACGACGCATACCGCTTCAACCTCGCCGTCGCGTACGGGGGCCGCGAGGAAATCCTGACCGCGATCCGCGACGTCGTGCGGGATGCGCAGGCGGGGAAGGTCCAGCCTGCGGACATCAACGAGAAGTTCTTCTCCCGTAGGCTGTACACGGCGGACCTCCCGGACCCCGACCTCGTCCTGCGGACGAGCGGGGAGGAGCGCATCTCCAACTTCCTGATCTGGCAGCTCGCGTACGCGGAGCTTTACTTCGTCGATGTGTACTGGCCCGGCTTCCGGAAGATCGACTTCCTCCGAGCCATCCGGTCCTACCAGCAGCGAACGCGGCGGTATGGTGCGTGACGTCGACCGCATCCCTTAAGACCGGACGACCTCTCCCGGACCCGCCATGAAGGGGGAGGTCGTCTACTACCGGCTCTTCGACCTCGGGGCCGCGATCGACCTGGATGAGGTCCAGCGCCGCGTCGACATGCCCTTCCTGTCCGGGCGGATCGTCCCGGGGCGCGCCGCCCCGAAGTACGCGCGGCTCGGACAACCGCTCCTCGTCTACGTTGACCAGCGGGACCTGGCCACGAGCCTCGGTCCCATCACGGTCACAATCGCCGTCAAGCTCTACGGCGTCGGCGCCCTGTCCGTCATCCTCCGGACCCCCTTCGAGGCCAGCACCCTCCGGGACCTCCGGCCCTTCGGCACGATCCGAATCCGGGCGGGCGGCAAGGACGAGACCCTGGACGAGTACTGCGCCCGGATCGCGGAGCGCATCCAGGAGGACCTCGTGCCCTACATGCACGATTCGTACGAAGTCAAGGTGGATCCGGAACCATACACGGTCTACTGCATCACCGTGTCGGAGCACCCTGTGCGGACGTTCGCGACCGGATGGCGGCGCGAGGTCACGGCCCTGCTCGCCTCGGATCCGCGGCCTGACGACATCAGCGACGAGGAGGTCGAGGACACCTGGAAGAACTGGCTGTCCTACTACCAGGACGATCTCGTGGTCGTGGAGTGGGACGCGGCCCTCGTGATCGAACCGACCGCGTCGTACGAGGACACGCTTGCGGTCTTGGAAATCGCGAACCTCCAGCTCCTCGAGATGCGGACCTACGACGCCTACCTGGACAAGATCATCGACAAGGCGTACGACGACGTCGAGGACCTGTTCCGCCGGTCTTCCTTCTTCCGGAGCGGGGGCAACGAGGTCAAGGAACTTGCGGACATCCGGATGGACCTGTCCGAGGCGACCTTCCAGGTGGACAACATCTCCAAGCTCTGGGGGGACTGGTTCCTCGGGAAGGTCTACCGGGTCTGCTCGAAGAAGTTCGAGCTCGAGTCGTGGCGGCGCACCGTGGGGGCGAAGATGCAGGACCTGAGCGAGATCTACCAGGTGGCCCGGACCGAGCTCGAGGGACGCCGCATGCTCCTTCTCGAGGTGCTCGTCGTCCTCCTGTTCGTCGTCGACGTTCTCCTCATCGCCTTCCACGTGTGACCCGGGGACGCGCGGTCCGAAGCGCGGAGCCGCAGATCGGGCACTCCTCGTGCCACTCCGGCCACGTGCGCCCGCAGCCCGTGCACCGGTACGTCCACTCCCACGTCTCCCGGATGCCCGGAGTGAGGACCGCTTCGTACGGGAGGCCGAGCCTCCGGCAGAGGTTCTGGATCGAATAGTCGTCCGTGACGAGCGTGCCCCGGACCTCGAGTGCCAGGGCGAGGAGTTCGCGGTCCGTCGGAGAGAGGCGAGGCGCGTCACCGGTCGCCTCGCTTTCCGCCCGGATCTGCTCGAGGGCGGCCGCGCTCGGGGAGAGCACGTGGACCTGGGTCTCCAAGATCGCTTCGAGCTGGGGCGTCATCCCGTGGCGGGCGAGTTCCCGCAAGACGCCCGGGACCGTGACGAGATCCCCGGGGAACTGGCGCCCCGTCAGGAGGGCCGACGTGTCGAGGACCCGCTTCATTCCACCTCACCTCCCGCCGCGGGTCGCGGGCGTCGCGGCGGCTCCGCCTCAGCTGACACGGATCCGGCCCAGGACGGGCGTGAAGATCCACAGCTCACCCGCGGGGCGGATCGACAGGGAGAGGTCAAGGTCGAGCGTGACCGTCGTCGCGCCCCCGCCTTGTACGGTGAAGGGCGTTGCGGTCTGGACGCTCCCGTCCGGCACGGTCATGGACACGGACGCGCCGCCGACGAGGACGCCTTGCACGGAAGCCACGATGATGCGGATCTGTGCGTACGCCCCCGGCGCCACGCGGTCCAGGGCCAGGAGGGTCGTGAGGTTCCCGAGGGCGAGGAAGTCGATCTGGGTCTCCGCCAACGGGAGCACGATCCAGCCGCTATCGTTCGCGGCGTTCGCCGGATGGACCGCGACCTGAGAGAACGTGACCGTCACATGGGACCAGGATGCGGGGACGTCATGGATCCGAATCGCAAGCGTGCCGGTCGAGGTCGTGGTGAGGTAGTAGGCCAAACCCGCCGAGACCAGAATGAATCCCAGGATGATGACCAAGGCGACGCGGGCTCGCACCATGCCCCCTGCTCCCCGCCGCGGCCATCTCGGCCACCGCGTAAATAGGTACCGCATGCATCCGCGATCAGGCGGACACGACGGGGGTCGCGACGCCGATCGTCCCGTAGACGCGGTCGATGGCTCCCCGGGCGCGTTCCGCATCATTCGTCTTCACGAGGATCTTTCCGCTCTCGTACAGGGTGAGCTCGGGTTCCCCCTCGAGGATCAGCATGACCTTCACGTCGTGCACGCTCCAGCCCGCGCCGCGAAGGCGGTCCGCGGCCTGCGCGAGGTCCACCCGCACGGGCTTCTTCAGGGTCGAGACGAAGGCCGTGGCGGTGCGACACGGTTTCATGAGGTAGTACGTCACGAGGGGCTCTCCCGTGGAGGGGCCTCTCGCAGAGGCGGCCGGTCCCCTTTGAACTTTTCCGGGACGACGCCCGACAAGCAGGAGGCGACGAGCCCGTCGATGTCCAGTTTTGTCTCCTCGGCAAGGATCTGCTCCAACCGCGCGGCCGTCGCGGGGCGCGGCGGACCGAGGAGGTCGCAGATCTCAGGCCCGACGGACACGTCGTACGTCCCGATCGCCTTCGCGCGGTCCATGATCTCCTGCTTGTCCATCCCGATCAACGGACGGAGCACCGGATGGCGGGCGGCCGCGTCGATGGCCCGGAGGTTCATCAGGGTCTGGCTCGAGACCTGACCGAGGTTCTCCCCGGTCAGCAGGGTCTCGGCCCCTTCGCGGTCCGCGATCGCGTCGGCCAAGCGGACCATGAGGCGTTTCGTGAGGACGAAGTAGAAGCGCCGCTGGCACGCATGCGCCACCTCGGCGAAGGCCTCCCCGACCCGGACGACGTAGAGGGTCGGGAGGCCGAGGATGCCGACCAGCTTGCGCGACTTAATCGACGACCCGTCATCCGTGATCGGCTCGAGCGAGAAGTGGGCCGCGACGAGGTCGAACCCTTGCCGCGTCATGAGGTGCCCCGCCACGGGGCTGTCGAAGCCGCCGCTGAGGAGGAGGACCGCCGTTCGACCCATCTCAGGACCCCACGTACTTCGCGTACACGGCGCGAGCGGCCGACTCGTCCTTCACGCCGCGGATCAGGGCGCGGCCGTCCGGGAACAGGGTCAGATGGTGGCCCTCGACGTCGGCGACAAGCACGCTCCCCGCGCGACGCACGGTGCCCACCTTCGCGAGACGCCGGGAGATCGCGTCGAGGTCGATTGCGCCTCGGTGGAGCGGATCGAGAGAGACCGTGTCGCTGCCGCAAAGGGAGGCGAGGATCTGCGCGCGTTTCGCGCCGAGGAACTCCCGTTCCCCCTTCCCGCAGGCCGGGCAATCCGCGCGACGGGCCACACGGAGCCGCTGGATCTCCGGCCTCCATCCGTCGATCACGAGGAGGTCCCCGGACGGTTCCTCTCCGAGCAGGAGGCGGAGGGCCTCTCCCGCCTCGATCGAGCCCACCTGGGCTGAGACCGCGTTGAGAATGCCGGCGGTCTCGCACGTTGGCAGGGTTCCGGGAGGGGGGATCTTCGGGTTCAGGCAGCGGAAGCAGGCCGTCTGCGGCGAATGGATCGCGAAGACCATCCCGTACGTGGCGAGGGCACCGCCGTACACGAACGGGATGTGTGCATCCAGGGCGGCCTCGTTGAGGAGATACCGCGTCTCGAGGTTGTCCGTGCCGTCGAGGATGAGATGGGCCCCGCGGACCGCATCCCCCACGCTCGCGGCATGGAGGTCCTTCGCGACCGGTTCGATGTCGACCGACGCGTTCACGGACCGAAGGCGATCCGCGGCTGCCTCCGCCTTCGGCCGATCGACGTCCGCCTCGGAGTAGAGGGTCTGCCGCTGGAGGTTGACCAACTCGACGACGTCTCGGTCGACGAGCCGCAGATGGCCGACGCCGGCGCGGGCCAGCAGGTCGGACGCCACGCTCCCGAGGGCACCGAGTCCCACCACGACGACGTGGGAGCGAGAGAGCGCCGCTTGACCGCGCGTCCCGATCTCGGGCAGGACGGTCTGTCGGCGATACCGGTCCACGTTCGTCACAGGCCGAGTATCAGGAGGGGGACTTATGGCCTTTCGCCCCTCGAGAGTGAACCCCGAAACCTCGAACCCGACCGGCCCGCCCCAGGCACATGCGGCTCAGTTCCGTATGTGCGATAAGGCCGACGGTGGCCGCGACCGAATCCTGCCACGCCCTACGGATTCTCGTTGCGACGAGATGCCACCCTCAGGGAGGAACGCCCACCGACCTTGTAGTAGCCCCACACGCTGAACACAGTACCCCAGAGCCCAGCAGCGAGGAGCACGGAAAGCAGGTACCAGAGCCAGGTCCGCTGAAGGACGTTGGACCACACGAGGGCGATAACGATGGCGGCCGCAAGCAGGCCCAGAAAGGCTCTTGCCATCTGAAAATAGAGCACTGCCGATTCCGCTTCCGTCGGACGCGGTATCGAGCCGTGTTTCCGCCGGTCCCACACGAACACGAGAAGCCCGAGTACGAGCACTGCGACATAGGGCGGGTAGTAGCGGAGGTCGAGAGCGCCTCGGGAAAGGGCCTGATAAAAAACGCCTGCGGCAACAGGACCAAACCCTACCAGGATTAGGACCAAGCTGATGACTTGGGCGAGCCACGATGGGATTCTTTCTCCCATATCGAACTCCCCATCCATCCGCAAGAGCATAGCCCTTCCGGCCGCTCGGGGGCGCCTAGGCGGGCAGGACGAACGAGAGGCGCAGCTGGGAGCGCATCTCCTCGACTTCCTTCCGGACGTCCTCGCCTCGTGCCGCACGGGTCATGAGGCCCGCGACGGTCTGCATGTGCTCCTGGGTCGCGCCCATCCGCGTGATCTCGTTCGTGCCGATGCGCCCACTCGCGTCGACAATCAGGTTGTTCCGCTCGAGGCGGTCCGCGAACTCCCACGGTGCCAGATCCCATTTCTCTTTCAACGTCGGGATGTCGACGAGGAGCTGATGAGACTGGGAGAAGCCGAGCGATTTGAACTTCACCGGGAGGCCCCATTTGTCCAGCTGCTTCCCGAGCGCCTGGCTGTTCGCCACGACCTGCTTCGCATACGCAACGCCGAAGGCCTTCATCTCGAGGAGCACCTGTGCGGTCGCCGCAATCCGGTTCCAGTGGGCGTTGTCCTGGGTACGCCACATGATCGTGTCCATCGCGCGGTCGAACAGGTCCGCGCGGTTCGACAAGAGCATGCCGCCCTGGGGACCGGGGAAGGACTTGTGGGTGCTCGCTGTGAGGATGTCCACCCCCTCGAGGAAGGGGCGCTGGAACTCACCGCCCGCGATGAGGCCGAGGACATGGGACGCGTCGTACGCGAGGACGGCGTTCACGTCGTCGCAGGCGCCGCGGAGCCACCGCAGGTTGTACGGGAACAGGATGAGGCTCGCCCCGACGAGGACGAGCCTCGGCCGCTTCTCGAGGACCGCGTCCGCGGCCTTCTTCGCGTCGAGGTTCCAGGTCTTCTCGTCGAACGGAAGGAGGTCGACCTTGAGGTCCAGGTAGTCCGGGAGGAACCCGGGCATGTAGCCGTCGTAACCGCCGTGCTCCGCGGAGATGACCATGATCCGGTCCCCGCGGCGCGTGCACGCCTGGAGCATGAGGAAGCCGGCCAAGTGGCCGGAGAGCGGCTTGAGGGAGGCATGGGAGACCCCGAAGACCTCGCGGGCGAGTCCCTCCCCGAGGGTCTCCATCTGGTCCGTGTACCGCGTGCCGCGGTACGCGTTCTTCGCGGCGCCGATCCCGGGAGCGTAGCGCGTGGGCAGGGTGTAGCGATGCACGAAGTCCGTCGCGAGCAGGGCGCGTGCCGCGTCACTCATCACGTTCTCGGACGGCTGGAGGTTCAGGACTTCCTGCAGGCGCCAGCGCTCGTGGTCCCGCACGATCTCGTGAAGGTCGACCACGGAAAAGGGTAGGCCGAATCAGATATAAGGCCCATTGGCGCGACGCGGTCGCGTCAGTTGTACAGGTTGAACTCGTCCTTGTCCGGCGTGGAGTCCCACTCTTCCTCGGACTCCTCGAAGACGGCGTTGAAGAGGGCGTTCACGACCTCGCGCAACTGCTGAATCTCCGTGCGCAGTCGGGTCAGTTCCTTCATCACGTCTTCATTCGAAGCGGCCATCGGGACCTTCTGGAGGGCATTGAACACGGGGTAGGTTCTTATCACTTTGCCTTCGATTATGGATGCTTATTCTCGGAATGAACCAGCGATGCGGCACGCGGGTGACGCTCATTGACGTCGAGGCCCGCGGTCCCGTCGATCCCGGTCCCGGCCGCCGCCCCGGCGGTCGTGTCCGCCGTGCCGATCCCGGCCCCCGCGATCGTCGCGACGCTCCCGGCCGCCGTGGCCGCCGCGCCCGAAATCGCGGCCCCCTCGGTCCTCGCGACGCGGACGCTCCGGGATCTTCCCGCCGCCGAGTTCCGACGCAGGCACGTCGAGCTTCAGGTTGTCGTAGTCCCGGGCGATCTTGCGGCGCTCCGTGCGCTCGCACCGGGGACAGAACAGGTCCCGGCCCCGTAGCTCGAGGGGCCCGCGGCACACGCCGCACAGGGCCTTCACGACGCCGAGGTCCGGCTCCGCCGTCGTCAGCTGGACGGACGGCTTCGTCTGGATGACCTTCGCCCGGATGATATCCCCGAGGTGGTACATGTCCCGGATGTCCTCCGTGTACTCCTCGGAGACGTTCGAGATGTGGATCGTCCCGTCTGTCTCCCCGCTGACCTGACGCGACCGGCCGTGGATCGCGTTCACGGTCGCGGTGGCCATCATGCCGCGGATGTCGTCGATCACGCCGTAGACGATGTCGCCGGGCTGGAGCTCCGCAGGCGGGTTGAATGGCCGCACTCGGGCGACGCGGGTCTGCTCGTCGAGATGCAGGACGCCGGGCGTTGACGCGAACACGAGTCCGTTCTTCTCGTACGTCCCCTCGCCGGGCTCGAACTCCTCCGCGACCGCGATCTGGTCGCCGGGGAGGACCATCTTGGGTTCCATGCTCGTTCCTCGCTCCGTTCTCCGACGAAAGAAGACGCCCGGTATTTAGTCCTTCGCGGTCTCCATGCGCAGGAGGACGACGGGAATCCGGCGTACCTCCTCCCGGTGGAAACGGAAGGTCCGCGGGAGGGGGAACTCGTAGGCCGCCCGGTCCGTGACCCGGGCGCCCCGCGACGCGATCCTTCGGAGGAGGAACTCCTCGGTCACCGCGTTGTGGAAGCTGTACACGACGCGGCCGACCTCGAGGGCCTTGTCGAGGAACGGGAGGTCCGCATGGCGGGTCTGGGAGCCGAACGGGGGGTTCATCAGGACCGTGTCGAACGGACCTTCGACGGCCGAGACGTCCGCGTGCTGCCACGTGATATCGACCTTGCCTCGCCGCGCGTTTCTCTCCGCCACCTGGATCGCCAGCGGATCGACGTCCACCCCGACGACCTCCGCGGCTCCGAGCAGCTTCGCCGCGACCGCGAGGACCCCGTTTCCGCATCCTGCGTCCAGGACGCGACACCCCTCGACGTCGCCCTGGCCGTAGGCGATGAAGGCGACCTCGGCGGCGACCGCTGCGGGGGTCGGGTACTGCTCGATGTCAGCCCGGGGCGCCGGCACGGCCTCGAGGGATTGAAGGACTCGTTCCAGCTGGACCTTCTTCACGCGGCCACCTGCCGGAGGGCTCACTCCTCAAGGGGCGACGAGGCGTTCTTGCTCGCCTCGATCCCGCGCATCGTGATCGCGGCCGTGAAGTCCGCGGGGCCGTGCCAGCCCAGGACGATGAGGCCGTCCCTCTCGAGCTGATCGAGCTCCCGCTGGAGCTCGTCGTAGCTCACGCCGCGGAGGATTTCGAAGAACTGGGTCTTCTTGAGGCCCAGGCTCCCGCGCTTCGCCAGGAGGAGCAGGATCTTCTCCCGCAGCCCGCGCTCCACGGCCCGGGCTTGCTCCGTCCGCATCGCCCGGTCCACGATCTCCACGGCGAGGGCGTTGAAGGCGTCGTCGACGAACTCCCCCGTCTTCGCGGAGGTCATGACCCACGGGGCGCTGAAGGGCTCGGCGACCTTCTGCACCTGCTCGTCCGAGAAGGCGCGCCGGTCGAGGAGGTCTTTCTTGTTCACGATGATGTAGACGGGCACGTCGCCGGCAATCTCGAGGCCCGAGGGAATCCACGTATCGAGCGCGGTCAGGCTGTCCAGGCGCGTGATATCGCACACGGCCATGATCGCCTGCGCCCCGTGGAAATAGGTCTCTCGGACGAGGTCCCGGAACCCGTGCTGCCCCATGATGTCGAACAGGGACATGTCCATCTGGACCTCGAGATCGGGACCGTGCGGGATGGTCAGCTCGATCTTGCTCACCTTCGTCCCGATCGTGTGGAGGTACGTGTCCTGGTACTCGTCGAGGACGAAGCGACGGATCAGGGAGGTCTTCCCTACGCCGCCCTCGCCCATGACGACCAGTTTCGTCTTCATCCGGCGAACGGTGGGCATGATCGACCCGCGTCTCCGGCATCTTTGCCAAGCGTATAAGGCATTTCGCCGCTACGATTGGGTCCCGTAATCACCCGAAGAGCCCTCGGCCCGATCCGCGGGCGAGATGAGGCACCGCGCGCACACCAAACCCGACGACGCTGGGCTATCTTGGGAATCAACACGTTGCGCAACGGTAGACCACCGCGTTCTATGTTTTAAGAACAAGAATCAGCACGGATGCCGAAGCCTTTATCCCGGCGGCGGGCAAGGACGCACGCATGAGGATGCGCCCGCAGGGGCCGCAGATCGCGGTGCCCAACTGGCTCATCGAGTGGTCCAAGTCGCGAGACCTCTTCCTCTCCCTGGCGCACAACCCCTGGGTCTACCGTCCGAACTGAGGCACAGCCCCGACGTTCTCTCGGATTCGTCCTGCAGATACGACGTTCGTCGTTCGAACTTTTCGGATAACCGAAGACGTTATAGCCGACCGAGTCTTCAGTCGCGCCAATCGAGGGCGGGCATGGCGGAGGCCAGGACGCGGCGGTACAAGGAACCGAACGTCCACCACGGGAGCCCATGGCCGTTTGTGATCGCGATCGGGGCCGCGGTATCCTATGTCGGCCTGATCATCAACATCCCGGTGATGGTCCTCGGTCTCGTCGTGTTCGTCAGCGGCGCACTGGGCTGGTTGCGCGACGACCTCCGGACGACGCCCCGGGCCTTCTTCGGGCCTGGCACGGAGAACCTTCCCGTCCTGGGACGGGTCAGCGCCCGGAAGCTGGCCACGTGGCTGTTCCTCGCGACGGAGGTCATGTTCTTCTCCGCGATCATCGGGGCGGCCTGGACCGTGCGTCTCCGCACGGCCGCGCTAGGCGGCCTGCCCTGGGCGACCTCGGGCCAGATCCTGAATGTCCCCGGCACCGCGTTCGTTACGTTCATTTTGATCTGCTCGAGCCTCACGATGGTCGAGGCCCTCGCCGCGATTGAGCGGGGGGACCAGAAGCACCTGCGGTACTACCTGCTCGCGACGATGGCCCTCGGGCTCACGTTTCTCGCGTTCCAGGCGAATGAGTTCTACCACCTCTACTTCGCCGACCATCTGACGTTCACGAGTGCCCCGGACAACATCAACGCCAACTTCGGTCCCGCCTTCTTCATCCAGACCGGGACCCACGGGGCCCACGTGACCGCGGGCGTCCTCGCCCTGGCCTACCTGAACGTCAAGGCGTGGAAGGGCGGCTTCACGAAGGAGAACCACGAGACGGTCGAGCTCGTCGGGCTATACTGGCACTTCGTCGATGTCGTGTGGATCTTCCTCTTCACGCTCGTGTACCTGATCTGAGGCGATGATGATGGCGGCGGAGACGGCGACGGCAATCCCGACGGCGGGTGCGACCGAGGAGCACGTCCGACGGCCCTACGTGTATGTGTTCATCGCGCTCGCGGTCGTGACCCTCCTCGAGGTCTACGTTTCGACCCTGCACTTCCCGCAGGCCCTCGACCGCATCTCGATCCTCATCGTCATGGCGACGTTCAAGGCGAGCCTCGTGGCCGCGTACTACATGCACCTCAAGTACGAGCCGCGGTGGATCATGCTCATCCCGTTCGGCGCGCTCGCCCTCGTGTTTGTCCTCGTCGCAGCCCTGACCGCGGCCTCCGTCCCCTCGTTTCCGCAGCCGTGAGGCGTGTCTAAAAGGGGAAGTGGGCTCGACCGGATTCGAACCGGTGACCTTCGCTGTGTGAGAGCGATGTCATAACCACTAGACCACGAGCCCAGCGGGAGCGCGCAAGGGTCCCGGTCGTATAAATCCCCATCGAACCTCGTCGCAGGAGTGGGGGTTGTCGGAATTGAAAGTACAATGCCGCTAAATCCCGCCTCGGACACTCGGACTCCGAGTACATCCGAGACGAATGTCCGGAGGTCCGGGGCATGGTCATCGCAGAGCCTCGCCGCTCCTCGACCGGAGCGGTGCCGAGCGGCATCCGCCACTGGCAGGAAGTCCCCCTGTGGCGCGACGTGACGGAAGCGCAGTGGAACGACTGGAAGTGGCAAGCCGCGCACGTGGTCAAGAGCCTGGAAGAAGTCCGCCAGGTCGTCCCGCTCACGGAGGACGAGGAGCGGGGCGTCGTCGACTGCGCGAAATACTTCAAGTTCGGCATCCCGCCGTACTACGCGAGCCTGATGGACCCGGGCGATCCGAACTGCCCCGTGCGCCTCCAGGCGGTGCCCCGCGTCCAGGAGACCCATTTCTCCGGCGCTGACCAGCACGACCCGCTCTATGAGGACGTCGACTCGCCCGCGCCGCATCTCACCCACCGCTACCCGGACCGGGTCCTCCTCCTCATCACGGACTACTGCGCGATGTATTGCCGGTTCTGCACGCGGCGGCGCTTCACGGCCCATTCCCACGGCGCGATGACCGCGAAGGACCTCGAGCCCGCGTTCGAGTACCTCGAGAAGGCGAAGGAGGTGCGGGACGTCCTGCTCAGCGGCGGCGACCCGCTCATGGTGAACGACGAGTACCTCGAGCACATCCTGAAGCGCCTGCGAGAAATCGACCACATCGAGATCGTCCGGATCGGCTCCCGGGCGCCTTGCACGCTCCCCATGCGAATCACACCCGAGCTCGTCTCGATCCTGAAGAGATACCATCCGCTGTGGCTGAACACCCACTTCAACCACCCCAAGGAGATCACGCCGGAGGCCTCGAAAGCCCTGGCGATGATGGCCGACGCGGGCATTCCCCTGGGAAACCAGACCGTCCTGCTGCGGGGCATCAACGACTGCCCGACGATTATGAAGAACCTCGTGCAGAAGCTCGTCGTGAACCGCGTGCGGCCGTACTACTTCTACCAGTGCGACCTGAGCGAGGGCATCGAACACTTCCGCACGCGGGTGTCGACGGGCATCGAGATTGCGGAGGCCTTGCGCGGGCACACCTCCGGCTTCGCGGTCCCCCTCTTCATCCTCGACGCGCCGGGAGGGGGAGGGAAGGTCCCGCTCGGGCCGAACTACCTGATCAGCCAGAGCGACAAGAAGGTCGTCATCCGCAACTACGAGGGCGGCATCTTCTCGTATCCGGAACCCGACATCCCGCCGAGCGCGTGCCCGGACCACTGCGTCCCCTGCCAGACGGACGAGCGGACCTCGCGGGAAGGCGTCGCCGGGATCCTGGGGGGACAGCGGAGCAGCCTCGTCCCGCCCGACACGCTCCGGGAGAAGCGGCGCCGCGGAAAGAAGATCGAGATCTCCGTCGAGGCCCGCGGCCACTAGGGCCGCCAGCTTCATTAGCCCGTCGCGGGATGTTCAGGCTGAGGTGCACAGATGGCCACAGACCGTGCGGGGGAGAAGCGGGCGATCGTGAAGCGGGAGCTCGGAGGCCACGGCCTCGCGATCCATCTCTCGACGTCGCGCGACGGCCCGAACCTCATCGCGCGCGTCCACGTCACGGATGCCGCCACGGACAAGACGGTGGCCAAGTTCGTGACGGTCGCCCGGATCGAGAACCTGGACCTCGTCATCGGCGTGGACGCGTCGGAAGGGGTGGCCCGAGACCTCCTGGCGCAGCTGTTCGGAGTCGCGGATGCGCTGCGGGACCTCGTCCCCAGCGTGACGATTGGCGAAGAGTGAGGGCGGCATCACGATTATATAGTCGGCTCCTTCTGGTCTTCCCGCCTATGGACCCGTCCGGCGTCCTCCTCGCCCTGGAAGAGCGAAAGAAGTGGCGCGAGCGGAGGGATCGCATCCGCGAGCGCGTCCGACAGCTTGAACGCCGTAAGGCCTACCTGCAGCGGGAACTCGGCCGCGTGCGGAAGAAGGTCTCCCAGTACAATGCCCTCCTCACGGGGCTGAAGCGCCCCCAGATCGAAGGCGAGCGGCCCATGCCGCCCGCCGCTCTCCGGTGATCCCTTGACGAGCGCCCTCGATGCAACCCAGAAAGAGTTCGAGCGGTGGCGGCAGCGGGAGCGCCGCCTGGTGGCCGCCCTGGGCCAGGTCGACGAGGAGCGGCACCGGCTCGATGGGGAGCTGGTCCGGGTCGCGCAGCAGGTGTCGTACTACGACAACCTGACCCGCGACATGAAGAGGGAGCTAGGACGCCCCGGGCTCGGAAGCCTCCTCTCGTCCTTGCGCAGGAGCTGAGGGGGCCGCGCGGTGCGGGTCACGTGGGACGGCGCGTCGCGGGACCTTCGGACGGTCTGGCTCGAGGACGGCATCGTGAAGCTTCTCGACCAACGGTTCCTGCCCTTCGAGATCCGGATTTACGAGGCCCACGGGCTCGAAGAGCTCGCCGTCTCGATCGAGGACATGGTCGTCCGCGGAGCGCCCGCCATCGGTGCGGCCGCGGCCTACGGAATCGCGCAGGCCCGTCTCCAAGGAGTCAGCGCGCGGGACGCCGCCGACCGGCTCCGGAAGACCCGCCCGACGGGACACGACCTCTTCTACGCGCTCGAGTTCATGGCGAAGGCCCTCGACGCGAGGGAGGACCCCGTGGCCGCCGCGGAACGGTACGCCCAGGAGGACGTCGACCGTTGCCGCAAGATCGGTGAGCACGGCGCCAAGCTCATCAAGAATGGAACCCGGATCCTGACGCACTGCAACGCGGGGGCGCTCGCCGCGGTCGACGTGGGGACCGCGCTCGCGCCGATGCGGGTCGCAAAGGAGCAGGGGAGGAAATTCTTCGTCTACGTGAGCGAGACCCGACCGCGATTGCAGGGAGCGCGCCTGACTGCCTGGGAGCTGCTCCAGGAGGGAATCGAGCACGCGATCCTGACGGACAGTGCGTCGGGCCATTTCCTGAGCCGGGGCGAGGTGGACCTCGTCCTCGTCGGCGCGGACCGGATCGCCGCGAACGGCGACACGGCGAACAAGATCGGCACGTACATGAAGGCGGTCGTGGCGAAGGAGGCCGGTGTACCCTTCTACGTGGCGGCCCCGACGAGCACGATCGACATGACGATCCCGGGGGGCTCCAAGATTCCGATTGAGGAGCGATCGCCCCAGGAAGTGCTCCAGTTCGCGGGGAACCCCGTCGCGCCGAAGGAGAGCCCGGCCCGAAACCCCGCCTTCGACGTGACCCCGGCAAAGTACATCCGCGGGATCATCACGGAACAAGGAATCATAAAGCCGTCAGATCTCCGCCGGGCCCTGACTCCCCGCCCGAAGAAGGCGGCACCCCGCAAGACCACGCGGCGTCCGCGGAAGAAGTGATCGCGTACGACGCCGTCAGTGGTCCTCGGTCGTGTCCACCTCGCTGAAGTACTCGACGTTGAGCGGCCAGCGCGCCTCGTCGTATAGCCCGATGAGGATCCAGATCCCCGCCTGGGCGAATCCATAGCCGATGGCAGCCAGGGCCGTTGTGTCCAGCTGCAACCCGTACGCGGCATACAGGACGTGGCCCACAACAATCAAGAGAACAACCACAACGGTCACGACGAAGAGCCCGGCCACCGTTCTCTCCAGGTAATACCCCCGCCGCGGACCGAACGGGGAACGCTGCGGGAGGGGCTTGTACAGGGCAGTCCGGCGAATCGCCCGGTGGCCTCGGTGCAGGTGGAACAGGAACGGCAACGCGATCAGGGCGGCCGCGAGCAAGGCCCACGGGCCGACCAGGAACGGGAGCAGGACTACGAGGATCAGGTAGAGGAACACCGCAAGGACGATTCCGACCAGGATCAGGTTGCCGTAGTGCCGGGGATGCCGCAGGTGCACCGGAGAGTTCATGCTCGCCGGACCATCCGCCCGATGGGGCTAAGTCTTTTCCGTGGGAGGACCGCTAATC
>JBGPGA010000039.1:0-14831 GCA_041483635.1 Thermoplasmata archaeon
GCGGATTCTTCGGGAAGGAGGTACAGGCGGCTCTCGTGGCAGATGAGCGATCCGCCCTCGTGGAAGAGCAAGGCGTCCTCGACGGAGTAGCCGTCCTCGGCCTCCACGCGGACGACCTTCGAGTCCGTGACCTGGTGCTTTGCGTCGTCGAGAGGCCGCGTGTAATGCACCTCGAAGTCGAGGTCCATCGTACCCGCCTCCCGCGGGCGCACCCCGAACTCGAGGGAGACCTTCTCGTCTGGATCGAGCTTGTCGATGCTGTGGAGGCCCTGCACGTCCGCCGGGCCATTCACGACAGGCACGATGTTCCGCGCGGGCCAGTCGCCCTTGTTCTCGATCTGAAGCTCCATCCGGTTCCATCGGTTCGCCTGGAGGCCCGCGTTCTTCTCCTCGAGGAAGAGTCGCGGGTAGCGGTTCCGGAGGATTTGCTCGACCCGGGCCTTCGCGGTGGCCTCGGCTCGGTCGATGAGCGGCTCGAGTCCCTTGAAGTCCTCGGCCTTGAGGGCCTCCTCCGCTTTGGACAGGAGGACCTCCACGTCGCCCAGGTCCGCGTGGACCTCCTTGGCCGCCGCGACGGTCGCCTGGAGGCGGGTGAGGTCCTCCTTCGCGCGGGTGAGGACCGTGTGACGCCGCTGTCGCGCCATGCTCTCCTTTGCCCGCCGGAGGTAGTCCTCCATCTGGCGGTAGTTCTTCCGCTGGATGGCCGCCTCGATCTTCGTGAGGTAGGATTCGGCCTCCCGGGCGTCGAGGTTCTGACTCTTCGCGATCTGGATGTCGTTGATGAGGGACGCGAGCTCGATTTCCACGCGCTTCGCCGCGATCTCACCCTTCGCGCGCTCGAGGGACTCGTGCAGTCCGGCGTGGATCTCGCGGACCCGTTCGTACTTGCCCTCGCTGTGGGCTTCCTCGGCTTCCCTCAGGAGGAGCTCGGCCTGGCTGACGTCGACGCCCAGGGTGCGCATCTCCGCGACCGTGTCGCGCGCGGCCGAGAGGAGGTCGCTCATCCGTCCCTGGAGCTGCTCCTGCGCAGCGTCCGCATGGACTTTCGCCTGCTCAATGAACTCGAGGGCGAGCCGAACGTCCGTGTCGAGCGTGGACTCCGCTTTGCTCAGGAGCGCGTTCGCCTCCATCGTCTGCTCGACGCCGAGCGCGTCGATCAGTTTCGCGGTGAGGGTGATCGAGCTCTCCGCCAAGGCGCCCATGTCCGCCTTGGGGTCGCTCGCGACGAGGAGGAGCTTCTTGATGATGTCGTCGATCCCCTCGAGATGGTGCAGGAGCCCCGTCCACTTCTCGAGGACGCTCCCGTACTTCGTCTCGACCTCGTCGAGGATCTGGGCCATGTAGAGCGGCAGCAGCTTCGGCTCTTCGCCCACGAGGACCGTGGCCAGGTACGTGTGGTCGGACCGCTCGATGAGGACCTTCTCGTCGCCGAAGCCGAGGCGATCGAGTCCCTTGCGGGCCCGCTTGAACGAATCCTTGACGAAGTCCCTCACGACCGTGAGCATGCCGGAGAAGATGTCCTCGTCGATCTCCTCCCGGAACTTGCGGGAGTGGTGACAGATGAGCCGGCCATCCGAGTGGATCAGGAAGACGTCCTCGACCAGGTAGGTGCCCTCGGGCTCGACCTTGACGGACTGGCGGTCTTTGAGCTCGTACCGGTTCTCGTCAAACATCCGCTGGTACGCGACGTCCACCGTGATCGGCAGTTCGCCCGAGGACCCCGGCTTGAGCCCGACCTCGACGAGCTTCTTCTCGCCGACGCCGAGTTCGCCGATGGGCGTGGCACCCTTGACCTCGACGTCGCCCTCGAACCCGAACTCCACGTTGCGCGCGGGCAGCTTGCCCTTGTTCTCCACCTCGAAGACGTACCGGTTCCAGTTGTTGGCCTGGACCCCGGTCGAAGGCAGGTGGAGGGCCAGGTTCGGGTAGCGGTTCTTGATGAAGTTCGCGATCTGCATCCCGATGGAGACCTCGGCCTGCTTGATCAGGATGTCCGCCATCGGGAGGTCGTTCTTGCGCACCGCGTCCTCGGCCTGCTGCAGGGAGGACTCCGACTCTCCGATCTCCGCGCCGAGGCGCTTCGCGTTCGCGATCATCGCCGATACGGCATGCATGCGGGACTGGTAGCGGCTGATGAAGTGATCATTTCGTGAGCGGTGCAGGGCCTCCTTCGCGGAGGCGACGCCTTCCTGGAAGGCCGGGACGTCCCCTGCCTCGATCGCGTGGCGCGCCTCGTCGAGGCGGGTGCGAGCGTCCGTGACCGGAATCCCGAGCCGCTCGCTCTGGACGAGGAGGTCCTCGAGGGTCTGGACCTCTTCCAGGGAGCGGCGCTGCAGGGCCCGCTGCTTCGCTTCGAGCACCTTCTCCTGGAGGTCGCCCTTGATCCGGTACACGGCCTCGAGGTCGCCGGCGACCGCGGCTTCCGCCGCGTGCTGTTGCGACTCTCGGAGGTCCTCGGCCCGGAGTCCGAACTGAGCCCCTTCGTCGATGAGCGGCGTGAGGGAGCCGACCAGGTTGTCCAGGTGGGCCTTCGAGGCGATGTCGATCGCCTCGGCGATCTCCTTGCGGTAGGACTCCATCTCCTCGAGCTCTCCCTCGGAGGCCCGGACGTACGCCTTATCCCAGATCTCCTGCGGGATCCGCATGTCGGCCCCGAGCTTGGCGTGGGCCTCGATGCGGGCCTTGAGCTCTGAGAGATCGTCCTTCATGGACCGGGCGTCTCGGGCCCGCTTCGCGTCGGTCAGGATGTCCTCGATGACCTTCTTGTACTCGATCGCCTCGACGTACCGGCCATCGTCGATCGCCTCGTGGGCGTTGAGGAGGACCATCGCAGCACGACCGGGGTCGAGCCCTGCGTTCCGGGTCTCCTCGACATCCCGCTCCGCGGTGCCGACGAGGTCGCGGGCCGCGGCTTCGAGTCCGATCGTGAGGCCATGGGCCATCTCCTGCGTCTCGGCGAGCTCCCCATGGACCTCGGGATAGCGTCCCTCTTCGAACGTCCGCTCCGCGCGGGACATGGCGGCGTCCGCGTTCACGATCGCGATGTCTGCGCGGGCCAGGTCGGCGATGATCTTCCGGAGGGCTTGGAGCTCTCCGCGCGCGGCTTCCTGGGCCCGGCGCGCCTCGAGCGCCTTCGCGTCCTCGATGATCTTGAGGGCCTCCGTGACCTTCGTCTCGGCCGCCCGCGCGAACTCCACGGCGTCCGCGTACTCCTCGTGGTCGAAGTGGCCTTGGGCTCGGGAGATCTCCTCCGATGCGTCTCCGAGCTCGACGCCCTTCTGCTTCCCTTCCTGGACCTTCCGCTCGGCCCGCTGGATCAGGGCCCGGGATGCCGCGACGAGCTCCTCCATCAGCTCCTTCGCGGTATCGTCCAGCTCGGTGAGGATCGCGTCCACGTCGTCGAACGCACGTTCCTCGAGGGCTTTCTCGGCCTTGTGGAGGCCCTCCTCCGCGCCGGTGATGTCGATGTCGGCCTTCCGGAGATCCTCGATGAGCTTCTTGACTGCGATGAATTTCGTGGCGGCGGACCTGGCCTTGTCCATCGCGACCCGCTGCTGTTCGACGAAACGCTCCCGGCGCTTCGTCTCGATCGCCTGGTCGAGCTCCGACGCGATCCGCAGGGCGCGGCCCGCGCGGTCCTCCTTGAGGTGGGTCTCCGCCTCGGCGAGGGCCGCCTCCATCTCCGCGCTGAGGAACCCCTCGGCGCGTGCCGTTTCCACCTTCTCCCGGAGGCGCTGCAGGGTGTCCGTGGCTTGCTTCGTGAGCGCGGTCTTCGCGCCGTCGACGAGGCCTTCCGCCGCGGACAGATACCGCTCCGCGCGGTCAAGGTCGCCGTCCTTGATCGCTTGGCCCACGCTCCCGAGGAGGGCCATCGCCTTCCCGAGGTCGAGGTCTTCCTGCACGAGGCGCTGGATCTCGCCGCTGAGGGAGCGCATTCTTGCTTCGAGACCCTGGATCCGCTCTGCCTTCGCACGGACCTGCTGCTCCGTCGTGGCGGCTTTGGCATCCCTTGCGGATTGGGTGATCCTCTGGACCTCGTCGATCGTGGACTTGCCCACGTAGATCGTGTCGCCGTAGCGGCTCTCCGCATACGCCGACTCGGCCTCCTTGAGCATCATCAGGACGGGTGCGTCCACCGGGACGCCCGCGGCCTGGGCGTGATCGATCTCCCCGCGGGCCCGGCCGAGGACCTCCGCGGCCTCGGTCCGGAGGGTTTCGCGCAACGTCTGGAAGTCATGCTCCACCGCATCGAGCAGGCCGTCCGCGTTCGTGAAGCGCTTCTCCTGGATCGCAATCGCGGCGTCGGCGAGCTTCCCTTCCATGGCGACGGTGTCTTGGCCGGCCTGACGAAGCTTGACGATCTCGTCGCGCGCCTGGAGCACGCGCCCGCTCAGTTGCTGTTCCGTCTCCGCGTCCGTCGTGTGGAGATGCTGGTCGATCAGGGACTGGAGGTTCACGGTCTTGCCGAGCGAGATCGCATCGTCCACCTGGCGCAAGAGCTGGCGACCGACCTCGGGGTCGAGTCCCCGGGACGCGTTGATCAGGATCACTTTCAAGGAGCGCTCCATCACTCCACGGTAGTGCGCGTCCCGGGCGCTCTCGGCCGCATGGCGGGCGTGGGCGACGAGCCTGCGTGCGCCGCCGAGGTCGTGCGTATCGACGGCCTTGCCCAGCTCACCGAGGACGGACTCGAACTCGGCCGAGTCCGCGCTGAGCTTCTGGAGGTCTTCGAGGTCGAGACGGAGCGCGACGAGGGAGTCTTGCACGCGGCGGAGGAGGACCGCCTCTCGGACCGCATCGTGGGCATTGGCCGCGTTCTCGCGGACCTTCGGGTAGTCCCGCTGTTGGAGGGCTTTGTCCCCTTCTTGGACGAAGGCGTCCGCATGGGTGACGTCGACGCCCTTGCGAGATTCCCGGGTCGCCTCCCGCTCCGCTTCACGGAGAACGTTCTCCGCGGCGGCCCGGCGGCGGGCCTCCTGGAGGCCATGGCGGGCCTTCCGGGCCAGGGTCTGGACGTCTGCGAAAACACCCTTCCTCAGGGCGTCGCGGGCGTTCGTGAGATGCTTCCGTGAATCGGTGATGTTGACGCCCGCCTTCCGGGCGCCGTCCACCTCGACGGCCGCCGCGTCGAGGATCCGCTCCGCGCGGGCGTACTTGCGGGCGGCATCGGCCTTCTCGATCGCCTTCGCGGTCACGGGACGGATCTTGGCGTAGTCCCGCATCGCGAGGGCCTCCCGTGCGTCCGCGAGGACCCCCTCCGCGTCCGCGACGCTGCCCCCGCGCTCCCGCGCGTAGTTGACGCGGGCCTGGGCGTTGTCGAGGACCTTCTGGAGGAGCCGCTCCCGCCGTTGGTCGAGAGTCCGGATCGAGACGCGGCGCAGGAGCTTCTCGGCACCCGCCGCATCCCCCGTGTTCGCACGGGCCTTCGCCTTCGCGATGTTCCACTCGAACGCGGTCGTCTCAATGCCCGCCTGCTTGGCGTCCGCGAGCACGGCTTCCGCGCGGGTCAGGGCCTCTGCGACGCGAGCGCGGCGCTTGGTCAGATCGATGGCCCGCCTCGAAGCGCGCGCCAGATCGAGGGCGCGGCCGAGGTCCCCCGCGGCCTCCGTCTGCTCCGCGCGCTCGACGAGCCCGCGCGCGAACGTGATGTCCACTCGATCCTGGGACGCTGCGGAGAGGTCTTTCCGAGCGCCCTCGAGCGCCCTGCGAACCGCATCGGCGGACGCCGCCGCGGTCGCGGCCCGATCCAGCGGCTGCCCGCAGGCGTCACATGCGGTCCGCCCTTCGGGGACCTCGGATTCGCAGAGGGTGCATCGCGGCATGCTACCGACCGAGTCGACCCTCTCCGGTATGGGAGAGGAGGGACGTTCGTCGCGATGGCGGCGTGTCGGGTATAAAAGAAGCGACCTCGATATCGAGGGCGATAACGATATGGCCCTCCTGTACTGGCTCGCGATGCGGAATGGGCCCTTCCCGAAAAGCTTCAAGTAGCCCCGGTTTCATCGGCCGCCGGCCCGACCGTCCCGCCGGGACGGTCCGGGAGGTCATGGGTTGGCGGTGCGCAGAGGTGGGTCCCTCGTCGGGATGGCGGTGGTCGACCCGGATGGGATCGAGCTCGGGTACGTCTCCTCGGAGGAGGAGAACTTCCTCGTGATCGGGGACGGGTCCTCGGGCATCCTGCGCCTCGGCCGGCGGTACCTCGGCTCGATCGCGGACAAGGTGAACCTGAAAGGGCCCCTCGTGGAGATCCTCGCAGGACTGAACGTGGTCGACAACGACGGGGAGTTCGTCGGCGTCGTCCGGGACACGGTCGAGGCCGAGGACGTGCTCGATTCGCTGATCCTCGAGGACGAGCAGGGGGAGATGATCACGGTCCTCCTGGAGGACGTGCGGTCCATCGATGAATGGATCGAGTTGAGTGTCTCGGGCGACTCCCTCGAGGGCGGCTAGGTCGTCCCCCGGTCCTCGGGGGTGATGAGGAACACCCCGAGGCCGAGCCACATCAGAAGCAGGATCAGGACGAGGATCCCCCCGAGATGCCAGACCAGGTTGACCACAATCAGGACGAGCGGCACGACGAAGCCGACGATGAGGGACCACGGGATGCGAGCCATGGGGCCGGCCGCCTCGATGACCTCGTGGACTTAAAGGTTTGCGACCCCCGCGCTCATGGCGCAGAGTACATGCCGAAGCCTCATGGCCACGCGGTCGAGTGACGGGCCGGCGGTGCCATGGCCAAGAAGGATCTGTCCAAGGAAATGCAGGCCCTGTACTTCCCCGGCGCGAAGGAGCCGGTGTTCGTGGACGTGCCTCCGATGCAGTTCGCGATGGTCGACGGCGTCGGCGACCCGAACTCATCGAAGGAATTCCAGGAGGCGATCGGGGCCCTCTACGGGGTCGCGTACACGGCCAAGTTCGCCGCAAAAAAGGCGGGCCTCCCGGGCGTCCTCGTCATGCCTCTCGAGGCGCTGTGGTGGTGGGACGACGTCGACGATTTCCTCGCCCGGCACAAAGGGGGGTGGCACTGGACCGCGATGCTCATGGAGCCCCCGGTCGTGACCCGGAAGCTCTTTGACGAGAGCGTTCGACAACTGCGAGAGAAGAAAGACCCGCCGGCTCTGGGCAAGGTCCGCCTCGAGCGCTGGCACGAAGGCACCGCGGCTCAGGTGATGGATATCGGACCGTACGCGGAGGAACGGCCCACGATCGAACGGCTTCACGCGTTCATCCGCGAGAACGGGTACCGGCTCTCCGGGAAGCACCATGAGATTTACATGGGAGATCCGCGGCGAAGCGCGCCGGAGAAGCTCAAGACCGTGGTCCGCCAACCCGCAGGTCGCTGACCCGGGAGCCACGTTTCGGGACACCGAAGTCCCGGAGTGCTCCGCGCCCTCCCGGCGTGGGCCTCACACGGTTCCCGCTACGCGGAGATCCCGGACCGGGACGCGGGCGCGACGATGAACCTCACCGGCGGAACGGACCTCGAGGCGCCTAGGCCGTTCGCGACCGTCTGGTTCAGCGCCGCGGCGGGCAATGTCGTCCGGGCGGATTTCGGGGCCGCAACGTTCGATGGACCACGCCTCGAGCTGGACCTCGCGTCCTACACCTTCACCTGAGCCGAGAACCCCGAAGCCTCCTTCGCGGACGACCCGCGGGGGAGGGAACCCTTATTCCGTGTGCATGTATTCGCCGCGTTCGTGGCCATCCGGATCGCGCCCTCCATCCTGTCCGCCCGGTTCGACCGACTGGGAGACCAGGTCAAGGAAGCCGTCGATGCGGGCGCGGACCTCCTCCACATCGACATCATGGACGGCCATTTCGTCCCGAACCTGACGATGGGACCCGCCATCGTGAAGGCGATCCGGCCGCTCACGAAGGTGCCCTTCGACGCGCATCTCATGGTCACCCACCCGCAGAACTTCGTGAAGGCCTTCGCGGAGGCGGGCGTTGACGACCTGTCCGTTCACGTGGAGAGCGACCATGATCCGCATGTGACGATCCGCGCGATTCGGGACGCGGGCGTGTCGCCCGGGATCGTTCTGAATCCCGCCACGCCGTTCGAGAAGGCGGTCCCGTTCCTGCGGGAGGTGGACCTGCTCCTCGTGATGACCGTCCACCCCGGGTTCGCGGGCCAGGCGTTCCGCAGCGACGTGCTGCCGAAGATCCGAGAGGCGCGGGCTTACATCGAGCGCGAGCGGATGCCCGTCGCACTCCAGGTGGACGGCGGCATCAAGCTCGACACCGCGCCCCTCGTTGCGGAAGCGGGCGCGGACATCCTCGTGTCCGGGTCGGGGATCTTCCCGGACCACGTCGCGGAAAACATCGCCCGGATCCGTAAGGTCGCGGACGAGGCGGCGGGCCGTCGAACCTGAACATGCGAGCGATGGGCGTATCTACCCTCCCAATCCATTGAGGGCCGTGATGGGTTCGGGTGGACGTCCCAATCGGTGGGTCCTGGAGCCACTGTGGATCGCTGGGTTCTGGTTCGTACCCTTCGCCATCGCCGTCTTCGTGTTCTACGTGTTTACTTCGCCGACATCCGGAGCTCCGGAGTTCGCCACCTTCGCGATCGCCATCGCCTTCGTGACCGCCTTCGTGGGCCTCTTGGTCCGAGGGGCCATTCGACGGCCGCTGCATCCCCGCTGATGCGCGTCGAGACGAACCGCGCATCCGGTGCGACCAAAGCCCTTAAGTCCACGGCGTCTTCTCCCGCCGCGTCCCCCCAGGGCCGGCGCGGACGGGTGGGAGGCGGGCGATGGCCGAGGTTACCGAGGAGACGATCGCGAATCTGAAGAGGCAAGCGACGATCCTTCGGCGTCACATCATCCAGATGACCCATGCCGCGCAGAGCGGCCACCCGGGCGGCTCTCTGAGCGCGTGCGACCTGGTCACCGCACTCTACTTCCGCACCCTGCGCGTCGACCCGAAGAACCCGACCTGGCCGGACCGCGATCGGTTCGTCCTGAGCAAGGGCCATGCCTGCCCGGTGTGGTATGCCGCCCTCGCGGAGCGGGGCTTCTTCCCCGTCGAGGAACTCCTCACGTTTCGCAAGATCAACAGTCGCCTCCAGGGCCACCCCGAACTCGGCACGACGCCGGGAGTCGAGAACGCCGCGGGCGCGGAGGGCCAGGGGCTCTCCTTCTCCGTCGGCCTGTCCCTCGCGGCGCGGTTGGACCACAAAGCCTGGCGCGTGTATTGCATCATGGGCGATGGGGAGCAAGACGTCGGGCAGACCTGGGAAGCCGCCATGTCGGGGGCCAAGTACGGCCTCGACAACCTGACCGCCTTCGTCGACCGCAACGGGATCCAGCAGGAGGGTCGGACGGAGGACATCATGCCCCTCGAGCCCCTCGCCGAGAAGTGGCGCGCGTTCAACTGGAACGTCCTCACGATCGACGGGCACGACTTCCGTCAGATCCTCGCGGCGATCGAGGAGGCCCACGGGACGAAGGGCCGTCCCACTATGATCGTCGCGCGCACCGTGAAGGGGAAGGGCGTCTCCTTCATGGAGAACAAGATCAAGTACCACGGGGCTGCCACGACGGACGAGGAGTACAAGCAGGCCCTCGCGGAGCTGGTGGTGACGCCTTGACCCTCCCGCAGCCCTGGAAATCGGAGAGCATGCGGGGCTACTTCGGCAAGGCGCTCGTGGAGCAGGGCAAGTCCCACCCCAATCTCGTCGTCGTCGGTGCGGACACGACCGAGTCAATCAAGACGGTCGATTTCGGCAAGGCGTTCCCCGAGCGGCTGTTCCAGGTGGGCATCGCGGAGCCGAACATGATGAGCGTGGCCGCGGGGCTCGCCGCGGCGGGGAAGATCGCCTTCGCCGCGACGTACTCCGTGTTCGGGAGCGCGCACACGTACAACGTGATCCGGCAGAACGTCGCGTACACGAAGTTGAACGTGAAGATCTTCTGCTCCCACGCCGGCCTGAGCGTCGGCCCCGACGGGGCGACGCACCAGATCAACGAGGACATCGGCCTCATGCGGGGACTGCCGAGGATGACGGTCCTCGTGCCCGCGGACGGCCCCGAGACGGCGCGCTGCGTGGAAGCCGCCGTCGCCCTCCAGGGGCCCGCCTACTGTCGCTTCTCCCGCTCCAACGTACCGACCCTTACCGGGCCCGACGACCCGTTCCACATCGGGAAGGCGACCGTGATGCGGGACGGCTCCGACGTCACGCTCGTCGGCTGCGGCACGATGGTCTCCCGCTGTCTCGAAGCGGCGGAGATGCTGGCCCAGGAGAAGATCAGCGCGCGGGTGATCAACCTCTCGACGGTCAAGCCCCTCGACGTGCCCACCCTGGAGAAGGCCGCGCGGGAGACGGGCGGGATCGTGACCGCGGAGGAGCACACCGTCGTCCATGGCATCGGGGGTGCGGTGGCCTCAGCGGTCGTCCAGAACCATCCCGTGCCCATGGCATTCGTCGGCGTGCAGGACGTCTTCGGGGAGAGCGGGGAGTCCGAGGATCTGTTCGCGAAGTACGGGCTGACCGCGGCGAAGGTGGCCGAGTCGGCGCGGGCCATCGTCAAGCGCCGCGCGCGTTGACCAGGGCATCGGTTTATATTGCATCCGACGATACGCTAACTTAGGCCACCCGAAAGCTCGCGTTCGAGCTTCGCCCGGGCGGCGAGGAAGGAGAGGCGTTTGAGTCCTGCAGATTGGAAGATCGAAGGAGACTACTTCGAGGGATGCGACTGCGACACCGTGTGCCCGTGCGTCTACTTAGGACCCCCCGACGAGGGGAGCTGCCACCTGACCTTCGCATGGCATATCACGAAGGGCCACTTCGGCTCGACGAAACTGGACGGCCTGAACGTGGCCGCGATGTTCCACACGCCCGGCCACATGGTCACGGGCCCGAAGTGGAATGCGGCGTTGTACCTCGACTCGCGGGCCAAGCCGGATCAGGCCGACGCCCTGGGGAAGATCTTTTCGGGGCAAGCGGGCGGGCACCTGGCCGCGGTCGCCGGGTTCATCGGAAGCGTGAAGGGAGTCAAGGCGGTCCCCATCGAGTTCGAGAAGAAGGGCCGGTCCCGCAAGGTCCATATCCCGAACGTGTTGGACCTGGAGATCGAAGCGGTCAAGGGCGGGAACGACAAGGAAGAGGCCACCCTCCACAACGTGTCCTTCACCGGAGTCCCCGGGTTTGACCCGGTCGTGTCCCAGTCCAAGGCGTACAAGTACCACGACCACGGGTACGCGATCGAGCTCTCCGGGAAGAACGGGTTCTATTCCCCATTCGCATACGGCCCTTAGGCGCCGACTCCTTCCGGATGAATCGAAGCGCCCCGGCCGATGACGGGGCCCCCGCTTCCCACTCCTTCTACACGATGCAGCCCTGCTCGGTGTACTTCGCGATCGTCGTGAAGCCCGCGACGTTCTTGTGGTCGAACGTCAGGTCACCGTCCTTGAGCCACCAGTGCTCGATGTTCGTGATGTCAGCCTTCTTCCACGTAATCCCGTGGGGCAGGAAGACGACGCCCTCGAACTCCTCCTGGGTCACCGGGTTCTTGATGTGGGAGCTCTTGCACTCCCCGATCCCGTCCAACTTGAAGTGGCTGTCGTGGCCGCGGAAAGACCACTCCATCTTCACGCGCTTCGTCGGATGGGTCTTCTTCCAGGTGCGGGGGAAGATCTCCCAGAAACCGCCCCCGTGCCTGCCGCTGAAGATCTCCTCGATTGCGGCGACCTGCTGGTCTGTGGCGTTTCGGTCGACGTACAGCGCGCCCGTGCCGCCTCCCTGGTGGATCGCCTTGGGCCACCAGCACCCCTCGGCGAAGGTGACGTTATCGAGGACTGTATCTCCGAACTTGCCGTCCAGGACCCGAAATCCGACGAGGGCCTCGCAGTTCCCGTGCGTCGGCAGGCCGTTGAAGTTGCACGGGCAGCCGTAGTCGCAGTTGCAGCTCTGGATGTACTCCACTTCGAGATTCCACTTGGTCGAGATGGGCGAACCCCCCGCGGCAGGCCGTATCCCAAGGGGGCAGATAAAGACTGAGCCCCGTTCGCTGTCGAATAGTTTAGGCAACCCGAAAGTTTTCGTCGAGAGCGCGTAGCTTCATAATCCACGGTCCCGTTGCCCGCGCGTTGGAGTCCGCCTCTTCCGGGGATCCGGCCGTCCTTCTGCGCCGCCTGACCTGGCCCGTGGCCGCGATCGTCCTCGTGGCGGTCGCCGCCTCCTGGTACGTGACCTGGACTTCCTCGGACCTCACGATGGGCGTCCTCATGTCCCCGGGGATGGCCGCACCGACCAATCTCGTTCTCGTGTTCGTCCTCCTCGTCGTCATGATGGTGGCCATGATGTTGCCGTCCGCGCTGCCGATGGTCCTCACCTACCACGAGCTGTCGCGCCTCGAGCACGGAGAGCGGACGAGGCCGGCGGACCGCGTTGGCACGAGCATCTTCGCGTCCTCGTACTTCGTGGTCTGGGGCCTCTTCTCTCTCGCGGCGTTCCTCGGGCTCTCCATCCTGGGCCTGCTCGGCCCCCTCATGGGTCTCCTCGCCCTCCTCCCGGCCGCGGTCCTCCTCGGGGCGGGCGCCTGGCAGGTCACGCGGACGAAGGAGGCCTGCCTGACCCACTGCCAGTCCCCGCTCGGGTTCGTGATGCAGCATTGGCGGAGCGGTCGGCGAGGCGCGTGGCGGATGGGTGCGCACCACGCCCTGTACTGCATCGGGTGCTGCTGGCTCTTCATGCTCGTCCTCTTCGTGTCCGGCGCGATGAGCCTCGTCTGGATGGCGGGGATATCCGTCGCGATCTTCGTCGAGAAGGTGGGCTGGCGGCCCACCCTCGTGTCCCGGGCGATCGGCATGGCCCTCGTCGTCGCGGGCGGCCTGGTCCTGGTCCAAGCCATCCCGCTCCTCTGAGCGCGCCTGAAGTCGAAGTACATACCCCGCTTATCGACTACGCTTGTAGGACCTGAGCGCAGGGAGAGATGCCCCGCGCGGTCGGTGGTATCCTTCCATATTTCGAATCCGTATATATTCGAATGAAGTGTATGTCAATACTCGTCTTAACAGACCACCGCAACTGGCCCTCCCGAGGTGAAGCCGATGGGGGCTTATGCAAACGAGAGCGAGCACAAGACGCTGACGAAGACCCTGTTCGGGAAGAGCCTGAAGTCCGGCACGGCGTGGTCCATCTTCGCCCTGCGGATGGCACTCGGGTTCATGTTCCTGTACGGGGGCTACGAGAAGATTGAGACCGAGCTAGGCGGGAAGTATGCGACGTCGGGATTCTTGTCCCACGTGTCCGGGCCGTTCGCGGCCGTGTTCACGGGCATGTCGGGCAACCCTGCGGTCGAGTACCTGCTTGTCTACGGCGAATTGCTGATCGGGATCTCCCTGATCTTCGGGGTCCTCACGCGGGTCGGCGGCCTCAGCGGGGCCCTCCTGACCGCCCTGCTGTACTTGTCCACGCTCCCGGCCATGACCGCCGGGTTCACGGGCTCGTACTTCGACTTCCTGCTCTCCAAGAACGCGCTGGTCAGCTCGTACATCATTTACATCCTGGTGTTCGTTGCGTTCATCTTCCTGGTTCCCGGCCGGTTCTTCGGCCTGGACGGGATCCTCCAGAACACCTCGTTCGTCGAGCGCCGGCCGCTCCTGAAGCGGATCACGACGACCCTCGGGTAGACGACTACAAGGGGCCCCTACGGTCCCACCCTTCCCCTTTCCATTCACCCCTCCTTCCCCTCTTTTTCTCTTGATCGACTGGGGAGAGGCTTCTCACGCGGTGGGCTCCGGCACGTTCATGAGCTGCCGTACCGGCGAGAAGAGCACCCAGAGGAACGCTACGAGGCCGACGGCGGCCATGAGCGCGATGGCGGTCCGCACGGGGAGCAGGCTGGCCAGGAAACCGCCGAAGAGGCTGCCAATGGGTAGCGTCCCCCAGACCAGGAAGCGCATCGACGCGTTGAGCCGCCCCTGGAGGCGGAGGGGCACGAGGGCCTGCCGAAGGCTGACCTGGTTGATGTTGTAGACGACGGAGGTGCCGAAGGTGACCGCGGTCACGAGCGCGATGACCGGGATGGCGAGCGCCGGGGTCGCGAAAACGAGGGCCACGGGCCCCAAGCCGCCGACGAAGATGGAGGCCACGATCGTCGGCCCGACGCCGAATCGCTTCGCGAGCGATGCGGCGCTCAGCGCTCCGGCGATGCCGCCCAACGCGCCGATCCCGGTCGCGAGGCCCAGGGTCGCGGCGGTCATCCCCAGTTCGCGCACCGCGTAGAACACGAGGAGGGCGACGAAGATGGCGCCGCTCGCGAAGTTCGAGGTGCCCGTGCACCCGGCGATGGACCAAAGGCGCCGGTCCCGGAAGATCACGCCCAGCCCCTCCCGGACGTCGTGCAGGACGGAGCCGTGGACGAGCACCTCCTTCGGCGGCTCGATCTTGCGGATCCGCCACAAGGTGCCCGAGGAGACGAAGAACGTGAGTGCGTCGAAGACCATGGCGAAGGGCGCAGACAGGAACTGGATCACGAGCCCCGCGAGCACGGGTCCCCCGACCGACGCGGTGGCGTTGCTGGCCTCCAGCTTGCTGTTCCCCTCGACGAGCTGCGCGCGGTCCACCAGGGACGGCAGGTAGGCTTGGTAACTCACGTCGAAGAAGACAGTCAAGACGCCGGTCAGGAAGCCGAGGAGATACAGCTGGGGGATCGCGAGCACATGGACCAGGGCGAGGACCGCGACGGCCGCGACGATCGCGCCGCGGCCGAGGTCCGCGAAGAGGAGGATGGGCCGGCGGGGATGGCGGTCCACCCATACGCCGATCAGTAGCCCGAACAAGAGGAACGGGAAGGTGCCCATCGCGCCGAGGAGCCCCATCTCCC
>JBGPGA010000040.1:0-14465 GCA_041483635.1 Thermoplasmata archaeon
CCCCTAGTTCGGTCGGATGAGGGCCTGGGCCTGGAACTTCTCCGATTCGAGGATCTCGTCCGGGATCTTGTTCGCGATGTGGCGGAAGTGCTCGATGAAGTTGACGTACTCGTCGTACGAGAAGTCGGGTTCGCCACCGCCTTCGGGCCGGAACCCGGTCCGCACAATCCGCGGCTGGCCGACGGGCTCCATGCCCTCCTGGGTCTCCGTGCGGACCCACGAGAGGAAGTACGCGGCCTTGTCCATGCTCACGCCCGCGACCTTCCCGCCTCGGATCTGGGAGAGGGTCTGGGGGACGAAGACCCGGAGCAGGGCTTCCGCGTATTCCTTCCGTGCACGCTTGTCCTCGGGGAAGCCTTGGTGCAGGCCCAACCGCGCGAGCACGTCGTCGCGGAGGGTGTCGAACTTGGAGAGGACGAAGGCGGGGTAGATCATCGGCGGCTCCGGGTTGACGCCGGAGTCCCTGAGCCGGTCATACTCCTGCTTCTTGTACGTCTGGAAGGCCACGAGCAGCTTCGCGACCGTGCTGTCGTACCGCAGCATCTTCTTGTACGGCGGCGTGTCGATGTCCGTCGTCATCTTGCTGCAGTCCACGAGCACGACGACGACCACGCTCTTCAGGAGCTGCTGGATCAGGGGGCGCGACGCGATCCCGCTCTCGATGAACTCCTCGATGTCTTCGCCGGACACGTCGTAGGCGGAGAACCTCAGGGTGGAGAAGGGCTTCACCCAGTTCTGCTGGCGGATGTAGTACGGCAGCTTGCCGGTGACCTTCCGCAGGTAACCGAAGATGAAGCTGAGCTCCGTGATCTCTTCCTTCAGAGTGGCGCTCGGGAAGCGAGCGTCCTTCATCCCTTCGTAGACGGCCGACATGACGTTCAGGGAGGCCATGGGCGCGTGGAAACGGAAGTCATCGTGCACGCCCGTACCGTACTTCACCTGAGCGGAATACAGGAGGCCCAAGAAGGTCGTTTTACCGGAGGCTCGATCCCCCAAGAGAGCGCAGGGCATGAGGGCCCGACCCCTCGCTTGCGTACTTAACCCTTGCTTAGAAGTTATCAATCGTGCAAAGCACCCGGGCGCCGCCAGGAGGGAGCCTACTACTTCGTCCGGGCCGCGATCTCTCCGAGAGCGTCCACGACCGCGAGGTACTCGTCCCGGGAGTAGTCGGGTTCCCAGCCGCCCCCGTCGATGCGTCGGAGCCGAATACGCTCGGATGCGGCGGGCGTCTTCGCTTCGGTACGCACCCAGGAGAAGACGTAGGTCGGCGTCGCGAACCGGAGCCTCGTCCCGCCCGCTTCCTCAACGGTCGCCAAGGTCCGCGGAAGATTGGGTTCCAGGAGGGCTCTCGCGTAGGCGGCCCGCGGACCCGCCTTCCCGGCCTCGGGTGGGGCGGGGTCAATGTTCGCGGCCCGCAGGATGTCGGGCGTCACCGCATCGAACTTGGAGAGCACGAAGATGGGATAGAGCACCTCGCGCCCATCCCGCGACCGCCATCGCCGGATCGCGGTAAGGAGCGACTCGACCCGGCGGTCGTAGGGTCGGACGGGGCTCGACTCGTCATCCTCACCTTTCGCGACGAGCTTCGTGCTGTCGACGAGGATCAGGACCGCATCCGCGTCGAGGACGTCCCTCCACGGTCCCGTACCGATCGTGCCCCCGGAGAAGAGGCCCGGAGTCTTCTCGTCGAGACTCCCCGGCAGCGTAAAGTGAACGGTCGTGGAGGCGTCCGCCGTCCGCTTCCTGGAACCGAGGCGGAGGAAGGCCCCTCGATTGGGCTTGCGAAAGCCGACCTCGATGCTGAGCCCGTGGATCCCTTCCTTCGTCGCGGAATCAGGGAAGGTCCCCGACATGAGCCGCTGGAACAACACGGTGATCTCCTCGAGGGATTCGAAGTTCACGCGAAACCGGAGCTGATCGCTCTTGTCCGAGCCCGACCTCACCAGAGCCGCGTAAAGGAGGCCGAGGAACGTCGTCTTCCCGGAACCGTGATCCCCGACGACGGCGACGCGCAACATGGGATGCGCCACCGTGAGGGGCCGCTTCAGAAGAATCTTCCTGGGTGGTCGCCGCATTTGATATCCAGGGCCCAGAGCCCCGCGAGGAGGAACCCAATGAGAACCCGACCTAGGGATCCCGTAGCCCGTCACGGTCCACGCCGCACGGCGAGAGCCCGTCGAGTCCTCCACAGCGGGAACGGACTCCAGTACGGAGCGAGGTCTTCAAGACCCGGTCCGCGTGGCCTGCGTCATGAGGGCGGTCGCGAAGAGCAGATCCTCGTTCGCGCCGGAGTACCGGCCGCTCTCGAACTCCTCGCGGGCCCGATCGAGGATCTCCTGGACGTCCGGGAGCAGGGGGAGGCGGAAGCCGTTCAGCAGGGACACCCGCTCTTGGATCTCGCCGATCCCCTTCGCGAGGACGTCCCGCTCGTCCCTCCGCTGGACGAACACGTGCGATGCGCGGCCGACGTCCTCCCGGACCCGCGTCCATTCACCGGCCTCGAGGGCTCGGCGCGCATCGAGCAGGGCCGCGTCCACTTCGTAGGAGACGAAACCTCCCAGCTTCAGGCGCGCATGCACGCGCTTTGCGTGCTCGAGGACCTTGCGGGCGCGCGTGTACTGGTCGGCAACGTGGACCGCCTCGTTCGAGAGGCGCCGCACGACGACCATCGCCGTGGTCGGATCGGGGAATCCCTGGGCCATTGCGTCCCGGAGCGACCCGACCCTCTCGGTGAGTGCGTCCGCGGCGAGACCTTCCTCCCGCAGGTGCTCCGTGACGACCTGGGCCTCTTCGAGCAGCTCTTGGACCTGAACGGCGCGGGCTCGGGCGGCCTCCGCACGGGCCCTGGCCTCCGTGGCGAGCTTGCGGGCCACGTGAAGGTTCCCGAGCGCGAGCTCGCGCGTCGCCTGCTCGATCATCTCCTCGAGGCGGACCGCGATCCAGTTCGCGGTCTGGTTGACCTGGGACTCCGACAAGGCCTCCACGGCGAGGCTCGCGAGGAAGACCTCCCGCGACGCGTCCCTCGCGCGGACGACCAAGGTGCGCGCCTCTTCCATAGCCCGCTCGAGCATCGCGGTCGCCCCACGGTAGTTCGGGACGACGGCGCCCTCCTCGTCGACGGGGCGGACCATCTCTTCCTCCGCCGCGCCGAGCGCGGCCTCGAGGTCCCTAATCGGGAACCCGATCTCCTGGAGGTCGTTCATGCAGTCCTGGATCGAGGTCCACGCTTCCAGGTACGCGTTGAACCGTTCGTTCAGGCTCACGGCGAGGGCGCCCGCGCGCTTCGCCTGCGCCGCGGCCCCGGAATACTCGTGGGCGGCGTAGAGCGCCTTCGCAGCCGCGAGCGCATCCTGGGCGGGCTTCAGATCGGCCTGCGTCGTCCCAAGCGTCGTGACGAGCTGCTCCGTCTTCCCGATGACCTGGATCACACTCTGGGCTCTCGATGCCGCGAGAAATCCGAGCGGGTTCCCGTTGGCAAACACGGATCTCGTTCCCCCTGACACCCGACAGGAACGGGAGCGGGACTCCGCGGTTCCGGTGGGCCGGAATCGATTCCTTCCAGGGGGGAAAAGGGTTGTGGTTGTCGACTTGTGATAATCACGGATGGGAATCACGAACGGCGCCCAGGCGCCGAGAAGTTCGAGACGTGCCGAGTGCCTGGTGGTCTTCGTTTCCGGGTGGGCTCCACGGCGAGGGTGCGGCTTCGCCTCGGTGCTTGCGGAGGCCGACGTGAGAGCACAGTGAATCAGAGCCCGAGGGGCCGACCCGCTGCGCTCGGGTGGCTACGGACGGGGTCTCCGTCGCCCAAGCAGCGCGGAGGCGCTCGCCCCGACCGCGAGCCCGGCCGCTGTCGCGGCCAACGCCAAGCCAAACCCGGTGCCACCCGGTGGCTGCGGCCCGCCCCCAGGAGGCGAGGGCCCCGCCAGGGGTGCGGGCTTCGTGCCCGCCAGGGCCAGACCAAGCACGGGGTCATGCTGGATGACCGTCGCTCGCGGATACGCGAGGTAGAGAGTCTCCGAGGTCTCGTTCTTCGCAGCGACCGTCGATCCGACCGCTCCGGAGCGACCGTTGTCCAGGGTCGCGTTCTCACTCCAGGTGAAGAACGCCGCAGCGGCCCCCGACGATGCGTACACACCCTCCGTGATGTTCGTGGCGTTCAGGGCGAGCCGGAAGTGGTCCGACGTGAGACCCAGCTCGAGGGCGGGTGCCGTGTCGTTCGCGACATAGCTCGGCACGCCAAGGAGGAGATCGAGCTTCAGCTCGGAGGGGGTCAGGGGGATGCCCTTGTAGGTCGTCGGTTTGAGGAACAGGAAGGAGTCGAGGGTGAGGTTCACGGGCACGCCGTTGCCCACGGAGATCCAGAAGTGGGAGAGTTGGTCGAGCAGCGGATCGCCCGCGAACAGGGCACCCATCGTGATGTTCTCCGTATCCGACGAGACGTTCCATAGGTACGGCAGGTCCATCATGGAGCCGTTCGCGGCGAAGGGCCAGAGACGGACGAAGGAGGCCTGAGGTTTGGCCAGGGGCACCTCACGGACGACCGGCTCGCCGGGCTCGTACGAGCCGTTGCCGTTCGAGTCGCGGTACTCCAGGATCCGACGGATCTCGAGGGTGAAAACGTCCTGACGGATCGCGGTCGTGTTCGATCCGAGAGGGCACGCGGTCGCGTTGAGTCGGTAGCAATTGGCCGAGAGATAGTAGCTGAACCGGATCTGGAGAGCCGGGCCGGCCGCGGGTCCGTCGGCCGCGGCCGGGATGGAGAACTCGATGAAGGCCTGCGTGAAGGCGCTGAACGTGCCGTTGCCCGGGTAGGACCGGGTGTACCCTTCCGTGAGGTTCAGCAACGCGACGAGCCGGCGGACGCCCGAGGTCGCGTCGGCCAGCCAGCCCTGTCCGTAGAAGATCTTCTCGATCGTGTAGTTCTCCTCGCCGTTCGAGGTGAGCGGTGTGGAGGACGATGCGGGGACGAGGGCATCCGTCGGGGCACCGGGTTTGACGTTGACAGGGAGGGGGATGGAGTCCTGGGTCCCGGCGACGGGCGGGCGAAAGGGGTACGAGGCCGCAAGGGCGAACGACGCAGTGAGAAGCAAGGCTGCGACGACGAGGCCTCGCAACGCGGCGAGACGACGAGTCACAAGCTCCCCTCCTGCAAGGCGTCGAATCGACCTTAACCGTTCCGAATGTACCGTCCCGCGGTTCGCTCCGCTCCCCCTTGTCCCGGAAGAAATCGGACGAGCGAAAGTCGACGCAGGGAACCCTCGACCATAAGTACGGCACAATCGTATCCACGACGGCCGAAATCCGCGGAGAAGGAGGGAAGACGTGAAGATTCTCGTGTTCGGAGCCGGCGTGATCGGGACTATGCACGCATGGGCGTTCGAAAAGGCGGGCCACGATGTGTCCCTTCTCGTACGAGCGGGTCATGAAGACCGCTGGGCGAATGGGATTGCGCTCCGGATCCTGGACGGCCGCGGGGGTCGCAAGGAAGAGGCCAAGGCGCTGTACCGGCCGAAGGTCGTCACCTCCTTCACGCCGGAGGACGGCTACGACCTGATCGTCGATGCGGTCCGGTACACCCAGGCCGAGAGCGTGCTGCCCGAACTCGCCGCGAATCGGGGCAATGCCGTGATCTTGTTCTTCCACCAGAGCTGGCGCGGACTCGACGTCATCGATCGAACCCTGAAAAAGGAGGACTACGTCCTCGGCATGCCTCGTGCGGGAGGGGTCCTCTCGGACGGCGTCCTCGATGGCGCGTTCGAGGGCAAGGTGACCCTGGGGACGAGCACATGCGGGCGCCCGACGACGCCGGTCGTGGAGGGGGCGGCCCGCAAGAACCTGGACTTCGTGACGGGCCTCTTCCGTCCCGCGGGGTTCGAACCCGAGATTCCGGAGAACATGGAGCACTGGTACTGGGTCCACTTCGCCAGCACGGCCGTGTACACCGGCGCCATCGCGAAGGAAGGCGGGTACGACGCCTTCGCACAGAGCAAGGCGGGCATCCGCGAGGCCATCCTGGCGGGCCACGAGGCCATGGACATCTGCGCGGCCCGCGGCGTGGACGTCCGCAAGATGGCCGATGCCCGCGCGTTCGTCACCACACCCCTCGTCGTGGGGCCTATCATGCGACGGACACTCGCCCAGCCCATCATGCGCCGCATGTCGCAGACCCACCCGGCCTACGCGTCCGAGTTCCGACACATCTACGACGAGGTCGTCGAGACCGGACGCCAGCTGAAGGTCCCCACGCCGCACCTCGACGCATACCGTCCCTACGTGGATCTCTAGGCCAACGGGCGAGAGTCGCGAGGCTTCTTTGAGCTGGGCAGGGCGTCAGAGCGTGCGGCCCAGTCGGTTGATCGCCAAGATCATCTCATTCAGACGCCCCGCGCGGCCCCGGTCATAGGAGAAGACGATCCGGGGTTTCGACCGGAGGTCCGGCTCGTCCGCCTCCTCGCGCAAGGCCGACGTCTTGGAGATCTTGCCCGAGGCCACCAGGTCCCGGAATGTCTCATTCAGAGACGAGAGCTGATCGTCCGAGAGCTCCTTCTCCAGTCGGATGACGAGGCGCTTGCCGACCTGGCGCGAGGAATGATAGGTGGAGTAATAGGACGCGATCCAGTCGGTCGCTTCCTCGGCCGAGCGCACGATCCGATACAAGCTGAGGTCTTCCGGGGAGACGAACCCGCGAGCGAGCAACTCCTGCCGGACGAATCGATCCCAGCTTTCCCAGTACCGCTCCCCCGGAAGCTCCATGAGGACCACGGGCATCGGCGGCGCCTTCCCCGTCTGGAGCAAGGTCAGCACCTCGAATCCCTCATCGTGCGTGCCGAAGCCACCCGGGAACAGCGCCACCGCGTCCGCTTCCATGACGAAGAACACCTTGCGCGTGAAGAAGTACTTGAAGCGGACCACCTTCGGATCGTCCTGAATGATCGGGGTCGGCCCTTTCTCGAAGGGCAGGAGGATGTTCACGCCGAAGCTGTTCTCGGGTCCGGCCCCTTCGATCCCCGCCCGCATGATGCCTTCCGCCGCTCCGGTGATGACCATGAAGCCTCTCTTGACCAAGGAGCGGCCGAATCGTACGGCCAGCTCGTAGTAGGGACTGCCCTTCTTCTCGCGCGCCGATCCGAAGATGGAGACCTTGCGGACTCCCCGGTATGGCTTGAAGACCCGGGCGGCGTGGCGAAACTCCGCGACGGCCCGATTGATGACCTTGAGATCGAGGATGTCGAGCTCGTCTCGTTTGCACTTCAGCGCATTGATGAGGATGTCCCGGTAGAGTTGGGACCGCAGGTCCTGGCCATCGGTGGTGAGGATCTCCTGCGCCGCCCTGAGCGCATCCTCTGTATTGTCGAATCTCGGAGCCGTCATAGGGTTCGCGCCTTCATGAAGTTCTCCTGAATACGCAAGTACCAAGTATTTCACCCTACGTTCGTCTCAGGGGAGAAGATGCCGTCCCCGCGGGCAATCCGGAGGTTCGCCCGGATGCCCTTCTTCGTCCGCAGGGCGGTGTACTGGAACCGCCTGTTCCGCGACCCGTTCCGCGTGAACCGGCTGATGGGCACCGTCAGCGTGACGTCCGTGGGGATGTTCGGGAAGGTCTCAGGCGGGAGCAGCTGGGGGATCCCGGTCGAGTTCCACCCGCTGACCGTGGCGCTCGGCGCGATCGCTCGGAGGCCCGCGATGGTCGGGGAGGGCGTGGAAGCCCGCGAGTTCCTCGGGATGACAATCGTCTTCGACCACGACGTGGTCGACGGCGCGCCCGTGGCGATGTTCCTGCAGCGGCTGCGGGAGCTGATGGAGAGCGGGTACGGCCTGTAGGCCCGTGAATTCCTCGCATCCAATCCTGCCGAATTTGCGCTGCTTCAGAGATGGTCACGAGCGGGTCCCGAGGATCGCCCAAGAGCCGAAGCGGTGCCCGAAGTGCAAGAGCCCGTACTGGAACCGGCCGAGGCGGAAGCGGGGATCGCGCGAACACTGAATGCGGAGGCCGGAGAGCTGTCGGAGGATCCGCTCTCCGAAGCGGGACCCTGGTGGAACGGGGGTCCGGCCGCATGAGTAACCGCTCCATGCGCCCACGCGCTGCACCTTCAGAGCAACGTGGTCCGTTGGGATTTGTCATGTAGTCGTCGTTTCCTTTCCTTTTGTGGAGAGGATGCGATGCGAGGCTCCGTCTTGGTCCTAGTCATTGTCCTGGTTCTGCTCGCGCCTAGCCCCGCAGGGATTGCCGGCTGGTCCGGGCTGACCACCCGCGGTTCGGAACCCTGCCCGCGTCAACTGCCAGGTCGTCGACCCCGAAAGCGGCACCCAGTCCGTTGCCAGTAGTCGTTGAACTGGTCGAGCGCCATAATCTCGCGCTCGAGCCGCCTCTTCTCCGCCAGGAGACCGACGCCCAGCTTCTCCTTCTCCGTCTCGCCGACACCTCCCGTGAAGGAGCACTCGCGGCACCCTTTCCCGGAGCAAGCCTTGCAGGTCCTCAAGAAAAGCCCACCTCAGAACCCCGGCACGAACGGGACTACCCGTAGGACCGCATAGACGAGCGCCACGACGCCCGCGGCCACGAGGAACCGGAAGAGCCAGAATCTCGTCTGAGATCGGTCGAGCCAGTCCCAGAAGGTCTCCGTTTCAGCCTTCGCGATTAGGGCCCGGTCCTCCGTAGAGAAGGCCTTCCACGTCCCCACGAGGTACCTGATGTACGCCTCCGTGAGCGTCTTCGATTCCACGATGCACGACTCTAGCCTCTCGGACTCGGCCGTCATTCTCGCGAAGCGGTCGTCGTGGGCGGTGAAGTAGGATTCCTCGAGGCTCTTCACGGAGTGGGCCCGGAGGAGCTCGGCGAGCCCCGGAGGCTCGGGCGGTACTTGGCTCGGGAGCGGCACGCCCTTCTGGTTCAGCATCCCGCGGACCTGGAACCGGAAGGCGAGTTCCCCACTCGGACCAGAGAGGTTACGCTTCAGGTACCTTCGCAGCCGGAACCTGAACTTCCCAAACCAATAGCCCTGAGACCAGATCGCGTCATTGAACCTCTTGTTCTGTTTCCTTGCCTTCAGCGCAAGGAACCAGGGATAGTCGTCGCCCTGGGACGCGGGAAGAGCAAAGATGAACGCGTAGAAGTAGAAGAGCCCCACGACAAGTCCCAACGGAAGCAGGGGATAGACGCCCGAAGGGAGCCGCTCAGCCAAGGAGAGGACGATGGTTGCCCAGACTACGGTGAAGAGGATCGGGTCCACGACGAAGGCAACGAAGGTGAGCCACCGGGGATGGTCGATGTCGGGCTTCGTAGCTTCGCGATATCGCGGGAGGCCGCTTAACCGCTTGGGGACCGAGCAGGTCCCCACAATCATTAACATCCGTGCCGCCCAATCACCGACCGGCATGCTTGTTCGGAACATCGGACTTTTCTGGAAGGAATCCGCGGTCAACTGGGGAGCTCCCGGCAAAGGCGGAAGCGGGCAGTTGCTTGGCGTCCTCTCGACAGGCAAGAGAGCTGGGATTGTCGACTTCTGGGACCAGCGAGGGATCTACGCGCTATACGCAGACTATGATCTCGTCTACGTTGGGCAGACTGCGACCCAGAGCCTGGGAAAGCGCTTACGCGACCACCGCAAGGACGACAAGGCCGAGCGGTGGGACCGGTTTTCTTGGTTCGGTCTGAGGATCGTGCGAGAGAACAACACGCTCCAGAAAGCTCCGAAGAATCTCGCTGAGAAGGCAACGGACGTACTCGACCATATCGAAGCTGTCCTGTCCATCGTGGCCGAACCACCGCTGAACCGTCAGCGGGGGCGTTGGAGAAAGATTGAGCTCTACCTGCAACACCCATATTCGGCTCCGGAAGGGGAGACTAGGTAAGGACCGCTGGCCTCGCCCCGTGGCTTACATGCTACGGGGGGACGTGCCGAGCCGACGGAGTAGGTGAGTTTCGACGACGGTCGCCCCGAGGCGGAAGGGCTATGCCGCGATCGCGGTGCGACGGTCCGTTTCGCCGGTGGCGAACTTGGGGTCTTGAGGCCGTCCTCCGCCGCGAATCCTTTAAGCCCCCGCAAAACCCATGACGCGCCAAGAGGAGTGGAGGATGCAGCCGACAAGCCCGACCCAGCCGCCAGCGCAACAGCCGCCGCCACAATATCCGCAGTACCAATATCCGCCGCCTCCGGGATATTACGCCCAACCGCCTGTCGCACCCGTCCCCCCGCCGCCACAAGGCCACGGCTTGCGGAACGTCGCCATCATCGTGGTCGTACTCGTCGTCGTTCTGGCGATCGTGGTGGCCTTGGAGTACCGGTCAAGCACGTGGTATATTACCGTGACGAGCAACCACATCACCAACATGGTCACGTATATCGTAACGGTGGACGGCCGGCAAGTGGACTCCGGAACCCTCAATCCAGGCCAGTCCGTCCAGGATACGGTGCCTCTGACATGGTGGGTAGATAATTGCCAATCGCACAGCGTCGTCGGCATATCCACGGGAGGGGGGCTTGGATCGGAGACCGACTCCGCGACGAGCATCATCTGTTCGGGGGTGCCAGCCTCCACGGACCTGTCCATCTAGACCCCAGGTCCCACGGAGGGGGCAAGGTGCCCGCCCCGCGAGGGGTGGGCGTGACGGGAACGCAGCTGTAGGGTATCCCATGGTCACGGGCCTGGGGTTTCGGGGCCCTCCCGGGTGGCGAATCATTTATGCCTCCCATGTACCATCTTGGTCAGTCGTAATGGAGGGATCGCGCACGTCGACTAAAGTCAGTCTTTTGATCGTCTTCTTCTCGGTGTTTCTGGCTGTCGCGGCACTGCAAACCGTAATCGGGAATCCTGCCCCCGGTTTGGTGGCAAACGGGTCTGACGGATTCCAGCTCAGGGCGCAGGCGAGCTACGATGCAGTCAGCAGCAATGGCGTTGACCCCATTGCCGTGAGTCTCACCTGGGCTCAGACGGGGGATGCGTGCTTCACTAACTACCAGCTACAATACTCAACGGCGGGGTCAAACGGGCCGTGGACAACTCTGGGGACGTACACCAGTTCCACGAACACGAAAGAACTCCCGTACAACCTAGCTTCCGGGACGTCGTATTGGTGGCAGGTCATGGACAACGATTGCCTCGGGTCGCAGGCATCGAACCAGCTCCAAGTAAACCTGCCAGCGGCGGCGACACTAAGCTACACGCAGCCGAGTTCGACGAGTGCGCAGTTCGCGTGGAACAATCCCGCGGCCTATGGCGGGCTCTTGAAGTTCGTGTCGTACCAACTCATGGAGTCGATTAGCGGTGGATCATACTCATCCGCGACGACGGTCACGACGGTTACCTCGACAACCTACACAATCAACGGGCTCTCTCCGGGAACCTCCTACTCATTCTACCTTGTCACGTCTGATGGGTGCACGTGTGGCGGTTCGGCGTTCTCCTCAGACTCGAACACAGTCGCCTTTACCACAGTCAACCCGCTCGCCGTGACAGCGAACGCGAACCCATTGACCATCACCGCGGGGCAGTCGGTCACGCTGACTTGCGCGGCCAACGGCGGCACGCAGTCGTACACCTCCTACGCATGGACCTTCGGCGACGGCACGACGGGATCCGGGGAGACCGTCACACACGCGTATAGCAGCGCCGGCACAATGACGGCGACGTGCACCGTGACGGACAGCTCTGGAAGCCATGCAAGTAGCTCCGTCACGATCACCGTCAACGGGGGTCTCGCAGGCCTGCCAGTCTCGGGAAGCGACGCGATGACAATAGGAATCGTTGTTGTTGTCATCGTAGTCGCTGTCGCGGTGGCCGTCGTGATTCTAAGGCGACGGAGGGCGTCCCCACCCAGTCCACCCACGCAGCCACCCCAGTATCCGCCCTCACCTCCAACGCAGTGATTGACAAGAATTGCGTGTCAGAGCACGAAGAACTGTGAAAACGCTGCGTTGGCGAAGGCGCGGCGTTCGCGCGTGACGAGAGCAGTCTACCATCCTGGGGAGGCCCCCCGAATCGTCGCTGACGGGTGCAGGGGGTGTCAGCTGCAAGGAATTGGTATTACCCCCCTCACAAGGTGGGCCCGGTCAGAATTGAACCGCCAATCGGCTGGTATCGGCTGGAAGGGAATATGAACTACCCCCCCATAGAAGTGGGTCCGCCCAGAATTGAACCGGAGCGGAGGGGGTGTCGCCTGGGCCGAAATGGAATCCCCCCCGACGAACATGGGCCCGATGCAATTCGAACCGACAACAGTCGAGCCTTTGATCGGGTTGGTTCCTGCTGATTATCGAGATACTTAGATTCGCAGCCGAAGCAGCCGCATGACGCGCGGCAACATGCAGAGGTTCAGCGCTCTCGCTACCCCTCGAAGGAAATGGAAAAGCAGGTGAGGTGCGGACTCCGGCCTACAGGCCGAAGAGCGCACCCAGGCCCGCAGCGGCCTCTTCCTCCGAGACCTTCTCCTCTTCCTTCTTCTCCTCTTTCTTCTTCTCGTCCTTCTTCTCGGCTGCGGGTGCGGCCGCGGGAGCGGCGACGGGCATCGCGGCGGCCTTCAGCGCCTCGTCGATGTTCACGCCCTCCAGTGCGGCGGTCAGGGCCTTCACGCGCGTCTCGTCGACCTTCACGCCGGCGGCGGTCAGGACCTTCTTCAGGTTCTCCTCGTTCACCGGCTTGCCGGCCGCGTGCAGGACCAGCGCCCCATATACGTATTCCATGGTGTGTCACCTCCTATGATGTTGGTCAGCCTGACTTCTTGTCGGATTCCTCGGCAGCGGCCGCGGGCACGTGGCTCGACAGGGCGAGCGCCTGGGCCTGGGCCTTCGCGAGGAGGATCTTGACGCTCTCCTTCGTCGGGAATCCGGACTCGATCGAGAGGGAGAGCGCATTCTGGAACGCTTTCGCGAGGAGCGGCTGGATCGTCGCCTTCGTCGCGTAGCCGATCTCCAGTGCCAGACCAAGGGCCTGGCGGCTCGCGGTGCTGATCTGCCCGCGGATCATCTCCTCGTCGACCGCGAGGGCGTCCCGGTGGTAGACCATCCCGTCCTCGTACGCGCCCTTCAGGTCGAGTCCGACGATGAGCGGGAAGATCTCGAGGCGGGCGAGGACCTGCGCGACCTCGCGCGGGATCTTGTCCCCCGCCTTGACGACGAGCTTGTCCTTCTTGATGATGACCTTGCCCTTCTCGATCGCCGCGGGCAGGCCGGCCTTCTGGAGCTCGCCGACGATCGGCCCGGGCTTGAACGGGGTATCGCCCTCCCGGACCCAGATGTCCTCGGGCGCCCGCTCGCCGCCCCGCGCGGGGGAGGGCGTCTTCGTCTTCTCGAGCTCCTTGAACAGCTTGAACGGGTTCACGTCCGCCGTGATGACGGCCGTCTGGCCTTCGATGTCCGCGGCGAGCGCCTCGAGGCCCTTGCGCTTCGTCGCGGCCTCCTTGAGCGCGAGCTTGATCAGGTTGTTCTTCGCGACCGTGATCGCCACGCGTCCCGCGAGGTTCTTCCGGATCCCCTGGAACTGGGGCGCCGGGATGCCGTGGATGTTCGCGAGCCCGACGACCTTGGACTTCTCGAAGCGGGAGACGAGGTCCTTCACGATCTCCTGCTTGTACGGAGCGACGTGGGCCATCTTCACCGCCTCACAGGAACCTCACGGCCGGGCCCATCGTCGTCTTGACGTAGACCGAGGCAAGGTTGTCGCGTCCGCGTTCGAGCCGACCCAGTACGCGCCGCACGAGGGCGTCCAGGTTGTCCGCGATGTCCTCCGGGGTCATGTCCCGCGTCCCGATCGCGGCGTGGAACGTCCGGCGGTCCTTGGACCGCACACGGACCGTGTTCCGCATGTTCCGAATCATGTTCGTCGGGTCGGCGGTCGGCGGCACGGGCCGAGGCATCTTGCCCCTCGGCCCGAGGACGATGCCGAGCCTCTTGCCGATCACAGGCATGAGCGGGGCCTCGGCGACGAAGAAGTCGAAATCCCGGGCGAGGATGTGCGCCTTGCGCTTGTTCCCCGCGTACTCCTCGATCTCCTGCGGCTGGATGACGAGGTCGGCGACCGGGCGGACCTTGCCGGCGAGCTCGCCGGAAGCGAAGACGCAGATCTTGACGACCTTGCCGCGTCCCTTGGGCAGGACGACCTCCTCGTCGATCCGGTTCTTGGGGATCGACAAATCCACTTCACGGAGGTTCAGCGCCACCTCGACGGTCTCCGTGAAGGTCCGAGGCTTGGCCACCTCGAGGGCCTTCTTCACGGTGTCGATGGAGTGCTTTTCCGCCAAGGATTTCGCCTCCTGCAGTGCAGACGGCCAGGGTGGCCTCCTGCAGAGGGAAGCCGACGAAAGAGCCGACCCTTATTAAGGTTTTGCGGGGCGGACTGCCGAACCCGCCGACCTAAAGCCGGGTCAGGCGATACGGCGGCGGAGGCATGCTTGCGTGAAGGGACTCGTCGTTCTAGCTGTCGTTGCGGCCGTCGCGCTGTCGGGACTGGGAGGGTTTCTCATCGGGTAC
>JBGPGA010000041.1:0-14335 GCA_041483635.1 Thermoplasmata archaeon
CTCGTCGCGATCGACCTGGCCGACGAAGCGATCCGTGTCGCATCGTACCGCGCGGGGACCGCGGGGATCCGCAACATCCGGTTCGAGATGATGGACGCCCGGAACATCGTCTACCGGAGCGCGCTCTTCGACGGGATCGGGAGCAACCTCGGGATCCCCAACATCGGCTACGCACGGACGTTCTATGAGATCCATCGCCTCCTGAAGCCGGCCGGCCGGTTCGTCTTCAGCGAATGGGACCGCACGCTGCCTCCCTCCGAGGCCGCGTTCGCCGAACTCCTCCCGGAGCACAGGACGCGATCCCCGTCGAAGGAGCTCATCCAGGTGCGTGAGGCCGTCGAACTGAACCGGACCTCCCCGGAGGCGAGGGAGCTGCGCGACCCGTCGGCCGTCGCGAAGAAACTGACGTCCGCGGGATTCGAGTCCGTCCAAGACATCGTGCGCACGTTCCCCGCGCACTTCGCCGACGTGAACGACCTGATCACGTTCAACGCCGCCTGGGGCTGGGACGAGCGCGAGGTCCGGGAGATGACTCCCGAGAGCCGGGCCGCGTTCGAGGCGGGGATCGCGGACCGCCTCAAGGACCGGGTCGGGCCGGCCGGATTCGACGAGACGTGGACGATCCACTTTACCGTCGCGCGGGTCTGAGGACGACGCTCCGAATCGTCCGTACCAAACACTAAAGAGGACCCGCCGCGTCGAACCGGGCACTCCATGTCCGACGTCCCCATGGTGCGTGCCGTGAACGCCCAGAAGGTGTATCACTCCGGGGCGATCCAGGTCCACGCGCTGCGCGGTGTGAGCCTCGAGATCCCGCGGGGCGAGATGGTCGCGATCATGGGGCCGTCCGGATGCGGCAAGACGACCTTGCTGAATTGCTTCTCGGGCCTCGACGATCTGACGTCCGGCGACGTTCTGATCGAGGGCGTCTCCCTCGCCTCGATGGACGATGACGCGAAGAGCCGCTACCGGTCCCGCCGGATGGGCTTCGTCTTCCAGTCCTACAACCTCCTCCCCGTGCTGACGACTGTCGAGAACGTGGAGCTGCCCCTGCTCGTGGCTCGAGTCCCCGCCAAGGAAGCGCGGGAGAAGGCCCTCGCCCTCCTGAAAGCGGTCGAGCTCGGAGGCTGGCAGGACCACCGACCCGCCCAGCTGAGCGCGGGACAGCAGCAGCGCGTCGCGATCGCCCGGGCCCTCGTGAACAATCCCGCGATCGTCTGGGCGGATGAGCCGACGGGGAACCTCGATTCCGAGACGTCCGCCCAGATCATGGACCTCCTCGTCCGCCTGAACCAGGACCAGGGGCAGACCCTCGTCCTCGTCACGCACGACGCGATGGTGAGCTCCCGCGCCCATCGTATCCTGAGGATGCGGAACGGCCAGGTCGTCGAGGAACTACGGCGGGGGTGAGCCGCTGGACGTCCCGCTCGCCTCGTTCGTCGGGCTGATCGCAGCCCTCGGGCTCGTCCTCGTCCTCCTAGGCCTCCGGCCGCTTCTCGCGCGCCTCGCGGCGAGGAACATCCAACGACGCAAGGCGCGCGTCGCGATCGTCCTCGCGGGCCTCCTCGTCGGGACGGCGATCATCTCCTCGAGCCTCGTCGTCGGCGACACGTTGCGGTTCATCTTCCTGCAGGACGTCTACACGCGCCTCGACGCGGTCGACGAGGTCGTGTCGAACTCCTTCAACGGCGCCCTCTATTCGTTCCCGCAGGCGTACGAGACGCAGATCGCCGCGAACCTGGTGCAGGTGGGCGCGCCCGTGGACGGGGTCGCGCCGATGCTCCTGAAGACGATGCCCGTGCGGAACGTCGGGGGGAACAAGGGGAACCAGGCGATCTCCGTCCTGGGCCTGGACGCGAGCCTCGAAGCGGGCTTCGGCTCGATGACGACCCTGGGCGGGCAGACGGTCGACGTGAACGACCTCGGGGCGAGCCGGGTGTATCTGAACCAGGACGCGGCGGCGGACCTGAACGCCTCCGTAGGGCAGGAGCTCACCCTCTTCTACGGCACGACGAACAAGACGCTCGTCCACGTCGTCGTGCAGGATGTCGTCGTCTCCCAAGGGAAGGCGGCGTACGAGCGCGAGCCCCTGATCCTGATGGAGCTCGGCCAGGCCCAATTCGCGTTCAACGAGACGGGCTCGATCAACGCGATCAAGGTCTCGAACCGCGGCGGGATCGAGGATGGCGTCGTCTACACGGACCCGGTCGTGCAGGACCTGCGGCTCTTCATCGCCCAGGAACACTGGAACCTCGGCGTGGACCCGGTGAAGAAGACGGGGATCGCGGGTGCGACCGCGATCGGCCAGCAGGCCACGGAGCTCTTCCTGGTCATGGGGACGTTCTCCGTCGTCGCGGGCGTCCTGCTGATCGTGAACATCTTCGTCATGATGGCCGAGGAGCGCAAGCAGGAAATGGGGGTCGTGCGGGCTGTCGGCTTCCTCCGGCGAGAGCTCATGACGACCTTTGCCCTCGAAGGCACGTTCTACGCGTTCACGGCGGCCGCTCTCGGTGCCGTCGCGGGCCTCGGCCTCGGCTGGGTCATGATCTGGGTGTTCGACAAGGTCGTGCCCCACGGCAACGTCCCCGTGACGTTCCACTTCGAGAATGGCAGCGTGCTGCTCGCCTTCGTCGCAGGGGCCGCGCTGACCTGGGTGTCCATCCTCCTGGCCTCGTGGCGCGTGTCGCGCCTGAACATCGTGCGCGCGATCCGGGACATCCCCGAGCCAGGGACCCGTGCGCGGTCCTGGGCCCTCGCGGCGGTCGGCCTCCTCGCCACGGTCGGCGGTACGGCCCTCGCATGGTGGGGCTCGACCGCGGACACGGGGCTCGGGAAGATCCCGGGACCCCCGGCCGCGGCCCTGGGCCTCGCCCTCGTTGCCGCTGCGGCGGGCCACGCCCGCATCGGGTTCACGGTTTCCTCCCTGTTCAACATCGCGTGGCTCCTCGGCCCCTTCGGGCTCGTGAACACGGCGACGGACGACATCTCCGTCGCGTTCGTTATGACGGGGCTCATCCTGGTGGGATCCGCGATCTTCATCGCGGTGTTCAACGTGAGCGAGGCCTCCCGCGTCCTCCTGAAGGCGGCGAGCCGGAACCGCGGCCGCCCCGTCCTCCGGACGGCCGTCTCGTACCCGATGGACAAACGCTTCCGCACGGGGATGACGATCGCGATGTTCGCCCTGATCATGTTCATGATCACCCTCATCTCGATGGTCCAGGGGCTCGAGCAGTCGAGCCTGAACCAGTTCGTCGCGCAGCAGAGCGGCGGCTACGACGTCGTCGGCTACACGACGACGTACGGCTCGATCCCGAACTTCCGTTCGACCCTCGAGCAGAACTTTTCCCAGGACGAGTTCCTGAACGGCTGGGACGGCGTCGCGAGCGCGAGCGTCCTGCCGGCCAAGATCCAGCCGATCGGCGGGAACCGCACGTACAACTACACCCTGTGGGGCGTGGACAACTTCCTCGTGAAGAGCAACCAGTACGGGTTCTACAGCAACCTGCCATCGTTCACGGACGACAACGGGACGCGTCACGAGCTCGTGAACCGGACGGACGTCTGGCTCTCCCTGCGGGAGAACCACACCCTCGCGATCATCGACCGGAGCGCGGCGGGCGTGAACCAGTTCGTTCCGGACCTGAGCCGCCTCCAGGCCGCGCCCGGGGACCGCATCCGCGCGTTCGACGCGACGGGCCACGAGGTGAACCTGACGATCGTCGGGATCCTGGAGCAATCCCTCCAGTTCACCTCCGGCGTGTTCGTCGACATCAGCGTGGCGGAGTCGGCCTTCCCGCCCCAGGAGCAGTACACGGCCTACTTCTTCCAGGTCGCCCCGGGCGTCGACGTGACCGCCTTACGGACGGCCCTGGAGCAGGTGTTCTTCGCGGATGGACTCCAGACGATCGACATCCGCGAGCAGATCGGCGCGGCGTTCGACGCGACCCAGGAGGTCCTCACCCTGATGCAGGCGTACCTCGGGATCGGGCTCCTCGTTGGGATCGCCGGTCTCGCCGTGGTCACGCTCCGGGCCGTCGTGGAGCGGCGCACGCAGATCGGCGCCCTGCGCGCAATCGGCTTCACGCAGGGGATGGTCCTCCGGATGTTCCTCCTGGAGATCGCCCTCATCGCCGTCCTGGGCGTCGGGATCGGCGTGGGCCTGGGGATCGTCTTCGCGTACAAGGTCTACCTCGTGTACTTCGCGGGAATCATCACGTTCAGCGTGCCGTGGGCGAACCTCGGGCTCATCGTCGGCATCGCGTCCGCGGCCTCTGTCGCCTGCACGGCCCAGCCTGCGATCCGCGCCTCGCGGATCCCGCCTGCGGAGGCCCTCCGCTACTCCGAATGAGGGCGGGCCGGACGCCCCGATGCCGGGGGACCCTGACGTAGGTCTACGCGGAGGGGTGGGGAGACGTCGCGAACCGCTCGATCGCGGCCCGCTTTCGCGCGAACTCCTGCTCGGCCCGCCGGTGGTAGGCGGCCATTCTCCGGAGGAGGTCACCCCGAGACCGCTCCGAACCCACGCGGCCCACGTACTCCTCTCGCCGCACGGACCGCCCGCCCTCCCGCTCGTAGTGCCAGAAGTAGAAGTAACGCCGTCCGTCGAAATCGCGGATCCGGGCACCGCAGCCGATCTCCATTTCATACCTCTAAGTAGAGGTATGTTTTGGAGGGGCTTGAACCTGTCGCCGGGGTCCCCGAATCCGGGCCCGACCGCGAGGGCGCGGAACAAGCCTTTTATGGACCCCGCGCTCTCGGCCGCGCCATGGCGGAGCCGAGGCTCCGGGAGACATCGTGGGACCCCAAGCTCGAGGAGTCCCTGACCGGGACCTGGTCCTGCGAGCCCGACCTGTACCGGTTCGCGCCGCAGCCTGGGCAGTCTGTCTACATCATCGACACGCCGCCGCCGTATCCGAGCGGTTCGTGGCACATCGGCGCCGTCTTGTCGTACTCGATGATCGACATGATCGCCCGCGCGCAGCGCATGCTGGGTCGGGCCGTCCTGTTCCCCTTCGGCCTTGACCGGAACGGGATCAACATCGAGCGAACGGTCGAGAAGAAGACGGGCAAGCCGCTCCACCTCTGGGACCGGGAGGCGTTCATCCAAGAGTGCCGGAAGGAGATCGAGGTCATCGGCAACGGCCTGCTGGACCTCGCGCGGCGGATCGGGCTGTCCGCGGACCTCGAGCACGTGTACTACACGGATTCCGACGGCTATCGGGCGTTCAGCCAGGCCGTCTTCCTCGAGCTGTGGCCCAAGGGCCTGTTCTACCGCGGCGAGCGCCCGACGTTCTGGTGCCCGCACGACGAGACGCCCCTTGCCGAGGCGGACATCGATTATGAGGACCGTCCGTCCAAGCTCGTGTGGATGCGGTTTCCGCTCGAGGGCGGTGGAACAATCCCGATCGCGACGACGCGACCCGAGCTCCTCGGCGCCTGCCGCGCGGTCATCGTCCACCCGGACGACGAGCGCTTCCGGGCCGTCCACGGGAAGCGGGCGACCCTACCCCTGTACGGCCGCGAGGTGCCCGTCCTCGCCCACGCGATGGCCAAGCCCGAGTTCGGCAGCGGGGCCGCGATGATCTGCTCGTACGGCGACAGCGTGGACCTCATGCTGTTCCGCGAGCTCCGCCTCGAGCCCGTGAAGGCGATCGACGAGCGGGGGCGGATGACGGAGGCCGCGGGGGACCTGAAGGGCCTCAAGATCGAGCCGGCCCGCGAGAAGGCGATCGAGCTGCTCCGGGCCCACGGCGCCCTGGAGAAGGTCGAACCCCTGCAGCACAAGACGCCGATCTGCTCGCGCTGCCACACGCCGATCGAGTTCATCTCCTCGGACGCATGGTACCTGAAGCAACTCGAGTTCCGGGAGGAGCTCAAGAAGATTGCGAACGCGATGGACTTCCGGCCGACGCGGCATCGCCAGCTCCTCCTCGACTGGATCGACGCCCTCACGATCGACTGGCCGATCTCCCGGCGTAGGTACTACCACACGGAGATCCCCCTGTGGTACTGCAAAGGCTGCTCGGAGGTCCTCGCGCCGCCCCCGGGGAAGTACTACCGGCCGTGGCGGGATCCGGCCCCGTTCGACGCCTGCCCGAAGTGCGGGGGCCAGGAGTTCGTCGGCGAGGACCGGGTGTTCGACACCTGGATGGACTCGAGCTGCTCGAACCTCTTCGTCTCGAGGTACCGCAACGACAAGGGGTTCTTCGAGTCGAACTTCCCCGTGTCGCTGAGACCCCAGGGCCGGGACATCGTCCGGACCTGGCTGTACTACACGACCCTCAAGTCGTACCTCGTGCGCCGCCAGAAGCCCTTCGAGACCGTCTTCATCCACGGGATGGGGCTCGATGCCCGGGGCCGCGCGATGCACCGGACCGTCGGGAACATCATCGAGCCCTGGCCGATCCTCCGCCGGTACGGCGCGGACGCGGTGCGCTTCTTCGTCGCGAGCGAGACGAACCCGGGGGACGACTACCGCATCTCCGAGCAGAAGATCGGCGGGGCGGGCAAGTTCCTCACGAAGCTCTGGAACACCGCGCGGTTCGTGTCGTCCTTCCCCGAGCCGAAGGCGGGGAAGCTCGGCCCGGCCGACGAATGGATCCTCGCGGAACTGAACCGGCTCATCGAGGACGCCCGCGGGGCGTATGAGGAGTACAACCTCTTCATCTCCGCGAACCGGGCGCGCGATTTCCTGTGGAATCTGTTCGCGCCTCACTACCTCGAGATGGTCAAGGCGCGCGCCTACGAGGGCGACCCGGGCGCGCTCTGGACCCTGCACACGTGCCTGCGCGACCTGCTCCGGCTCCTCGCGCCGATCACGCCCTTCTCCACGGACCTCGTCTGGCGCGAGGTCTACGGTGGGAGCGTGCACCTGGAGACGATGCCCTTGCCGCGGGACGGTATCCCGGCCTCGCGCCTCGATCTGACCGAGCCCCTCGTCGCGTTCAACTCGGACATCTGGAAAGCGAAGCGGGACAAGGGCCTCAGCCTCAACGTCGAGATGCCCGGGGTCCAGATCCCTGAGGAGCTCCGACCTCTCGAGACGGACCTGCGGCGGATGCACCGCCTCACGTGACGCCACGGCGGCCGCCCGGACCTCACAGCCGGGGGACGTCGGTGCGGCCTGTGGCGAGGACCCGAGCGAGGTCCGCGCGGGTGATGATGCCGACGACCTTCCCCTCGTCGACGACGGGAAGGCGGTTCACGTCATGGTCAATCATCGCGGCCGCGACGGCCTCGAGGGTGTCTGTCGGCCTCATCGAGACGACGTGCCTCGTCATGACGTCGGAGACCTTCGAGCCCCGCAGCTGGCGGTAGACCTCCTCGACGGCCGCATGCTCCCTCTCGCCGAGGAACGCGAGGAGGTCCAGGGAATGGACCCGGCTCGTGAGATAGCGCTTCCCCAGGGTCTCCTCCGCGATCCGCTTGAGATGCCGGAGGATGTCGGACTCGCTCAGGATCCCGAAGAGCCGTCCATGCTCGTCGACCACGGGCGCCCCGCTGATCCCCCGCTGAACGAGGCGCTCCGCGGCGGACTCGAGCGTCATGTCCGGAGAGAGCGTGACGACGTCCCGGGTCATGACGTCCGCGGCCCACACAGACCCTAAAGGGCTGCGAGTCTACTTGATGTTGTCCCGTCCTCGCCGGTCAGCCCTTGCGCAGGATGATCGTCAACACGTCCGAATCCTTCAGGACGTGGTCCAGACCCACCTTCTGACCGGGGAACTGGGCGCTCGGGCCCCAGACGTTCGCATACCGGAAGCGGCGGCGCCACTCGCGGTGGATCGAATCGCAGGCCATGCCGACGTCGGAGTGCTCCTTCACGATGAGCGGCTCGGCCATGTCCGCCTCCTTGCCCTGCGGCTTGAGGTACACCCGCATGAAGCGCAGGGTGTCGTAGATCTCATCCTTGAGCTTCGTGAGCCCGACGCCCTTCTCCGCGGAGATGGGGACGAGCTCCCATCCCGCAAGCTTTGCCTGGAGCGCCTTGAGGTAGTCCTGGCCGACGAGGTCGATCTTGTTCACCGTGACGAGGGCCTTCGTGTACACACGGTTCCCCGCGAGGACGTCGATGAGCTGGTCCTCTGTGATGTCTTGGCGCACGACGATGACGCCGTTCAGGTAGCCCCACTCGCGGCAGATGTCCTCGATCATCTCCTTGTCGAGCTTCGTGAGCTTCACGGTCGCGTTCACCGTGAGCCCGCCGCGGTTCGCCTTCGCGAGGGTGATATCCGCGGGGCGCTCGTTGAGCCGGATCCCCGCCAGGTACAGTTCCTCCGTGAGCACGTGCACGTTCGTCTCGAACACGTCGATCATGAGGAGGATGAGGTCGCATGCCCGGGCCACGGACAGGACCTCGCGACCCCGCCCTCGGCCCTTCGAGGCCCCGTGGATGAGGCCCGGCATGTCGAGGACCTGAATCTTCACCCCGTGGTACTCGAGGACGCCCGGGATGATGTCGAGGGTCGTGAAGTCGTACGAGCCCACCTTGCTCTCCGCGTCCGTGATCTGGTTGAGGAGGGTCGACTTTCCCACGCTCGGGAAGCCCACCAGGCCGACCGTCGCGTTCCCGCTCTTCTTGACCGCGTAGCTGACCCCGCTCCCGCCGGACTTGAGGCGGCGGAGCTCCTGCTCCGACTTCAGGCGGGCGACCTTTGCCTTCAGCCTCCCGATATGGTGCTGGGTCGCCTTGTTGTACGGCGTCTTCTGGATTTCGTCCTCGATGGACTTGATCTGCTCCTCGATCGTGGCCATCCGTTCGGGCGGAGACAGCCCGCGGCGCGAGAAAAAGATTCCTGGGGTCGTTGGTCACCAGACGGTCCGGATGCTCTCCGGTTCCTGTCCCTTCACCGCGTAGAGCACGAGCCGGCGGCTGCGCGCGCGGTACGGCGACAGGTCGAGTCCTCCCAGGACGCGATGGATCGAGAGGCCCGCTCCGTCGAAGAGGTGCTTGAGCTCGGGAAGCGAGTACGCCCGCACGGAGGCCGTGTGGTCGCGCGTCCCCTCGCGGTCGATGACGATCTGGCGCGTGTCGTACCGCCCGCGGAGGACGTCGAACGTGTCCTCCTGGAGGACGACGCTGCCGTCCTCGCCGACCCGCCAACCCTGGAGCGGCAGTTCGTACGCGAGGGACTCGCGGTTGAATCGCTCCATGAGGAACTTGCCCCGCGGCTTCAGCGCGCGGGCGACCCCGGTCAGGACCCTCCCGTCCTCCTCGACCGAATCGAAGTACCCGAACGAGGAGAACATGTTGATGACGGCCTCGAAGGCGCCCTTGTAGGGCAGGTCCCTCATGTCGCCCCGCGTGAAGGTCGCCTTGACCCGAGCGCGCTTCGCGGACGCGCGGGCCTCCCGGAGCAGGTCCTCCGAGAGGTCGTACCCGACGACCGCGTAGCCGCGTCTCGCGAGCTCGACGGCGTGCCGGCCTGCGCCGCACGCGAGGTCCAGGATGCGGGCGCCTTTCCGCAGGTGCAGGATCTTCTCGATCCCGTCGACCTCCTCGGACGTCCGCGCCTGCACATGGGCGTACTGCTTCAGATAGTCCGGTCCGAAGAAGGACTCCCACCAGGGTCGCACCGGCTTCGTCAACGACTCTCCCCCGTGCGGACGGACAATGGGCGGGGAAGGGCAAGAAGCTTCCGCGCTCAGGACTTCGTGATGCGCGTGCCCGCCTTCTTCTCGACGGCGTCCGCGAGATGCTCCAGATCCGTGACGACGACGGACTCGCCACCCGATTCCAAGAAGCCGATGGCCGCCTCGATCTTGGGCCCCATCGAGCCCGGAGGGAACTCACCCTCGGCGAGGTGCTTCTTCGCCTCCGCAACGGTCAGGTGCTCCAGGAACCGTTGGGTCGGCCTCCCGAACCCGAGGGCGACCTTCTCCACGTCCGTCGCGATGACGAGAGCCTTCCATCCGAGGACCCGACCCAGGACCGCGGCCGCGAGGTCCTTGTCGATGACCGCCTCGACACCGACGAGCCGCCCCGCCCGGCGGACGACCGGGATGCCGCCGCCCCCGGCGCAGATGACGACGTTGCCGTCCCCGTCGCCAATGAGCCGGAGGATCGTGTCCTTCTCGATGATGTCGAGCGGCTGTGGCGAGGGCACAACCCGCCGCCAGCCGCCCCGCGCCGTGTCCTCGACGAGCTTCCAGCCCTTCGCGCGCTTCACGATCAGGTCCGACTCGCGCGTGTAGAGCGGGCCGATCGGCTTCGTGGGGTGAACGAACGCCGGATCGTTCGCGTCGACGAGGGTCTGCGTGACGACGGCGACGACCCCGCGCTCGACCCTGCGAACCGCGAACTCGTTCCGGAGCGACTGGGCGAGGAGATAGCCGATCTGGGCCTGGCTCTCCGCCCCGCACACGTCGAGGGGCATCGCGGGAACCAGATTCCGCGCCTCCTCGTTCTGCAGAAGGATGTTCCCGACCTGGGGGCCGTTGCCGTGCGTGACCAGGAGGTCGTAGCCCGCCTGGACGAGGTCCGCGAGTTTTGCCGCAGTCCCCTCGATCCGGTGGCGCTGGGCCTCCGCGCTGCCGCCGTCGCCCGGGGGCTGAATCGCGTTGCCGCCAATGGCTACGACGAGCTTCTTCGCGGGCATGAGAGAAGTCCGCGCTATTTGGACGACCCTATAAGAATCTTAGGTCCGGAATCGGCCCGCCGAGAACGGAACGCGCGGGGTTGCGCATAACTATTTATCGAGAAGCCCGCATCGACCGATTTCAGTGGACCTTTCTGCCCAGGGTATCCTGAAACTCATCCAGACGTTCCGCAAGACGAAGTGGTTCCACATCCTGGTCCTCGTCGTCCTTGGGCTCGTGGCGACCGGGCTCTGGGCCCTGACCGCCGCGGGACCCATCGGCGAGTGCCTCGGCGTCCTCCTGATCCCGGTCAGCGTCTTCGTCATCCCCTACTGGCTCGGGGAACGGCGGCTCAAGACGTTCGCGATGAACATCGTCCCGGTCTTCATCATCGCCATCCTCCTGATTGCCGCCCTGCAGACCCAGTCGATCCTCTCGCAGGGCGACCCCGGCCTTTCCAGCGGCCTCCCGCCCAACACCGCGAACGCGGACCTGCCTCCCCTGAGCCTCTGGAACGGGACGGTCGCTCCATTCAGCGCGCCGGCGCCCAACCAGACGTACCTCTACCACGTCCGCCTCAAAATGGTCGGGAACGTGAACCGCTCGACCGTCTCCGTGCATCTAAATCTGACCAAAGTCAACGGCCTCTCGGAGATCTTCAACGCGTACCCCATGCAGAGGGATCCGGGCCGACTCAACGACACGGCGAATGGCACATGGTACGAGACCTGGCACACGCTGCCCCCCGGGATCTACGGCTTCTACTTCTACGCGAACGACACGCGCACGAACGTGACCTACTCGTCCGGCGTCCTCGGGCCGATCATCCAACCGTGGCCGGACTGGTACGGCTTCATCCTGCTCTTCTCCGCGGTGAACCTGATCTTCCCCGTCTCGTTCTACTTCGTCATCCTGTTCATGTACTGGTACACGCTCCGCAACCGGAAAATGCGGCAGCGGCTAATCGAATCCAGCCGCGCGGAGAAGCTCGACATCGACAAACGCGCCGAGGCGCAAGCGAAATCCGGGGAGAGGAAGGAAAGCGCCGAGCCACCCGCCCCGACGCGGGAGAAAAGCCGGAAGGTCGCAGCGTTCACCTGCACGAACTGCGGGGCCGATGTGACCGAGGCGGACGAGAAGTGCCCGAAGTGCGGCGCGGTCTTCGAGGACTGAGCCGCAGGGATTTCCACGTTCACCCCTCCCTCCCGCGCGGCTTCATGAGAAGCCCCGCCCTCTCGCCCCCTAAACCTTATGTACGGTGGCCCAGTATGCCGACCTTAGGGATGGGAACGCCCACGGGCACTCCGTGCCTCTTGCCGTGATTCTATGCCCGCGACCTCGATAGCGGAAGAGCTGGCGAAGAAGCAACGCGAGATCAGCGTCTCCGAATTCTTCGAGCGGAACAAGCAGATCCTCGGCTACGACTCACCGACGAAGGCCTTGCTAACCGTGGTCAAGGAGGGTGTGGACAATAGTCTGGATGCCGCCGCGGATGCGGATATCCTCCCAGATGTCCTCGTCGAGGTTAGGAAGGTCGACAAGGACGAGTTCGTCGTCGCCGTAGAAGACAACGGGCCCGGAATCATCAAGAAGGAAGTGCCCAACGTGTTCGGGCGCCTGCTCTACGGTTCGCGGTTCCATTCCCGGAGACAGAGCCTCCATCCGGCAGAGCCTGTCTTACTCCTCCGGGACGGGCGAGTGAGCCTCACACCCATCGGCACCTGCGGGGAGCGCTTCTTCGAGGACGGCGAGGAGGGCGCCCTCCCCTTGCCCGAGGGAATCCTGGCGCCATGCTTCTCCCGGGCCACGGGCCGGATCCGGTGGAAACCCGTGACCCACATCATCCGCCACAGGACCGCGAACCCGCTCATCCGGATCCGCCTCGATCATGGGGGCGAGATCCGAGTGACGGCGAACCACAGCCTTTTCTCCTTTACCGCGTCCAACGGAATCCACCACATGCAAGCGGGACGCCTGCGCCCTGGGGACTACGTGCTAACCCCCCGGTCCCTCCCGCAGGTCCCTGAGGAGGATCGGGCCCAAGCCCTGAACCTCCTTGATTCCATCCCGCAAGGAATCGCAGTGGGCCATCGATGGTACGTCTACGGGGTACCCCGCCGGCTGCTGGCGGAAATCGAGGCGAGCCCGACGGTCCGTCAGCGGATCGATCCGATGTCGAAGAAACTGCAGTACTTCTACGTCTACCGGAACGTGGCAATCCCCGTCGAGAACTTCCGCGCGTCCTACCGCGGTAGGAAGTTCCTTCCCGTCTGGTTCGTCCTCGCCGCCCACTTGGGCTCAGAACTCCTCGGGACCTCCCTCCGGACTTACCAATCGGGGACGGGCAAGCCCCTCGAGATCCCAACGGAGGTTCCGCTGACGGAGGACTTCGCCTGGTTCCTCGGACTCTACGTGGCCGAAGGCCACGCAGGCGCGCGGCAGGGGGCCCTCACGCTGGGACTCCACGAGAGGGATGTCGCCACGCGTGCGGAGCGGATCCTGCGGGAGACCTTCCACGTGCGAACGAAGCAGTGGAGCCGGACGACCAGCCTGCGGGTGTCCTTCTGCAGCGACGTCCTCTGCCTGTTGTTGCGGCAGTGGTGCGGAACGTTGGCCGTCGCCAAGCACGTTCCGGAGTTCATTTTCCGTGCGTCGCCAACGGCACGACGGGCGTTCATGGAAGGCCTAATCACTGGCGACGGATCGAACTCCCATCCGAAGAACCAGCTCGATTATTCCACGGTGAGTCCTCGGCTCGCGAACGAACTGGCGTATCTCTGGCGGATGGAAGGGGTCACGGCGAGCGTAAAGGAGACGAAGGGAGGTTCCCTGGGCCGTCGCCCTAAGCGCGCACATCGTGTCGCCGTCTTCGGTGAGGACCTGAGGATCCTGTCCGGCTTTCCGACGAAGGCGCGGGTGACCTCGAACAAGTACCGTCGGTTCCCCACCGCGCAGCTCGGAGTCGGGGTTCGCGCGAAGCGACGCCATGTCGTCATGAGCCGGGCCGGTGGCCTAAGTGCATTCCTCGGAGCCTCCCTTCCGTTTGCAGCGAACTACCTTTCGCGCCTCGAAGGACGTCCCGTCCCGCGGCGGCGCGGCCGATTCGACTTCGCGCTCCGGGCCCAAGGATATTTCGATCAGGACAACCGGCCGACGGACCGTGCCCGGGAGGCGCTCGCGGTTGCCTCGGCGGTGGAATGGTTCGGCACGACGGATATCGAGCTCGCGCGCGTGGAGTCCGTCGAACCCATCGCCGCCCCCGAATGGGTCTACGATCTTTCCGTTCCAGGGGACGGGGAAGACGAGAACTTCGTCGCGGGAGCTCACGGGCCAGTGTTCGTCAAGAACAGCCGAGGCCAGCAGGGGCTCGGGATCTCTGGGGCCGTGATGTACGGGCAGGTGACAACCGGGAAGGCGACGAAGATCACATCGAAGGTCGAAGAAGAGGATACGGCCTACTTCATCGAACTCATCCTGGACACCAAGAAGAACCTCCCTAGCAAAGTCCGGGAGGATCGCGTCGTGTGGGAGCGTGCCCACGGCACTCGGGTCGAGATCCCGCTCAAGGGCCGGTATATCGGGGGAAAGCAGTCCATCCTCGAATACCTCAAGGCGACCGCCATCGTAAATCCGCACGCCCGGATCACGTACCAGCCCCCGGAAGGCGAGCCCGTCTTGTTCGAGCGGGCGACGGAGGACCTCCCTCCCAAAACGAAGGAGATCCCGCCGCACCCTCACGGCATCGAGCTCGGCACGC
>JBGPGA010000042.1:0-13823 GCA_041483635.1 Thermoplasmata archaeon
GCCGGTTGAACAGGACGATGTCCCCGTCCACGAGCTGCCTCTCGATGACGTAGCCGATCTCAACCGCCTCGGCCACGACCTCCGCGTTCTTGTCCGTGACGCGGATGCGCCGGCCGTCCGGCCGGATCACGTAGTTCACGCCCGCGAGGTACTCGCCCAGCGGCCCCAGCGGGGCCGGCCCGCGCTTGACCCAGGACTTCACAATCTCCGCGTTGTAGGCCTGGACGTGGACCGGGACCGTCAGCTCCCGGGCCGCCTCGACGGGCACGCCGACCTCGTTGATCGATAGGATCGGATCTGGCGAGATGACCGTCCGCGCACTGAAGTTCACGCGCTTTCCGGAGAGGTTGGACCGGAAGCGGCCCTCCTTGCCCTTGAGCCGTTGGACGAGCGTCTTGAGCGGGCGGCCCGAGCGGTGCCGCGCGGGAGGGATGCCCGCGGTCTGGTTGTCGAAGTACGTCGTGACGTGGTACTGGAGCAACTCCCACAGGTCCTCGACGATCAGCTGGGGGGCGCCCGCGTCGCGGTTCTCGCGGAGCCGCTGGTTGATCCGGAGCACGTCGACGAGCTTGTGGGTCAGGTCGTCCTCGGACCGGTCGCCCGACTCCAGGGTGATCGACGGACGCACGGTTACGGGCGGGACGAGGAGGGCCGTCAGGATCATCCACTCGGGCCTCGCGACCTCGGGGTTCATGCCCAGGACGCGGAGGTCCTCGTTCGGGATGCGTTCGAGGCGCTCCCGCACCTCCTTCGGCGTGAGCTTGTGGCCGTCCTCGCGGAACGTCGTCGGCTTGTCCAGGGTGACCTTCCCCTGGTCCTCGCCGCAGTGGGGGCAGCGCGCGCGCTTCGTGGCCTCCCTCGCGGTCTCCTTGGAGACCATGCCGATGTCCGTCACGTCCCCGCCGAGGTCCTCGACCTGCTCCATCTCGGCCATGTACTCCATGGCCTGCTGGCGCGTGAGCAGGAGGCGGCCGCAGCGGCGGCAGGTGGCCTGGAGGAGTTTCTTGATGTCCTTCACGTATCCGACGTGGATCACGGGCATCGCGAGGTCGATGTGGCCGAAATGGCCCGGGCAGTCGTCGACCTTGCCGCCGCACGTCTTGCAGCGCAGGCCCGGCTCGATCACGCCGAGGTGGGAGTCCATGAGGCCCATGTCGATCGGGAACCCGTCGTCGTCGTACGTGTCCGCGGTGATGATCTTCGTCGCCGACATCCGCCGCATCTCGTCCGGGCTGAGCAGGGCGAACTTGATCGCATGGATCCGCTTCGTGACGCCGCGCATCGCCATCATCGCATGTCCTCCAGTTGGAGCCGCATGACGACGCCCAAGGAGAGGAGCTCGTCCAGCAGCAACTTGAACGCGTAGGACGTCTGCACGGGGTAGATCTTGGACGTGTTCTCGCAGACGGGGCAACGGAGGTTGCCCTTCCGATCCTTGATCGCGAAGTGGCCGCACTCCGGGTTCCCGCACACGTACTGGATCGTCCCGTCCGACTCGTCGAGGAGGCGGTCTTTGATCACCATCGCCGCCCCGTGGCCGATGAGGCAGTCGCGCTCCATCTCGCCGAACCGCAGGCCGCCCTGTCGGGATCGTCCTTCCGTCGGCTGGCGCGTCAGGATCTGCACGGGCCCGCGGCTTCGGACATGCAGCTTCCCGGACACCATGTGATGGAGCTTCTGGTAGTAGATGACCCCGATGAAGATCTCGGCGGGGATCATCTGGCCCGTCATCCCGTCGTACAGGATCTCCTTGCCGTTGGACCGGAAGCCGTTCTCCTCGAGCCCCTTCCGGAGCGCTTCCTCCCTCTCGCCGGAGAAGGGCGTGCCGTCGACCGCGCGGCCTTCCATGGAGCCCACCTTGCCCCCGATCTGCTCCAGGACGTGGGCGACCGTCATCCGCGACGGGATCGCATGCGGGTTGATGACCAGGTCCGGGATGATCCCGCCCCCCGTGAAGGGCATGTCCACCTGCTCCGCGATGAGGCCGATGACGCCCTTCTGCCCGTGGCGCGAGGCGAACTTGTCGCCCAGCTCGGGGACGCGGAGGTCCCGCACCTTCACTTTGGCGAGCTTGGAGCCGTTCTCGGACTCCGTCAGCATGACGGAGTCGACCCAGCCCTCCTCGCCGTGGCGCACCGTGACGGACGTCTCCCGCCGCTTCTGGGGCGTGAGGAAGTCCGTCTCCTCCTCGAGAAACCGCGGCGGGCTCGTCTTGCCGATGAGGACCTCGCCGCCCGCGACCTTGACTTCGGGCGAGATGAGGCCGTCGTCGGGCGTCAGGTTCGCGTACGACAGATCGGCCCGTGCGCCGCGCACGTCCGGCGAGGGAATCTCGAAGTGATCCTCCTGGCCGCCGGGGTAGCGGCGCTCTTCGGCTCGGTACGTCCGCATGAAGGAGGAGCGGCCGAGCCCGCGGTCGATGGACGCCTTGTTCATGACAATCGCGTCCTCCATGTTGTACCCATGGTACGACAGGACGGCCACGACGAAGTTCTGCCCGGCCGGCCGTTCATTGAAGGAGACGTACTTCATCGAGTCCGTCTGGACGAGCGGCTGCTGCGGGTAGTGGAGGAGATGGCTGCGCGTATCGGGCCGGAGGCGGTAGTTGCTCTGACCGAGGCCGAGGGACTGCTTCGCCATGCCCGAGCCCATCGTGACGCGCGGCGAGGCGTTGTGTTCCGGATACGGGATTACGCCCGAGGCGACGCCCAGGATGATCATCGGGTCCACCTCGAGGTGTGTGGACTCCTTCGTGATGTACCCCTTCACGTGGAAGGTCTTGTGGCAGAACTTGCACTCGAGCTCGTTCTCCTCGTCGCGGCTCCCCATGTTGACCCAGGTGACGTCGTTGCGGCTGAGCGGGTGCTTGCACTCCTTGCACCGCGCCGGGACGTCGTACGGGTACACGGCGATGAAGGTGTCCTCTTCCTCCTCCGCGTCGACCCACTCGACGACGCCGTTGCGCACGAGGTCGGAGAACCGGAGGCGGCCGAGCTTGAGGTCCTCCGTGTGCTTGCGCGACAGGACGAGGTGCCCGTCCTTCGCCACGAGCAGGGGGCGGCGGATGCGGCCCTCGTCGCAGTTCAGGATGATCTCGCCCATGTTCTCATCGAACCGGACGTTGACCTCGTGGCTCAGGAGGCCGGAGCGGCGCCGCTCGCGGATCTCCGCGACGAGCATCTTCGGGTCCTCGTGCAGGCCGACCAGGTCCCCGTTCACGTAGACGCGGATGAGCTGGGTCTGCTGGCCCTTGACCTGCTTCGTGCCCAGGTCGGAGAGGAGGAGTTTGACCTCGTCCTCGGGGAATCCCTCCGAGACGTCGATCACGAGCGCGCAGTTCTTCACGAGCCCGCAGTTCTGGCCTTCCGGGGTCTCGTTCGGGCACAGCCGGCCCCATTGGGTCGGATGGAGGTCCCGGGCCTCGAAGTGGGGCTGGGAGCGCGTGAGCGGGGACGTGACGCGGCGCAGGTGGCTCAGGGCGGACATGTTCGACGTGCGGTCGAGGAGCTGGCTCACGCCGGCGCGGCCGCCGACCCAGTTCCCCGTCGCGAGCGCATGCAGGAGCCGCTGGGTCAGGAGGTCCGGACGGATGGCCGAGGAAATCTTGAGCTCGCGGTGTCTCGCGTACGAGCGCTCGAGCTGGTACTTCAGGTCCTTGATCACGTTCGCGAAGGCGACGCGGAACAAGTCCTCCATGAGGTCCCCCGCGAGCTTGAGGCGCTTGTTCGCGTAGTGGTCCTTGTCGTCCTCCCGTCGCTTGCCCAGGGACAACTCGAGGATCGTGCGGGCGACGCGGCCAAGGAAGATTGCCTTCTTGATCCGATCGTCCCGCGTGTCCCCCAGGTGGGGGAGCAGGGAGCGGTCCAGGATCGACTCGACCTTCTTGATCCGGTACTCCTTCGCCTGGCCCGTGGCGAACTTCTTCTCGAGGTAGCTGATCGCGTCGTCCTTCGTGAAGATCCCGTTCGGCGGGTAGTTCTTCTTGTTTTGGCACTCCTCGATGTTCGCGTACACGATGTTGGCCATCTCGGGCGCGGAGACGATCGCGTTGTAGATCTCCTCGTCCTTCTCCATGCCGAGGGCCTTCATCAGGATCATGAGCGGGATCTGGCCCGAGGCCGTCGGGACGGACACGATGAGCTGTCCGTCCTTCCGCTTCTCCATCAGGGTGAGGGCGCGGTACCCCTCCTTCTGCGAGAAGACCTTCGCGACCTCGACCTTCCGGCCGTAGCGCTCGTTGAACTCGACGAGCACCCGGTTCGGAGCGAGGTCCTCAAGGGAGATCAGGGCGCGCTCCGTGCCGCCGATGATGAAGTAGCCGCCGGGGTCGTACGGGTCCTCGCCCGCCTCGATCAGCTTGCGCTTGTACTCCTCGAAGGTCAGCTCCCCCTCCGTCTCCATGTTCTCCTTGTAGAGGAGGCACCGTTTCGACTTGACCATGATCGGCAGGTTGCCGATGTGGACTCGTTCGGGCTCGCGCTCGATCCCGTTCTCGATGACCGTGAAGTCCAGGTAGATCGGCGCGGTGTAGTTCAGGTTCCGGAGGCGCGCCTCCATGGGGGTGAGGGGGTGCGTGGCTCCGTTGGCCTCCTTGACGACGGGCAGGCCGAGGGTGATCGTCGGCTTCGCCTCGAGGTCGATCCGGCCGCGCTCGTCGCGCTTCCGGCCGATCCGGATCTCGATGACATCCCCTTCCGTCCGGTCTTCGTCGAGCTTGATGATCCCGCGGCGGTCGTCCTCCGGCGAGGACCGTAGGTTATCGACGATCCGCTGCATGCGGGAGTTCGGGTTGTCAATCGTCGGAAGGAAGTCGTCGAACGACGCAATGTGATGATTCACAATAGAGCGTTCTCTGAAGAACGCGTCAATCAGCTCTCTCATGCTCTACCTCCCGATGACCAACCGATACGCTTCCGACACTCCGGCGGTCCCGCTCACGCGGGTGACCTTGATGATCCGCCCTTCCTCGATCGGGCCCTCGATGCGTTCGAGGACCTGGATCACGGGATCGCTCCGGTGGATCTTGGGGAGCTGGTCCTTCGTGATCCGGAGCTGCTTCAGGACTCGTTCCGCCTCATCCTCCGCGACGAGGCGGTGCTCTGGTACAAGCTGGTGCTCCAGCACATTGAACCTCAACGGGGTTCCTCCCTGGGCGACCTCACTCTCGACCTGGCATGTCACGCGCGCGGGAGCCCTACGGGCCCGCGGGGATTTTCGGGGACCTGGCGCGGGCCGCAGGGCCCGTTCGAACCCCGGATCACCCGGTTTCTCTCCGCTCTTCTTGACGAAAAGCGGTTAAAAGCCGGATGCTCTTTCTAGGGACGGTTGGATCGCCATCCTACCTAGCTGAGCTACGGGCCCTCGGGCTAGCGGCGGCGACATGCGGACCGTTGCCAAAACCGCTGCTGTAGTTAAACTTTGCGGCGTTGGGAAGTCGCATCCGGCCTGCTCGATCGCGGGGGCGTCCGCGGCGCGTTGCAGACCCTCGATTATTATCGGATTCAAAGGATGGAAATCGGGTCCACAGGAAGGGACCACAACGTTTTATAGACCCCGTTGCTTCCGAGGCGACGTGAGCCCCGAGGAGAGTCGGTGCACCTCCTGTGGCGCGGTGCTGTTGGGGAAAGGGACGACGACCTTCCCCTGCCCGAGCTGCGGCCAGACGAGGATCGGCCGCTGCACCCGCTGCCGCGATCAATCCGTCGCGTACCACTGTCCCACCTGCAGCTTCGTCGGCCCGTGAGGGAGTCCCATGGGATCGGTCGCCATCACCTACCGCATCATGCCCGAGGACGTGTCCACGGACCTCGACCCCATCCGCGAGGGAATCAAGAAGGCCGTCGGGCCCAAGCTCAAAGGGATGCAGGTGAAGGACGTGGCCTTCGGCCTCCGTGCGATTCTGGCCCTCGCCCTCGTGGACGATGCCTCAGGGGAAGGGGAGAAGCTTGAGAGCGCGCTTTCCGCGATCCCGGGCGTGGGCAGCGTCGAGGCGATCGACGTCACCCTGATCTGAGATTCAATACGCCATCTCCCCGCTCAGGAACGCCCGCGTCTCGGGCCGCGTGGGATCCTCGAAGAACGGGTGGACGGATGCGACCTCGAGGAAGGCGCCATCCAAGAGAAGCCCGACGCGCTCCGCGAGCCGCTTCGCCTGGAACAGGTTGTGGGTGACGATGACGACCGTGCAGCGGGACTCCGCACGGTAGCGACGGGTCGCGGCCTCGAGCAACCGAACGTTGCCGGGATCCAGATTCGAGGTGAACTCATCGAGGAGGAGGACCTCGGGCCGCAGGACGGTGGCCCGCGCGAAGGCGACCCGCTGCTGCTCCCCGCCGCTCAGGCGGCCCGCGATCTCGTCCGCGCGGTCGAGCAGCCCCACGAACTCGAGGGCGGAGAACACCCGCCCTCGGATGTCCTCGGCGGGGACGCCCCGGAGCCAGAGGCCGTACGCCACGTTGTCGAACACGCTGGCCCGGAAGACGGCGGGGTTCTGCGCGATCAGGCACATCCGGCGTCGCTGGGCGAGCGCCTCGCGCGTGGCGGGCGCGATGGCATGACCCTCGAAAAGCACCTGCCCCGATTCGGGGGCTTCGAGGAGGTCGAGGATGCGCAGGACCGTCGTTTTGCCTGCCCCACTCGGCCCGACGATGCCGAAGATCTCCCCCGCCTCGATGCTCAGGCTGAGGTCCCGAAGGACCGGCTTGCCCGCGAAAGACTTGCGGATCCCGGTGAGGGAGAGGGGGACGGTCATACGACTCCCTCCGACTGGAGGCGTTGGAGCACGGCGAACACGATGAAGGCGAGCACGAAGAGGATGACCCCGAGGATCGTGGCCTCGAGGTAGTTCGCCTCCGCGGTATCGAGGACGATCGCGGTCGTCAGGACGCGAGTCTGGCCCGCGATGTTCCCGCCCACGATCAGCACGGCGCCGACCTCCGAGATAGCCCGGCCGAATCCCACCATGATCGCGGTCAGGACTCCGAGCCGCGCTTCATGGATCGCGGTGGACCGCCACTGCCGGTCGTCCGCGCCCAGGGTCAGGGCCGTCTCATGCAGCCTCGTCTCGACGATTTGGACGGCGGAGATCGTGACACCCATCACGATCGGGACGACGAGGACGGCCTGGGCCAGGATCATCCCGATGGGCGTGAAGAGCCATCCCAGGAAGCCCAAGGGGCCAGAGCGAGACAAGAGGAGGTACACGAGCAGGCCGGCCAGGACGGGGGGAAACCCGTAGAACGTGAACGCAAGCGTCCGCACGAAGTTCCGACCGCGGAACCGGCGGAGGGCGATCAGAGCACCCAGCGGCACGCCGAGCACGGTCCCGATCAGCGTGGAGGTGCCGGCGACGAGGAGGCTCAGGGCAACAATCTGCAGCAGCGCGTTCCCGTCCAGTCAGCACACCCCAGGGTCGTTCGGGTTGTAGTTCGGCGTGAAGAGGCGGTGTCCCCCGATCTCATACCCTCCGATCAGGGCCTGTCCCCGAGGGGACACGAGCCAGTGGGCGTACTCCAGGGCGGCGTCCACCTTGACGTTCGGATGCTGGGTCGGGCTCACCACGATGAGGTGGTACCGGTTGAAGAGGAAGGGATCGCCGGCAACGAGGATCTGGAGGTCCAGGGAGGACTGGAGCGCGTAATAGGTCCCGTCGTCCGTGAGAGTATAGGCACGCTTCTCCGAGGCCACGGTCAGCGTCGCGCCCATCCCCTGTCCGGTCTCCAAGTACCAGGAGTCGTTCGCCGGCGACGGAGTGTAGCCGACCTGGCCCCAGATCGCCTTTTCCTTCACATTCGTCCCGGATTTGTCCCCACGGGAAATGAAGGCCGAGTTCGTCTGCCAGATCTTCTGGAACGCCAGCGTGGCATTCCTGAGCCCGCAGATGCCCGCGGGATCCGAGGCCGGGCCCACGATCAGGAACCGGTTGTACATCACGGCGCTTCGGCACAGGCCGTGGCCTTGGGCCATGAAGACCTCCTCGAGGGAAGGCGCGTGGACCATCGCGACATCCGCGTCCCCCCTCGCGGCCATGTCGAGCGCCAGCCCCGTGCCGACCGCCACGTACTGCACCTGAATCGCCGTCTCCGCGGCGAAAAGAGGGTCGAGGTAGTCGAGGAGCCCTGTGTCGCGGGTGCTCGTCGTCGTGGCCAGGACGATCGTTGACGCAGGCCGCGACTGGACTGAGGCGGCAAGGCCCGCAACGATGAGCACGACGGCGACCACGAGCGCAATCCGCCATCGCATCGCGAACTGCGGAAAGGGAGGCGGTGATCTCTCGATGTCCGCCGAGAGCACGCCGCCGGGAGTTCACTGGCGGTAATAAACCCGAGGACCGACCTATTTCAAGTCCCTCCATCAAAGCTATATCGCCGCGGTCGGGTTGCCGCGACGTGGCGCCCTTTCTCACCGCCTTCCCCTTCCAGGTCGGCGGCGATGCACTGTCCGTCTTCCTCGGCGTCCTTCCCCTCATTGTCCTCATCGTCGTCCTCGCGGGATTCATGATGTGGGTCCTGGGCCTCGTGGGGCGCTACTTCGAGTACCTGAAGACGATCGAGAACGCCTGGCTCGACCAGAAGACCCTCGACTTCGTCCGTCGCGTCCTCGAGTCGGTCTGGATCGCGTTCATCGCGATCATCATCCTAGCCGCGGCGCAGACCCAGTCGGATGTGCTCCACTCGATCCTGGCGGCCTTCCTCCTGCGAGTCCCGGCCATCTTCGTGTTCGTGTTCGTCCTTTTCGCAGCCGCCATCGTGGTCCGGGTGTTGCACCGTTTCGGAGCGTTCCTTCGAGGCGAGCTGAAAACGAAACCGAAGCGGGTCGCGCCCGCGGGCGCCCTCGCCTTCGCGGAGACCGTCCTGAAGTACGTCATCTACACCGTCGCCCTGGTCATCGCCGTCCTGGGAAGCCTCCGCGCGCTCCCGGCGGCGGACCAAATCTACATCCAGCAGACAATCGGCGTGATCCCGGGAATCGAACCCACCGCGGTCCTCGGTATCCTGTTCGGCCTGCTCGCCATTGCCGTCGCGGACCGCTTCGTCGACTCGATTGTCGAGGACATGAAGCGCCACAACGCAAAGTTCCACCCCCGGGCGCTCGACGAGCTCAAGAGCGTGGCCCGGTACGCGGTCTGGCTCCTCGGGGCCGCCGTCCTCCTCTTCATCATCCTCGCCCTCGTGCTCTCGGGGGACCGGCTCGTCATCTTCGCGGTCGGCTTCGCCGGGCTCATGATCGTCCTCGCCGTGTTCGCCTTCACGCCCGTCCAGAACGCCCTCGCGGGATTCACCCTGATGCGGGCGGACCCGTTCGACGTCGGCAACCGAGTGAAGATCGGCGAAGACCTCGTGGGCGACGTCGTCTCGATGAGCCTCTCCCTGACCTCGATCCGGACTCTGAGGAACGAGGTCGTCCAGATCCCGAACGGGCGGCTCCTCGAAACCGCGATCGTCAACTTCTCCCGGTCGAAGCCCTTCGCGATCTTCGTCGAGGTCGGAGTGGACTTCGAGGTCGGACATGAGCGCGTGCGAGAGCTGCTCCTTCAGGCTGCTTCGGAGGTGGAGGGGATCGTGAAGGAGCACGCGGCCGAAGTGTTCGGCAAGAAGATCGAGGGCCGCACGGTCCGCTACCAGCTCTTCGCCTACACGGACCAGCCCGAACGGATGAAGGAGATCAAGTCCGCCCTCGTCTACCGCATCCAGGACCTGTTCACGAAAGCGGGCGTCCGGCCCTCGGCGGAACGCCCCGTCGCCTAGGGTCCGATCCCGCGGCGGAAGATCAGGACGGGGCACTTCGCCAGCTTGACGATGCGATCCTCGACCGGGCTCAGGGAGTACCGGCGCAGGCCCGAGGGGGAGGATGCCTGGATGAGGAGGAGGGACGCCTCCTCGGATTCCTGGATCGCCACGGGCTCCCAGGCATGCGAGTACAGGATGCGATGGTCGATCGGAATGCCGAGCTCGTGGCACTTCCCGAGGAAGGGCAGGACCTCCGCCTTGATCCGGTCCGCCTCCGTGGACTCGCTGACGAGGCTGACGACCTCGACCGTGGGCCGGTCCTCCTCGGCCATGATCAGCGCGAGGTCCCCGACGCCTCGGATACTCCAGATCGGCGATGTCAGGACGACGATCCGCTTGAGAGGGCGCCGGAGACCCTTCGTCCGGAACACGACGATGTCGCACGGGGCGTTCTCGATCAGGTAGTCGATGTTGCTTCCCAGGATGCGGCGGTCCCCTTCGAGCCGCTCGCCGCGCCAGCCCATCACCACCAGGTTGACCGCCTCCTCTCGGATCGTGTCGAGGATAATCTCGTACACCTTGTAGCCGATCTTGACGACGGGGCGCGTGTCGACCCCGTACTGGACGCCGATCTTCGCGAGCTGCTGCAGGCCGCGGATCCGGTCGTCGACGTACCGGAAGCGGATCGCCTTCGGGGGCAGGTTCCGGGGGATCTCGACGACGTTGAGGAGGCTCAGCTCGCCGTTCCGCGCCCGGGCCACGCGCGCACCGAAGTCGACGAGATCCGTATCCCCGAACTCCCTGAGGGGCAGGAAGACCCGGTACCGCTCGAGTTCGACCTTGTCTTCCGCCGTCGTGAGGACGGTCGTCACGTCCGAGCGAGACGGGGTGGGACGGGTCCGAAGGCTCTGGCGTCCGCCGGCGAAGTAGTGGTAGATGAGACCGATCGCGACCCAGAGGGCCCCCACGTACGTCGCCACGTCCCCCGTAGGGAGGGGGACGACCGACCCTCCCGTCCCCGGATAGTTCACGAGGAGCCCTCCGACAGCGAGGCTGAGGGCGACCGCAAGGATCGGGAGAGCCGGGACGAAGGGCATCCGGAACCCCGGGTGGCTGCGGCGCTCCCTCCGGCGCAGGGCGACCACGGATCCCTGGACGAAGGAGAAGAGACCCAGGAACGAGAGGCCCGCGAGGATCGCGATCGTCTCCACGTTCAGGACGAGGAGGAGGGCCGCGCCCGCCGCGGTCAGGATCAGGGCCAGGAGGGGAGCCTCGCGGGGCCCGACCCGCGCGACGACGGAGGGCAGGAGGCCGTCGCGGGCCATGCTGAAGGAGGTGCGCACCGCAGACGTGATACTCGCGTTGAGCGCGGCGTACATCGAGACGATGCCGAGGACGAGGAGGGCCATGCGGATCCAGGGCTGGCCGACCGAGAGGTTCGCGAGAGCCGCAAAGAACAGGTCCTCCGAGGCGCCGTGGCAGGCGGCGCACGAGGGCCATCCGGACACGTACCCGGAGGGCGCGTTCCCGAGGACCACGAGGAAGAACAGGAGTTACACGCCGAGGGAGAGGGCGACCGCGAGGAAGATCCCGCGGGGGACCGTGCGCTCGGGGATCTTGGCCTGGTCGGACAGCTGCGCGACCGTCTCGAATCCCTGGAACGCGATAAAGAAGATCCCCGCGCCCAGGACGACCCCGAGGATTCCCGGGGACGTCGCGGCCAAGACTCCCAGGCTCGACGTGCCGCCGGGAACGAACGCCGCCAGGCCGACCGCCGCGAGTACTACGATTAGGACGACCTTCACGAAGGTGAGCCGGCCCAGGGCTTTCGCCGACAGGTGAACTCGGGCCACGTGGGTCGCCGCGACGAGGCCTAGGATGATCGCGCCCACGAGGGGGGCCGCCGCGGGACTCGCGCCGAAGTACGCGCCCTCGGGGCTCGCGAGCTCCAGCAGGAAGAGGCCAAGGCCCAGCGCACTCAGGGATGCGGTCGCCATGGCGCCGCTCCAGGACAGCCACCCGCTCAGGAACCCGCTCGGGGGCGGGAGGGCCGACTTGACCCAGACGTACGCGCCGCCCGAGGCGTCCGGTCGGCCCGAGGCGAGCTCGGCGTAGGCCATCCCCGCGAACAAGGCGAGGAGCGCCGCAAGGCCGACGCTCGCGAAGGACCAGGCGGCGGCCACCTGGAAGGTCGCCCCGACGAGGAGGAACACCGCGGCGCCGACCATGCCGCCGACGGCGGCCATCGTGACGTCGAAGAGACCCAGGTCACGGGTGACCCGCACGCGGACCGAGCCGGCGTCCCGGGCTGGAACCGACACACCCGGAGAATTTGCGGGGGATACTTGAGGCTATGGAACGACTTAATCCCCGGGCGAGGGGGCGCCCTTGACGATCGTCTCGCCGAGGATCCGGAACACGGAGTCTACGTTCTCCCCGGTCTTGGCGGACGAGTAGTAGTACGGCGCGTCGAAGGCCTCCGTGGCCTGCTTGACCTGCTCCTCACTGAAGGCGGCCTGATCCTTGAGGTCCATCTTGTTGATCGTGAACACGACGGGGATCTCGCCGACCGTGCGGAACACGGACTCGACCCAGGAGTCCAGGTCCTCCAGGGTGTCGTAGCGGGTGATGTCCGCGACGGCCAGGATCCCCTGGGCGCCGTGGAAATAGGCCTCCCGGAGCAGCTCCCGGAATCCCTTCGACCCCATGATGTCCCAGATCGTCATGTCCATCTGGACGGCCTCACCGCTCTTCGGTTGGAGGAGCATCTCCTTCTTCGAGACCTTCGCGCCGAGGGTCACGATATACCGGTCGTCGTACTCGTTCAGAACATAACGCTTGATGAGGGAGGTCTTGCCCACGGCGTGCTCGCCGACCAGGCACACCTTGACCTTCATTCGCCGGGGTTCACCCATGGGGACGCGACCGCGGGGAGGGAACCGCGAATCCTCCCGATGCACAATGCAATTCGACAGGCGGTATTTAGTCGTTTGCGGCTGAATGCCGTCGATTGACGAGTACGGGGCGGGAAATCACAGCAGAGCGTGCGATTCGGCTCCGGTGCATGTGTTCCTCGCGACGGCTTTCGCGTCGAACGCTTGAAATAAAGAACGCTTGATGCGCGCGCGTGGACGCGTTCGCGGTCGCGCGCCTTGTCGCCGGGGCAGGATTCCTGGCGGTGGCCGGGACCCTTGACGTCCGCTCGCGCCGCGTGAGGGACCCGCTCTGGATCGCGATGGGGACGGCGGGGCTCGCCCTCCTCGCCGTCGAGCTGGCATGGACGGGCGCGGTCGTGAACGACTGGCTGCTCGTAGGCTGTGCGGCGATCCTGTTCTACGCGGTCTTCTACGGGAAGCCGATCCTGGACGAGGACCGAGTCCACCTCCGGCCCCTCCGCCTCCTCATCCTCGCTGCGGCCGCGGCGGGATTCCTGGCAGCCCTGCTCCTGCCGACCCGCGCCCCGACCTCGGGATTCGGGGGACTCAGTTCAACCGCACGCTTGGCGTCCATGCCGGTCATGGTCCTCGTGTACCAAGGCTTCTACCAGTTTGGGCTCCTGCGAGGCGGCGCGGATGCCAAAGCCATGATCGCTTTGACCCTGCTCGTCCCGCGATACCCGGACGCCTCGCCCTTCCCGCTCCTCGGGCTCCAGCCGAACGTCCTGCAGTCGATGGAAGTCTTCTTCCCTTTCTCCCTGCTCGTGCTCGTCAACGCGGCGATCCTCTTCCTCGCCGTCCCGATCGCCTACCTGATCGTGAACGCGACCCGCGGGGACCTAGAGTTCCCGCAGGCCCTGTTCGGCACGAAGGCGGAGATCAACGCCCTCCCCGAGCACGTCTGGCTCATGGAACGCGTCGACCGGGACGGGGAGCGCGTCGCCGTCCTCTTCCCCGCCCGCGGGAAGGACGAGTCCGAGGAGATCGCAAAGCTGAAAGCCGCCGGCGCGACGCGGGTGTGGGTCCAGCCCAAGGTGCCGTTCCTCGTCCCCCTCTTCGTGGGCTTCCTGCTCGCGTTCGTCGTCGGGAACCTCATGCTCGGATTCCTCACGGCGATCCTGCCGCACCCGTAGACCAAAACCCTGATATAGCGCGTTTA
>JBGPGA010000043.1:0-13667 GCA_041483635.1 Thermoplasmata archaeon
AGGCCGCTGACCACCTGTCGTTCTCGCCGTGGCAAATCGAGTCGGTGACGCTTCCATGCCCAGGTGAAGAAGGCAGGATACGACCCGACAATTGGAATGTACAGATAGTACAGGGGCCGCGTGGGATTGTCCCGCAGGAAGGTGACCGCAGAGAGAAGCGCGACGGCGACGAACGAAATGTAGAGTCGACCTTCAAGTCGCCTCCGGAGGACGGTTATCCATCCAAACACAGAGAGCAACGCAATGACCGCCCAGAGAAGAGCGGAATCTCGCATGAGAAACTGAATCGAGGCGACTGTGTTCGCCAGGCCATCAGGCCAAATGGGCGTGAGCTCCGGTCCCAATTGGAAGCTCGTCGCCAGGTAAACCGGAATGTACGGGAGGCTCAAGATGGCGGCGAGCCCAACCCATTTCACGAACGGGAGAATGATGGCCCGCTTTCGAAGGGTCAGGAATTCCAACAGCATCCACAGGGCGATTGCAAGGACCGAGACCAGGGTCGTGAGCAAATGGCTCCCGGCTGTCAGACTGAGGAAGATCGAAGCAAGGACTAAGTCCCATTTCGCGAATCGCTCCAGGTAGTTAAGGAAGAAGCAGAGCGAGCCGAGAAGGAACGCTAACGCGAGGATGTCTGGTGCCCCGCCCCAGCCCGTCATCTCGGAGTAACCCTCGTTGAAGACAAAGATGATAGTCGCGACCATGGCCCAGACCGGATGGGAGTAACGCGAGGTGAGCTTGTAGAAGGGGAACGGAAGCAGCAAAACGGGGATCGCGGAGACCAGCCGGACTGCCGAGATGGGGTCAGTCACTTGGAGAAATCCGATAAGGGGGAGAAACAGTAAAGGGGGTTTCGTCGGCCCGAAACCAGCTACGTCTTCCCCCAGAAAGATGTGTGCGTGAGCTAGGTAAAGCCCAAAGTCCGCGCTCGGGGGCGCAGCGTACCGCCCGAGGAGCTGGAAACGGAGGAGAAAGTTGGAAATTCCAATGATCGCCAGTGTGACGAAGACGAGGTGCCCTTGGTACGTCGCGATGAACTTGGAGAGACCTCCACCCCGATCGTTCATGTGTCGACTCCTGGAATGCTGGACGACACCTTCATCGTCGACGAATCTCGACCCGCCCGACATGTCGATGATGCGGGCTGCTACGATGGTACGCTGCCATATATTCCTTGCCGTCTGGTGGGCACCGTGGCGGAGTTTCGTGTTCACTTGATGCAGCCCGCTCGATGCTTCACGCGACGGATGCGCCCCGGAGCCCCGGACTTGAGCCATGAGGAAGGTCCGGCGGAAGCCTTTTTCACTGGCAGCCATTCCCCCCCGTGAATGACACGGGTCACGATTCTCACGCCCTTCAACCCGATTCCGGACGCGAGAACGAAGAACCCGGCCAAACATGGCGGGGTGGAGCGATATGCCTGGCGCTTGGCGCAAGAGTTGGACGCCAAAGGCTTCCACGTCACGATCGTGGCATCAGACGACGAAACGAAGGTCGAAACGCACAAATCGATTGAGGTGAGGACTGTCGCCCGGCTGGCGAGCCCGTTCGGAGCCGCCGTGTTCGACTGGATGCGCCCAGTCATGCAGAGTCGCGCGGATCTCCTCCACGTTCAGGGAGCGTATCCGTTCGTCAGCGACATGGCGCCTCTCGCGTCCCGTTCGCTCGGAATCCCGTCGCTGTTGACGTATCACTTTGACGCTGTCGGGAGATCCGCCGCGGCTCGCTGGGCGGCAGCACGGTTCTACGGCGCTTTCTGCCACACGATCAGCCTCTACGACCGCATCATCTTCCTTTCGCGGGCGTACCTAGAGAGCAGCCCGATCTTCCCGGGGGTTCCATCGGAGAAGGTCCGACTGGGGGGCGTTGGGGTCGATACCGAATTCTTCCATCCACTCCAGCAAGCGAATGGCCAGCGGTCCGTGCTGTTCGTCGGTCGGCTCGCGCCGTTCAAGGGCATCGACTTGTTGATTGATGCGGTAGGCCTGCTTCCGGGTTGGAACCTCACGATCGTCGGGGACGGTGAACTCCGCGTCCATCTACAAGAGAGGCTCGCGCGGGAAGACCTGCCCATCCAGTGGGTTCAAAACGTTTCGGATGAGGAATTACGTAGGTTGTACAACGCGGCGCGGGTCACCGTCCTGCCCTCGACGGATCGACAGGAGTGCGTTGGGACGGTATTGATGGAATCGTTGGCCTGCGGGACGGCCGTTGTGGCCAGCGACTTGCCCGGATTGCGGTATGTAGCCGATTTCGGCGGGCTCCTTTTCTCGGTTGGCGATCGGAGGGCGCTCGCGGACGCTATCGAGCACACGGGAGAAAGGGAATGGACTTGGGAGGATCGGATGGCAATCGCGGATCTCGCTGCGACACGCTTTTCGTGGCCCAAGATTGCTCAGGATGTGATCGCGGTGTACAATGAGATTCTGTAGGCTCCTGCGCGGCCGGCCTCATCGCGCTTGACCCTCCTTGGTTGTTCGCGGTCAGCACGGGCGGCCAGCGGGGGGATTCTTTTCTCGAACAACTGTCCGGGGCCGGTGGTTATCAGTTCCAGTAGTGATTGGGAAACCTGCCCGCCGGGCAAGGTTTAATTACCCCTCTCGGTCCTTATACGCACGTCGGGGAGGGTTACAAGTGAAGAGGGCATTGCAGAATTTCCTTTTCCTGCTCGTAGCCGTGTCGCTAGTCTCGATCTCAATCCTAAGCGTGGTAGGGGCGCTAAATTCCCAGCCGCAAGTCTTCTTCGCGTCCGCGACGGCAGACACGTACATCTCATCTTCCTCTCCGTCGAAACCGTTCGGGGCGTCGCAGGTGCTTTGGGTGTCGGATTCGCCGGGTGGTTCGAACTGGACCTTTATCCGTTTCGGGCTCAGCGGGAAACTTCGGCCGGGCGATCTGGTCTTGCAGGCCACCATTACGTTGACTTTCGCCGCGGCGACGGCACCGAAATGGCCAGTGAGCGTCTTGTCAGGACGCACAATCAGCAACTGGTCGGAGAGCACGACATTCGGCGACCGGACCATGGTGGGATTCGACACAGCGACGAGCGCCTCGACCGGCCCAACGGCGCCGGTGCCGGGTACAACGCTGGCGATTGACGTTTCCAAGCAGCTCCATCGCTGGCAATCGTACGGCGGTCCGTCCAATTTCGGTACCGCGATTCTTCCGTTCCATGGGGAAAACGCCGCTCTGGGTTTCGCGAGCAGGGAGAACCTGCAACTGCCCCCACCTGTTCTGGAAGTGCACTACCAACCGGGCCCGAAATCGATTTATGGCTACGGAGTGAGTCCTGCCTTGGCCCCGCTTGCTCGATTCGACTGAGAGGGCTGTCGAAACCAGCGAAAGACTTTATCAAGCGGTATGCGCGTGATGGTCGAGATGGAACGGGTCAGAGCGGCCCGCGGCGCCATTCTACGGTGCAGGGGCTGGCGACAGGAATCGATCCTCCGCATGCTCGAGAATAACCTGGAGAACGCGGAGAAGCCCGACGACCTGATCATCTACGGCGGCACGGGAAAGGCCGCGCGCACGTGGACGGCCTTCTGGAAGATCGTGGAGACCCTGAAGAGCCTCAACGAGGACGAGACCCTGCTCGTCCAGAGCGGCAAGCCCGTCGCCGTGTTCAAGAGCCACAAGGACGCGCCCCGCGTCCTCATCGCGAACGCCCACCTCGTGCCCAAGTGGTCCAACTGGGAGACCTTCCACGAGCTCGAGGCGCTCGGCCTCACGATGTACGGCCAGATGACCGCGGGAGGCTGGTCCTATATCGGGTCCCAGGGGATCGTCCAGGGGACCTACGAGACCTTCGCCGCGTGCGCTCGGACCCACTTCGGCGGCTCCCTCAAGGGCCGGTTCGTCCTCACGGGCGGCATGGGCGGGATGGGCGGCGCGCAGCCCCTCGCGATCAAGATGAACGAAGGCGTGTGCCTCGACGTCGAAGTGGACGAGGCTCGGATCAAGCGCCGCGTGGACAACAAGTACTGCGACCTGCTCATCCGGGACCTCGACGAGGCGCTCGGCCTTGTGAAGGACGCGCAGCGGGAGGGGAAACCCCTGAGCCTCGGCCTCGTGGCAAACTGCGTCGACGTCCATCCGGAGCTCGTCCGACGCGGCCTCATCCCCGACGTGGTCACGGACCAGACGAGCGCCCACGATCCGCTCGGCGGATACATCCCGGCAGGGCTCGACGTCAAGGAGGCGGGCGTGTTGCGCAAATCCGATCCCACCGAGTACCTCCGACGCTCCATGGCCTCGATCGCCGTCCACTGCCGTGCGATGCTCGACATGCTCCACAAGGGCGCCGTCGTCTTCGACTACGGGAACAACATCCGGGGCCAAGCCAAGGAGGCCGGCGTGGACAACGCCTTCGAGTTCAAAGGGTTCGTGCCCCTCTATATCCGGCCCATGTTCTGCGAGGGCCGGGGACCCTTCCGTTGGGTCGCGGTGAGCGGCGACCCGGAGGACATCCTGAAGACGGATCGCGTCGTGCTCAAGGAGTTCCCGAAGGACGAGTCCCTCCGGCGGTGGATCGCCCTCGCAGAGGAGAACCTCCCCTGGGAGGGACTCCCCGCGCGCGTGTGCTGGCTCGGGTACGGCGAACGGGCCCGGTTCGGCAAGGTGATCAACCGGATGGTGGGCCGGAAGGAGCTCAGCGGGCCCATCGTGATCACGCGGGACCACCTCGACGCGGGCTCCGTCGCCTCGCCGTACCGGGAGACGGAGGGGATGAAGGACGGGTCCGACGCGATCGCGGACTGGCCCATCCTGAACGCCCTGATCAACACGGCCGGGGGCGCGGACCTCGTCGCGGTCCACAACGGGGGTGGGGTGGGCATCGGCTACTCCACGCACGCGGGCGCGCTCGTCGTCTGCGACGGCACGAAGGACGCGGAGCGCCGCATCGAGCGCGTCCTGACGACGGATCCGGGGATGGGCGTCGTGCGCCACGCGGACGCGGGCTACGAGGACGCGGTGCGGTTCGCGAAAGAACAGGGGATTCGCATGCCCTCCCTCGAGTGATCCGGTGTCGACGGTCCAGCCTCATCCGTACGTCACCGTCGACGGCCTTGTCACGTTCGACGACAAGCTCGTTGCGGTCATCCGGCGCAACCCGCCCTTTCAGGGAATGCCCGCCCTCCCGGGCGGCTTCCTCGAGCTCGGGGAAACGACGGAGGTGGCCGTGGGACGAGAGGTCCTGGAGGAGACGGGCCTCGTCACGCGCGTCCTGCATCTGGTCGGCGTCTATTCGGATCCGGCGCGGGATCCGCGCGGGTACACGATCACCGTGGCGTATGCCCTCGAGCGCACGGGCGGGGAGCTGAAGGCGGCGAGCGATGCGAAGGCCATCGCGCTCCTGGATCCGGACCGCCTCCCGCCGATGGCTTTTGACCATGCCCGGATCGTCGCGGCTTGGCGCAAGGGCTAGAGATCGCCGCTCGGCTTCGACCACACCTTCTTCGCGGTGCCCGGAAGCCAGCCGAGCAGGACGAGAACGAGGCCGGTCACGAGGAAGAGGCCGAGTCCGGCCGCCGTCGGGGCGGGGTAGGGCGGCGTGATGACGAGCCACGCCTCGACGACCGCCCGGGCGGCGAAGGCCGCGAGCCCCGCGAGGAGTCCGGCTTTCGATCCGGCGGCGATGCTCACCCACATGATCCAGACGACGAGGAGGACCAGGAACGGGATTGCGAGCAGGTTCGGGACCGGGTACTCGGCCGTGACCTGCAGGATCGGGGAGCTCGGGACGGCGAGGAGGAAGGCGACGGCGGCGAAGAGGATCTTGAACATCGCGCCGAAGCCGTACACCCGACGGTACTCGCGGCCAACCGCCGCCGGCGGATCCATCCCTGCGAGCGCACGCCGCGCGTCGCCCCCCGCGGTAGCCGCCGCCTCGGCGAGGTGACTCTGGAGTTCCTCCAGGATGTCGTCGCGAATCCGCGGGTCCATCCCCACCATCGCGCCGCGGACCTGCGCCAGGTACGCGTCGACCTCCGTCAGCGGATCCCCTCCAGCACTTTCTCAGCGCCCGCGGTCATCCGCCGCCAGATCGCGAGCGCCTCCGAGAGCGCGGTGCGCCCGCGCGCGGTCAGGTGGTAGTACTTCCTCGGCATCCCGCCCTCCCCCGCGGCGGGCTCCTTCCAGTGGCTCTCGACGAATCCCCGTTCCTCGAGCCTCCGGAGGGCGGGGTACAGGGTGCCCTCCTTGAGGTCGAAGAAACCGTTGGACCTCGCGCGGAGTTCGTGGAGGATCTGGAAGCCGTACTTCTCGTCCTTCGCGAGGAGCGCGAGCAGGCAGAGCTGGATCGACCCGCGCTTCAGTTCCGCGGTCCATTCGGGGGAGATCTCCGCCATGGGTTGCGCCTCGTATCCGGGGTTCGGTATTTCGCCTTTCGGGACGACAGGTGAGGAGAGGCCAGAGGACGGACATGGGTGGTCAACTCGGGGGGTCGGTGGAGGAGCATGGGTGGGGAGGGATGGGAAAGGAAAGGAAGAGAAAAAGAGGGGGAGGGGCGGCGCTCAGCTCTTCGGGCGCCGCGCCCTGCTCCGGAGATACAGGGCGGGGATGATGGCGACCCCTACGACCGCGACCTGTATCAGCAAGATGCCGAGTGGGGTGAGATTGAATCCTGTCGTCACGGTCGGCGCGAACGACTCCACGCTCATCGCCGGATCGTGGACGATCGTCGATCCCGCCGGATAGACGAACGCGCCATGGACCATGAAGCCGAAGAACGCGTTCTCCCCGTTCGTCAGGAAGACCCGGCTGCCGCCCTGGACCTGGAAAAGCATCGTCCCCGCCTGGCCGTCCACCGACACGTCGGAGGTCCAGCGGAACTCCCCGACGCGGGTGAAGTGGTCGTCGAAGGTGATCTTGTCCATCGTGTACAGGTGCGGGACGGCGGGCGCGTCTGCGACCGTCTCGTTGTCCAGGATCGTCCGGTTCGTAGCGTCCTCGGCGCGCTCCTGCGCGTACGCTTGGTGGATGAAGTCCACCGTGCGGTCGGGGAAGAAGTTCCCGACCACGAGGTACGTCTCGAGGGCGAGCTTGTCCGTCGCCTGCATGAAGTCCCACCCGTCGATCAGGTGGTCGTACTTCGCTCCCATCTGGACCGCTGCGCCGGAGACCGTGCGGCTGCCCTCGAAGGAGACGTTCGTGATCTCCCGCGGGGTCGAGTCCGTGACGGTCACCCGGTACCAGGGGACCTGGCCCGTCTTGTTGACCGTGTCCACGGTGAGGTGGAACGTGAACGCGACCTCGTTCAGCATCCCGTCTCCCGTCCCGTTCGCGTTCGGAAAGAGCCGGTTGACCCAGGTGTAGGGCAGATCGGGCGCCCCGATCGTGAAGTTCACGTAGTACGTGTCGCCGACATGTGCCTGCGTCTCGCTCGTCAAGGTCCATGCGCTCGTGCGCAGGTTCAGCGCCTTGACGGGCACGTTCACGGGGAAGGTGAGCCGCGACCCGTTCGCGGAGAACAGATCGAATCCGGCGCTCGCATTCGTGGTCCGGAACTCGATGAACCGGTCCAGGCTCTGAGCCAGGACGGTCCGCACGGGGATGCCGCGCGTCGCGAGGGCCTGGCCCTGCTCGTTCACGACGTCCGCCCCGCCCAGGTACCGTGTGTACTCGGCGAAGATCACGACCCGATTCGGGTTCGCCTCGGTTCCGTAGAGCACTCCGAAGTGCGCGTCTCCCGCGGTCACGCCGACCCAGTCGCCGCCGCCGAATCGCGTCGTCGGCGTGGGGCCGACGAACACGGGCGTCGTGTTCCGGGCCAGGGAGGCGGGGGTGTTCGAGCTGGCCGACGCCGTCGTGGCGAGTCCGAGCGGCACGGCGAGCATGGCCAGCGCAATCAGGGTAACTGCGATTCCTCGCATAGTGTTCCTCCTTGGTGCAGGGTCTTGCCCCGCTATATACATAGCGTCACTATGTACTGTGCCATATATAATCTCATCGGGAAGACTCGCGCGGCGAAGGCCTAATAGCCGTCCACGGATGCACGATTTCGTTGCCCCAGATCGTCCTGCTCGACGCGAACGCGCTCATGATGCCCTTCCAGTTCCGCGTGAACCTGGAGGCCGAGCTCCGCCGACTCCTGGGTGACGTGGACCTCGCGGTCCCCACCCCGGTCCTTGAGGAACTCCGGATGCTCGCGACCCACGACCGCGACGCCCAAGCGGCCGTGCGCCTCGCCGCGAAGTATCGCGCGGTCGAGGGCCACGGGTCCGCGGACGACGCGCTCCTCGAGCTGGCCGGGCCCCTCCAGGCGATCGTCGTCACGAACGACCAGCCCCTGCTGGAACGGCTCAGACAAGAAGGGATCCCGCGGGCCTACCTGCGATCCCGCAATCACATCATCCTCGAAGGCTTGTGAGGCCGCGGGAAAAGGCATAAACGCGGCGGGACGCTCTCCCTCGCAGTGAAGCCCTACCACGTCGAGACGCTGAAGGGGATCGCCCTCCTCGGCGGCACGAAGGAGTACCTGAACCTGTCGTCTCGCGAACTGGGCAAGCTGATCGGCGTGAGCCAGCAGTCCGCGTCCCAGCGGATCCTCGAGCTGATCCGGGAGGGGCTCGTCACGCGGGACCTCGCGACCCGCCGTCAGCGGATCAAGCTCACCGGGAAGGGCATGGACCTGCTCCGGAAGGAGTACGCGGACTACCAGCGGATCTTCGAGATCAAGGAGACGGTCACGATCTCGGGCGTCGTCGCGAGCGGCCTGGGCGAGGGTGCGTTCTACATGCGCCAGAAGGGCTACAAGGACCAGTTCCGCAAGAAGCTCTGGTTCGAGCCGTTCGAAGGGACCTTGAACCTGAAGGTCCCCAGCGCGGACCTGGCGAGAATCGAAGTCCTGCGGGACAGTCCGGGGATCGAGATCAACGGGTTCGAGTCGGGCGGCCGCACGTTCGGCGGCGCGAAGTGCTTCCTCGCGACGCTCGGCCATCTCGACTGCGCGATCATCCTGCCGATCCGCTCGCACTACTCCGAGGTGCTCGAGGTCATCTCGAAGCATTACCTCCGCGGGTCCCTCGGCCTGAAGGACGGCGACAGCGTCGAGCTGATCGTGCAGCTGTGAGCTCGTCTCAGAAGCGCTTCTCCACGTACTGCAGCACGCCCTCGAAGATCGCTTTGCCGTCCCCGTACACGGGATCGCCATCCTCGCGGCGCGTCCAGTCGGGATGCAGATGGCGGAAGAAGCAGCGTTCCGGGTGGGGCTGGACTCCGAAGACGTTCCCCTCGCGGTTGCAGAGTCCCGCGATGTTGAACGTCGTCCCGCTCGGATTCCAGGGATAGCCTCCATAGGCACCGTGGTCGTCGACGAAGCGGAAGACGATCTGGTCGTTGTCGACGAGCTCCTTGAGCAGCTTCTTCTCCCGTTCTCGCGGCAGGAGGAACTTACCCTCGGCGTGGGCGCTGATGTACGTCACAACTTGTCCATGCCTGAGGTTGCGCGTGAAGACGCATGACCCGCCATTCTCGTGCTTGAGGAGGCTCGGCCTGCATTCGTAGTGCGAGGAGTCGTTCGTCGCGAGGACCGCCTCGGGCTCGGGCGTCATGACGCCGCCGAGCGCGGGAAGCATCCCTGCTTCGACGAGCACCTGGAACCCGTTGCACACGCCGAGGACGGGTTTCCCGGCCTTCACGAAGTCGACGAGCTCGTTCGAGAGACGGGAACGCATGCGCGCCGCGAAGATCGTGCCCGCGCGGACGTAGTCTCCGGCCGCGAAGCCTCCCGGGATCATCAGGATGTCGTAGTCTTCGAGGTCCCGGCGCAGCTCCGCGGGCACGTCTCCCGTGAGCTGCTTGAGGTGGACCTTCTCGGCCTGCGCGCCCAGGAGGCGGAAATACGCCGCCGACTCCTCCTCGCAGTTCGTGCCCTCGATGTAGACGACGGCCACGCGGATCGAGGAGCGCTTCACGAGACCACGACCTGCTTCGGGATGGCCTCGGACCAGGCCTTGCGCATCACGGCGACCGGGAGGGCGACGCGTTTCTTCGGGTTCCGGAGCCGCAAGGACCGTCCGCCGGTCCGGCCGAGGTACGTCAGGGGCACGCCTTCGAGGATGTGCTGGAACTCGTCCTCCTTTCCCTTCACGACCTCGACGAGCCACCGGCCGTTCGACTCGGAGAACAGCTGCACGTCCCACCGCGCGGGATCCATCGCCGCAGTGTCGACGTCGGCGCCGAGGTCGCCTCCGAGGCACATCTCGGCCGCAGCGATCGCAAGGCCGCCATGGCTCGGATCGTGGCACGCGGCAACCGTCTGCCGCTCCATCGCCCTCAGGAGATGGTCGAGGGACGCGCAGAGGCCGTGCGGGTCCGTGGCCGGCACGGTCCCGCCGACCTGGCCGCGGGAACGGAAGTACTCGGAGCCGCCGAACTCGTTCTCTGTGCGGCCGATTAGGAAGAGGGAGTCCCCCTCCTTCTTCAGGTCCGAGGTCACGCACTTCCGGAGGTCCTCGATCATGCCGACGCCCAGGATGACCGGGGTGGGCGGCGACGGTCCCAGGGCCGACTCGTTGTAGAGGGACACGTTCCCCGAGGGAATGGGCACACCGAGCGCCTTGGCCGTCTCCCCGATTCCTCGGACCGCCTCGCGGAGGTACCAAAGTCGATCGGGCTTCTCCGGGTTCCCGAAGTTCAGGCAGTTCGTGAAGGAGTGGGGCCTCGCGCCGACCGCCGCGAGGTTCCGACACACTTCGTCGACCGCGGTGGCGCCGCCGCGGTAGGGATCGATGATCGTGAAGTTCGCCGTCGACGAGATCGCGATCGCGAGGGCCCGCCAGGATTCCGGGAGGGGCCGGATCACGGAGGCGTCCCCGTGGCTCGCCTTTCCGATCACGCCCTGCATCGGCTTCAGGACGGTCGACGCGCGCACCTCGTGGTCGTACTGGCGGATCACGTACTCCTTCGAAGCCACGTTCGGGGAGGCCAGGAGCCTGAGGATCGCGGAGCGGTAGTCGCGCGGCTCGGCGGGCAGCCGCAAATCCTGGCGCGGGAGGTCCTCGGGCGGCGCGTACGGCCGGCGGTACTCGGGGCCACCCGTGTAGAACTCGATGTCCAGGTCGAGGACGAGCTCGCCGCGGTACTTCACCCGCGTATGCTTCTGCGTGATCACGTGGCCGATGACCGTGGCGGGGACGTCGTAGAGGTCGAAGATCTCGAGGACCGCATCGATGTTCTTCGGCGCGACGGCCAGCATCATCCGCTCCTGACTCTCGGAGACCCAGATCTCCCACGGCGCGAGGGCTTGCTCCTTGAGGGGCACCTTCTCGAGGTCGACCTCCGCGCCGAAGCCGCCCGCGAGCGCGAGCTCGCCAACGACGCAGGAGAGGCCGCCGCCGCCTAGGTCCTTGAGCCCGTCGAGCAACCCGCGCTGGGCCGCCTCGACGCAGGCGTGGATGAGCGGCTCCTTCAGGATCGGATCGCCGAGCTGCACGGCCCCGCCCTCCCACTCGTGGACCGCCTTCTCGGTGAGGTCGATGCTTGCGAACGTGACCCCGTGGATTCCGTCCCGCCCCGTCTTCCCGCCGCAGAGGATGAACACGTCCTCGAGCGACTTGACGCGGTTCTTCACGATCTGGGACTTCTTCCCGAACCCGACGCAGGCCACATTGACCACGATGTTTCCCACGTAGCCCTCGTCGAACGCGATGCACCCGGCCACCGTGGGGATGCCGACGCGGTTCCCGTAGTCCCGGATGCCCGCGACGACCCCGCCGAACAGGTACTTCGGATGCTTGATGCCCGGCGGGAGCCTGTCCATGGGGAAATCAAGAGGCCCGAAGTGGAGCGGGTCCGCGAGCGCGATGGGCTGCGCGCCCATGGCGAGCACGTCGCGCAGGATGCCGCCGATTCCCGTGTTTGCGCCGCCGTAGGGTTCGATCGCAGAGGGATGGTTGTGGCTCTCGATCCGGAGCGCATACGCGTGGTCCGCGTCGAACTCGACGACGCCCGCGTCTCCGCGGTCCAGGACGTACGGGGCCTGCACGGGGAAGATATACTCCCGCAGGAAGACTTTCGACGACTTGTAGCAGCAGTGTTCGGACCACGCCTGACCCAGGGCCTGAAGTTCGACGTCGGTGGGATCGCGCCCCTCCTTGTGGAAGTACTCCTGGATCGTCCGCATTTCCTCGACGCTGAGGGCCAGCCCCATCCGGTCGCTGATCTGCGCGAGATTCTCGGCCGACGCATCCCGCAGACGAACGTCGTGCAGCGGGAACGGGAGGTCCCGCGCGCGGAATCGCCCCGCCACCTTGTCGCCCCATGGATGGCAAGGGCGCACGGTACATTAGGCTTCGCGTCGAGGGGAAACGCCTCGGCGCGGACGGGCCGGGGAAATGAACTTAGCGCTGGAATGCGTACGAGAACGGAGCGACCTCTGCCCGGTGTGGGGCGCGCGGGTGGGTCGCGCGGAAGGGGAACGATGGTCGCACAACTTCGGATGTACAGAGCCAAGGATAGCCACCTCGACGCGTTCGTCCAGGAATGGAAGGCGGGCGTCGCCCCGCTCCGTCGCAAGTTCGGGTTCAAGGTCGAAGGCGCCTGGGCGATCCGCGAGACGGGGGAGTTCATCTGGATTATCTCGTACGATGGTCCGGAGGGGTTTGAGGCCCGCGACGCGGCGTACTACGCGTCCCCGGAACGCAAGGCGCTCACGCCGGACCCCGCGAGGCATCTCGCCCACACCGACACGAGGCTCATGACGTCCGTCCTTCCGTGAACGAGGTGGTTCGAGCCGCGTCCGGGCATGGTTTAAATAGCGCGGGTTGCCTTTTCGCGGGCGGAGGGCGACGGGCCGTGCCTCCACGGGGAGCTGGATGGGGAAGGAAGACCGCGACCGGTGGATCGTGAAATGTCCCAAGTGCGGGAAGGTCAATGGATCCTGCCGCCACGTGTCCCGCGAGGACGTGCGGCGCATCCTGCGTCTCCTCAAGGCGGGCGTCGAGGTCTTCCCTGCCGAGGACGAGGAGCTGGAGATCCCCGAGCCCCACGTCCATGAGCCCACGCACCTCGCCCACGTGATCAAGCCCCGCTTCGCCTGGTCGGACCTCGTCCTGGCGGCGAGCACGCGCGAGGCGCTCGAAGACGCCCTGACCGAGCTTCGGCACAAGCGTCTCATGTACCAGGGCTGGGGCCTCCGCAAGGTCGTCAAGAAGACGAAGGGGCTGTCCCTCCTCTTCGCGGGACCGCCGGGCACGGGCAAGACGATGGCCGCCGAGGCCCTCGCCCACGAGCTCGAGCGGACGCTCCACATCGTGAACTATGCGCAGATGGAGAACATGTGGGTCGGCGAGACAGAGAAGAACATCGAGCGGGTGTTTGCGAAGGCCGCCGAGGACGACGCGGTTCTCTTCTTCGATGAGGCCGATGCGGTCTTCTTCCGGCGCGGATACATGACGGCCCCCTGGATGAACCGCGACGTGAACGTCCTCCTGAGCCACATCGAGAACTTCCCGGGGGTCGTGGTCCTCGCGACGAACCTGGCCCGGACGCTCGACAAGGCGCTGGACCGCCGCATCGACATCGCGGTCGAATTCCCGATCCCGGACGTCGCGATGCGCCGCGAGCTCTATCGCCGTTGCGTGCCCAAGCGCGCGCCTCTCGCGAAGGACGTCGATTTCAGCGTCCTGGCGCAGCGGTATCCACTCAGCGGCGGATCGACCCTGAACGTC
>JBGPGA010000044.1:0-13214 GCA_041483635.1 Thermoplasmata archaeon
CGACTGGACCTGCGATCCATCGGAGTAGAGCAGGTAGAAGGTCAGGGATGCGCCCGAGGCCGGAACAGACGGGAATGCGATCGTGAACTGGTCGCCCGCGTTCAGGGTGTTTTCGCCGCCCAGGTCGGTCCACTTGACACCGACGTTGGCTGGGCTTCCGCCCGTGGTCACGGTCGTGTTCACTGCGCTCGTTCCCATGTTTACCGCGGCTCCCGTGGCCGTCCCGATCCCGAAGTTGATCTTATAGTTGGACGGGGCGACAGCCGGGGATGCCGACGCGACAGAGAATGTCCACGTCAGCGCGTTCACCTTCGTCGTCGAGCCGAACGTCACGAACGGCTTCTGCGTGCTCGGCCCCGAGATGAGGCCGGACACCATGACGTACAGCACGGCGGCCAGTACCACCGTAATCGCGACCATCAAGATCGTCGCGATGACGGGAGACACCGCCTGCTCATCCTTGCGGATGATGGCTTTCATGTTATGTCCTCCTGCGGCGGTTTCCCGCCGCATGGAACCTAATGGGACGGGCGCGCACCCTTAAACGTTTCGCGCCGAATGTGCATCATTGAGAACACCCCGGATGTGCCCCGATTCACCTCCATACGACCCCAGCAGGTCTTTCCGGGGGTCCCAGAGCGAATTCGTACGGTCGGAGCTTAAATAGTCGCACACTCCGCCGGCCGGGGCGCCAGGACCGGATGGACGGGCCGGATCAGCCTTCCAAGATCTCCAGCGCCTCGTCGCTGACGAGGACGAGCATGTTCCGGATCTCGTCCGTCTCGTACTCGAGCATCGAGAGGATGACCGTGTAGGCCCCGCGGGCCCGGAGGTTGTTGACGAGGATGTGCAGAAACTCGCTCAGGATCTTCATGTTGTTGTGGATTGCGAGGGAGTTGATCGAGTCCAGGACGACCAGGGCGTTCCGTCCTTCGTTCTTCCGCATGAGGAACTCGACCTTGAGCATGATGTTCTCTAGCATCGTCGGGCTTTCGACCGGGATCACGTGGGAATGCCGCTTCTCCGTGGACATCATGATCTGGCTGATGCAGTCAACGAACCAGACGTGGTCCAGGGGGATTTCGAGCACCTCCAGGGCGTTGATGATGCTCTGTGCGGGGACCGTCGTCGTGACGTAGATGACATCGAGGTCCTTCTTCGTCGCGAAAAGGTCCACCATCCCCTGGATCGCGTCGAAGTACTGCTCCGCCTTGAGCCGCATCGCGACGGCGGAGGCCTCCGGGAGCTTGAGGAGTCTCTCGCTCACGACGGAGGGGACGCTCATCTCAGGCCACCCCGGCCACGCTGCCGCCTTTCAAAAGGGGCACGAGGAGGACTCCGGTGGTCGTGAGGTCGAGGACGTACTTCGCCCGGCTGTGCTGGGTCCCCCGCATCTTGACGACTTGGAGCGTCCGCAGGAGATCCCCGCGGCGTTCCAGGTTGGCCGTCACGATGACGCCATCCGCGATGGCTTCCTCGACTCCGAATCGAGAGTAGCCTTCCGTCTGCGGGGTGATCTCCGCAACGAGAAGGGAGGTGCACATCTTCGCGCTCAGGGACTGTCCCAGCCGAAGGAGGAAGTCACGGATCCGCTCCTGCTCCTTGAGGCGGTAGGCCACGGAGGTCGCGGAGTCGAGCACGAGCCTTCGGATGTGGTTTTCCTCGACGAGGCCGAGGATCGTGTCGACCAGGAGGCGCGATTCCTCGAGGTTCAGCTCGTCCTTATCGATGCCGAGCTTCTCGTAGACGCGGGGCAGATCGAGGAACTGGAGCTTCCCCTGCTTGACGAGTTTGTCATCCCAGAAATCGAAAGGGATCACGTTGCGGAGCAGCTTGTCCGTCGGTTCCGTGACGCTCAGGTACAGGGAGTTCTCGCCGTACAGCGCGCCGCGGACGAGGAACTCGATGCAGATGGACGTCTTGCCCGTGCCCACGCTCCCTGACACGAGGACCGTGTTCCCTCGCGGGACGCCGCCGTTCAGGATGTGGTCGATCCCTTCGATTCCCGTGACGCACCGCTCGCGTTCGCTACCCGCGTCGCGCTCCTTCGAGGGCATCGGATACGACCGTGCCACTCGGACGCGGCTATTTGAGGGACCCGCGCTGAATATCGGAAGTGAGAACACTCGCCCCTGACGGCGCCTTACAGGGGCCGCCGGAGACGCGGGCGCTTCCGGATGTGCCAAATTGCGAACGCCAGTCCGATTCCCCCCGCGGCTCCGATGATGAGCAGAGTGTCGAGCGTCACCGGGAGGAGAAACGAGTTCTGCGGGACGGGCGCAACCGAAGCACTCCAGGCAACCGAGTACGTACCCGCTCCGCCGGCCGTCTCGATGACCATCGTGGCCGTCGATGTCCCGGGCCAAGGGATGTCAAAGGTTCGGGTATCCCCTGGAATGACCGTCGATTCGAACCTCAACGTCAGACTATCGTCGTAGACGAGGACATGCGCGTCAAGCCCGAAGGGTCCGCCCAGAGCAAGCGTCATCCGGTTCGCATCGGGCGCCAACGTTGCCACGAGGCGCTCTCCCGCAGCGAACTCTTGGACCCCTGCGATCACGAAGTCCCACCCCAGAGCCGCCTTCCCGGAGCCCTCCAGGTGGAGAGAATCGGAACCGGAGCCGAGCTCCACCCGGGTCGACCCCCAGCCTCCGCCCTGGTACACCAAGGTTCCGTTCTGATACAGGGCAGCGGTGACTTGTGACGAGGGATCTGGCGCGAGGCTCAGATAGTAGCCGCCATCGGCCGTCACCTGGAAGGCGTAGTCGGCGGTCCCGGAGACCGCATAGATGCCCGACCCGCGCCCTGCAGACGCCACGGATCCCATCTTCCGGACTCCAGAGGGAGTCCCGACGCCCGTCGTTGACAGCGTCAGGAGCAACACGGCAAGAACGACGGCACACGTGGCCGCTTGACGGTGAGCGCCCAGGCGATCCCTCCGCGTTCCACCAGATGTCTCCCGGGGCCTTTCTAGATACCGTATATCCGCTTGGAATGGGGTCTCGAGCGCTTCTGGCGGGGGCCGGCCATGCTCTCGTCATGAATGACCCGTCTGCAAGGGTCCCTTCCCCGGCCGCTTCGGAACGTTTTTATCACGAGGGCGAGGTACTTTGCGGGGGAGATCATGGAGCCCATCCTGCACGTAGCCCTCGACTTCATGCACGGGAAGCGTGCCCTGCAAGCCGCCAGAGAGGCCGTCGCAGGCGGGGCAGACTGGATCGAGGCGGGGACCCCGCTGATCAAGTCCGAAGGAATGGACGTGGTCCGAGCGCTGAAGAAGGCGTTCCCGGACAAGACAATCGTCGCGGACCTCAAGACGATGGACACGGGCGCTCTGGAGGTCGAGATCGCCGCGAAGGCCGGAGCCGACGTGATCACGATCATGGGGGTCACGGACGACGCGACGATCGCCGAGGCCGTCAAGGCGGCGCGGCGCTACGGGTCCAAGATCATGGTGGACCTGATGCGCGTCGAGGACAAGCCCAAGCGCGCGGTCGAACTCGAGAAACTGGGTGTGGACTATCTCAACATGCACGTGTCAATCGACGAGCAGATGATCGCGCACACCCCGCTCGAGGAGCTCAGGGCGGTCGTCAAGGCCTCGAACCTCCCCGTTGCCGTGGCGGGCGGCCTGAACTCGGAGACGGTCGGCCAGGCCGTCAAGGCGGGCGCATCGATCATCATCGTCGGCGGCGCGATCATCAAGGCGGAGGATGTCACGAAGGCCACGCGGACGATCAAGAAGGCGATGCGCGAGCGAAAGGCGATCCCCACGGGGCTGTACAAGAAGTACAGCGAGGCAGACGTCGTCGAGGCCTTCCGCAAGGTGTCCACGCCGAACATCGCGGACGCGATGCAGAAGCGCGGGGTCATGCATGGGATCGTCCCACGGATCAAGCACGGGCAGAAGCTCGTGGGCCGCGCCCTCACCGTGAAGACGGCGGACGGGGACTGGGCGAAGCCCGTCGAGGCGATCGACCGCGCGAAGCCGGGGGACGTCCTCGTGATCGACGTCGGCGGCGGCCCGACGGCGGTCTGGGGCGAGCTCGCGTCGAACTCCTGCCTCGTCAAGGGCGTGGCCGGCATCGTCATCGACGGGGGCGCGCGAGACATCGACGCGATCCTCGACCTCAACTTCCTCCTCTTCAGCCGCCACACGTCCCCCCACGCCGGCGAGCCGAAAGGCCAAGGCTCCATCGGCGAAGAGATCGAGTGCGGCGGCCAGGTCGTCCGCACGGGCGACTGGATCATCGGAGACGAGTCCGGCGTGATCGTCGTGCCCAAGGAGCTCGGCGTCGAGATGGCGAACCGCGCGCTGGACGTGCTCGAGCGGGAGAACCGGATCCGCGAGGAGATCAAGCGGGGGGGCACCCTGAGTTCCGTCCTCGAACTTGAGAAGTGGGAGCAGGTCCGCTGAGGTGACCATGGATCGCAAGGCGGTCGAGAGCCTTCTGCGGGACCTGAAGGACGGGAAGGTCACGGTCAAGGAGGCCATGAGCGCGCTTCGCGCCCTGCCCTACGAGGACCTGGGGTTCGCGAAGATCGACTCCCATCGCGAGCTCCGCCGTGGCATCCCCGAGGCCGTCTACTGCCCCGGCAAGACGACGGACCAGATCGTCGCGATCGTGAGTCGGATGGTCGCCGCCCACTCCCTCGCGCTGGCCACCCGGGCGACCCCGGAGATCCACGCCCGGATCCGGGAACACCTCGTTGGCACGCCCGTCACGTACCACGAGAAGGCGTGCATGGTCGTGGCGGGGAAGCCGCCCGCCGCGCGCCGCGGGAGCGTCCTCGTGGTCACCGCGGGGACGAGCGACATCCCCGTCGCGGAGGAAGCGGCCGTGACCGCGGAGGTCCTCGGGAACCGGGTGAGGCGCCTCTACGACGTCGGGGTGGCCGGCATCCACCGCGTCCTGGACCACCGGGACCTCCTTCAGAGGGCCAAGGTCGTGATCGTCGTGGCCGGGATGGAAGGCGCGTTGCCGAGCGTCGTCGCGGGCCTTGTCGACGTCCCCGTGATTGCCGTGCCCACCTCGGTCGGATATGGAGCGAGCTTCGACGGCCTCGCGGCCTTGCTGGGAATGATGAACGCATGCTCGCCCGGCGTCGCGGTAGTCAACATCGACAACGGGTTCGGCGCGGGGTACCTGGCGAGCGTGATGAACCACGGAGCTCCTCAGAGAAAGAGGTAGCCCAGGTAGGATCCCGTCCCGAGGATAAGAAGGACGAGTGCGAGGATTCCGATCCACACGCCCTTGTTCCAGTGCCACACCTTCGCACCATCGAGGGGCATGATCGGGATCATGTTGAAGCCCGCGAGGATGAGGTTGATGGAGGCCGCCCAGAAGCAGATCCCTGCCGCCACGGCCGCGGCCGTCCCGATGTAAGCGATCGGCAGCAAGGCCAGCTCGAGGCCCAGGAAGCTGAGTGCCAGAACGAGATTGGTCACAGGTCCGGCCGCGCTGATTCGCCCATTCTGTTCGGGCGTGACGCTCCCGGAGATGTACGTGGCCCCGGGAGCCCCGAAGACGAATCCGGCGAAGGCCAACACGAACGTCATGAGGAGGCCGCGAGGCGAGTACCGAAACTCGGCCCAGAGGCCGTAGCGCTGGGCCACGATCTTGTGCATGATTTCGTGGAGTCCGACCCCCGTACCCACGGAGACGAGGCCGGCGAGGAACAACAATCCGAGGTCGGCCAGCGAGTTCCCCGCAAGGCCTCCGTAGAGAGGGCTCACATTGGCGATCGTCAATGCCGCGCTCAGGGCCAGGATCGCGATCCCGAGCTGGACGAGCTCCGTGCGGCTGAACCGGACACCCCGCGTCGGCGGCTGGGGGTAGACGTAGACGGGAGGCGCCGCGTACTCGGAATAGGGAGGACGCATTGGAGGGACCGCACGCTCCATCCGTATTTAGGATTGTGCTCCCTCTCAGACGAACTTCGCGCCGCAGTTCTCGCACTGCTCCGCCGCGGGCGGCAGGCGGACGTCACACAGTGGGCAGCGGAACTGGCCCCCCTCCGCCTTCTTCAGGATCTGCGCCCGGATCAGGCGGACGCTCCGCTCGCGGAAGGCGTCGAGGTCCGTGTCGAGGAGCGCCTCGAGCGAACTGACATCGAAGCCCTTCTCGCGCCACGCGTCGATCTGGTGGCGGTACTCCTCCCGGACGACGTCATCCGGGCTCAATCCGCGGAAGGCGCCGAGCAGCTCGAGGCGCACGTCCTCGGGCATCTCGCGGAAGTCCTCGTTCTCCGCGAGCCCCACGAGCTCCTCCGTGACCTCCTGGAGCTTCTGCTCGACCCGTTCGACGGGAAGCTCCGTCACCCGGGCGGAGCCGCACGTGGCGCAGTGATCCGCACCCGCGGCCCACGCCGACCCACAGACGGGGCACCGGTCGCCCGACGCGGGGCGGGGGACCTTCGGGGCGAGGTCCGCCAGGAGCGCCCGCCGCGCGATCGCGTGATGCAGCCCCCGCTGCACGTCGCTCTCCGGGAGGGCGAGGCGGACGATGTCCGCGAAGTCGCGGAAGCCGCGGGCCACGAGAGCCCGCGCGCGGTCCGGGGAGATCCCGGGCACCGACGCGAGCAGCCGGACGGCCTCCTCGGCTTCGGGCCCCTTCGGCTCGGGGCCCATCGGCGCGCCGCATCCATCGCAGGCCGCGATCCATCCGGGGAAGAGCTTCCCGCACCGGGGGCAGATGGCCTGACCGCGGAGGAGGATCGTGTTGCAGCGCGGGCAGACCGCCTCGTCGGATTCGAACCCGCACACGGCGCACCGGCGGGCCACGGGGCGGACTCGAACGGGCGTTACTTAAGGGGTCGCTTCCGATTATCCGCGGCGGGCGGTGGCCCGGGGGACACCCGCCTTCATGGGTCGATGTAGCGCTCGGGCAGCAGGTCCGCGGCCCGCCTCCGGACGACGGTCCCCTTGGGCCCCGGCATGAGGACCGTCAGCTTCGGCGCGTAGTCATTGAACATCTCGCGGCACACGCCGCAAGGAGGGACGAGGCGGCCCCGCGGGCTCCTTGCGCCTCGGCGTGCCCGCTGCACGGCCACGATCGTGTCGAGTCCCTTTTCGCCCGCCGCGATCGCCATGCCGAGGGCGATGGCCTCCGCGCACACGTCGACGCGGCCGACGTATTTCGCGTTCAGGTTGACCGCGGTGTAGATCCTCCCCGACGTCCCGCGGAGCGCGGCGCCGACCGAATGGACCCCGGGCCGGAACCGGCGCGCGAGGACGGAGCGAGCCGCCTCCAGAAGGCGGCGATCCTCGACGGAGGTGGTCGCAGCGTTCGCTCGGCGAGTCGCCATGCGTCCAGCCGCACGGGTTCCTGGGGCATGAACCTGAGCCTCGTCGTCCCATCCCCGGCATTCCCGACCGGGTCCTTTCACGGCTGTCCCACCGGACTCATAGGCCGCGCCGGAGCGGAATGAGACGGGACGCGAACGGATGGCCGATGCACCGACCTGGGGTCTGCGCCTGCTCGCGGTGGGACTCGTCACGGGCTTCGTCGCGATGGCCGCCGGCGTCCGCGGCGGACGGCGTGAGGGATTCTCACTTTCACCCTCCTCCCCTCGTCACCCCTTCATATCCCAGAGGCCCTCGGCAGGTCCCGCGACCCGAAGGTGGTCGATGGAGCAACTTGCGGTCCGGGAGGCGCCCCTCTCGACGGCGGAGCGTGTGCCCTGGCCCTTCGACCGGGTCCGCCCGGGCCAGGTCGAATTCCTTGCGGACGCCCGCCGTGCGATCGCGGAGGGCCGGCACCTCCTGGCCCACGCGCCGACCGGGATCGGGAAGACCGCGGTGGCCCTCGTCGCCTCGCTCGGGTTCGCCCTCGAGACCGGGAAGACGGTCCTCTTCCTCACCGCGAGGCAGAGCCAGCACCGGATCGCGATCGAGACCCTCCGCCGCCTCGAGGCGAAGGGGGCGCGCGTGCCCACGGTGGACGTGATCGCGAAGCAGGACATGTGCCTCCAGCCGGACCGCCCGGAGTACGGTCGGGCGTTCCACGAGTTCTGCGAGCTCAAGGTCCGTACCCGGGCGTGCAGCTTCTTCAACCGCGACGACTCCGTCGTGGTGACCGCCGTCCTCCAGCGCGCCCTCCACGTACAGGAGCTAATCCGCGCGAGCTCCGCGTGCCACGTGTGCCCGCACAAGGTCGCGATGGACGCCGCGGAGCGTGCGTCCGTCGTCGTCTGCGACTACAACTACGTGTTCAGCGACATCCTCGACTGGACCCTGGAGCGGCTTGGGAAGGGCCTCGAGGATCTCATCCTAGTCGTGGATGAGGCGCACAACCTGCCCGACCGGATTCGCGCGCACCTCGGTGGGGACCTCTCCCTGACGGACGTGCTGCGCGCGGTGCGGGAGGCCCGCAACCTGGAGCCCGAGGCGGCCCACCAGCTCCTGTCCGTCGCGAAATCCCTGGAGAAGTTCCTGCTTGGCCTGCCGGCGGAGCGCGTCGCGAAGAAGGACGAGTTCATCGATGCAGTCGAGCGGGGCCTGCGGCACGGCCTCGGCCACCGGGTCACGTACACGGAGCTCGTCGAGATGGTGGCCCACGCCGCGGAGGAGGGCGTGCGCCGCGGCATGTCCACGTCGCTCCCGGAGCTGGAGGAGTTCCTCCGCCGGTGGCGCGACCAGGACGAAGGCATCCTGCGCCTCGTCACCCCTGGGAGCGAGGGCAAGTTCGTCATCCGGCTCATGGACCCGAGCGTCCTCAGCGCGCCGATCTTCGCCCGCGTCTTCGCCAGCGTGCTCATGTCGGGCACCCTCCACCCCGCGGAGATGTACGCGGACCTCCTGGGGATCGCCCCGGACCGCCGGTGGATCCGCGCCTACGGCTCGCCGTTCCCGAAGGAGAACCGTCTCCTCCTCATCCACCCGCTCGCGACGACGCTGTATGCGAAGCGCACCGAGGAGATGCACGACCTGATCGCCCGCGAGGTCGTCGCCATCGCCGCGGGCATCCCCGGCAATGCGGCCGCGTTCTTCCCATCCTACGAGCTGCTCCAGAAGGCGGAGGAACGTGTGCGCCGGGCGAGGCTCAAGAAGAAGATCCTCGTGGAGCACTCGACCTGGGACAAGGCGAAGCGCGACGGGGCGCTGGAGGCCCTGCGCCTGGCGCGCGACGATGGCGGAGCGGTTCTCCTCGGCGTCCAGGGCGGCTCCTTGAGCGAGGGCGTCGACTACGAGGGGAACCTCCTCCAGGTCGTGGTCGTCGTCGGCCTGCCCCTGAGCCCGCCGAACCTCGAGGTGGAGTCGCTCAAGGACTACTACCAGACAAAATTCGGCTTCGCGAAAGGCTACGACTACGCGTACGTCTTCCCTGCCGTGAACAAGGTCCTCCAGGCCGCCGGCCGGCCCATCCGGAGCGAGACGGACCGTGCGGCGATCGTCCTGATGGAGGGACGGCTCTTGGCGCCGCGGTACGCCCGCTGCCTTCCAACCGACTTCGCGCCGCGCCCGTGCCAAGCCCTGGCCCGCGAGGTTTCGCGGTTCCTGACGCCGGGAGGGCCCGCGATCATGCCGTTTCGTCAAACTGGATGAAGGCGAAGGCCGAAGTCGCGGTGTTCCCGGTAGCGTCCTGCGCCACGAACTTGAAGTCCAAGGCGCCGGTCAGGTGCACGTACCCCGCTGGGATGAGCTGGCCCGGGGGAAAGGAAATCGAGTAGAAGCCGCCCGCTGCGGTCAGGTTGAAAATGATCGAACCCAGGCTCGAGCCACCGCCGCCGTTCGAGGTGGTGTAGGCAAAGGCCCCGGCCACGAGGACTTGGGCCACGGTGATGGGTGAGGAGGAGTTGATCCATACGCCCAGGGTCGCTCCGGAATCGCTGGACGCGTGCACGAGCTCGGGGGCCGACAAAGAGAGACCGCTGGGCCCTCCACGGACCACGGTCCCCACATCGAGAGCGTACGCAGGAGACTGGAAGAGCTTCGTCGTGAGGCTGCCCTGCTGTTCGATGCTTGCCACGAAGGTGACCTCCGTCCCGTTGGCGAAATGACCCAGCGTCGTGACGTACTCGCTTCCCTGGTAGAGCTCAAAGGAAGCGATGCCGGAAGGCGGCGGCCACGTCAAGCTGGCGGCACCGAAGTAAGCCCACCAGATCAGACCGAAGTACGAGGTGAACGATAGCGGTTGCAGGCTCGTCAGGGTCGCGTAGACTTGGATGGTCTGGCCCGGGAGAGGGCGGTTGGGCGACCAATGCACGTTGGAGATCGCGTAGGGGTTCTGCGCGCCGATTACGGAGAACGCGGTCCCCGCAGGTAGGGCCACCAGGAGGGCCACCGCGAGGGCCACGAGGATCCGCGCATCCCGTTCCTCCGCGCGGCCCGGAAGCTTCAGCTGCTGCGGGCCCCGGACCCGCTCCAACCCTAGGAGGGCAGCCACGGCCCCGGGCTCATCCTTGCGGATGTAGGACAGGAGGGAGCCCACGACGGCGTCCGCGACCGCGCTACAAAGGAGATGGTGGGCCACGGGCCTACGGATGCGCGCGTAGTCATCGGGCGAGATGTGGACCCGCACGATCCCGGACCACTCGATCCGGATCCACGTGAGCCGTTCGGGCTGCCGCGCGAGGCGGTAGAGGTGGCGTAGGGCGGTGCCCCAGCGGAAGGCGCCCAGCCCCGTGTACGCGACCGGGTAGAGGGTGATCCCCTGGTCATCCGCGCGGTGAGCGAGGTAGAAGCCGCCCCTCTGGAACCGGAGCGCATAGGCCTCCGCGGCAGCGCTGATGCTGTCGGAAGGCAGGCCCTCGTACCGCGCCTCGAAGACCCGCGTCGAATACCCGTCCGTGAGGACGTCGAGACGCTCGCCGGCACGCACCACGACGTTGCGGTAGAGATCCACGTCCCGCGCATGGAAGGGCTCATGGTAGTAGCCGTACAGGGCCATGACGAGTCCCACGGTTCCGGAGCCGCTCGTGATCGCCTGGAGGATCACGCTGACAAGACCCGACGAAAGGGTCGGGAGTCCGAGGAAGAAGGGAACGTAGGCCCAGAGGATCGGGATCACGATGAGGAGGCTTCCCACGAACTGGTACAGGTGTCCCAGGTTCCGCATGCGCCTCCACAGGTTGTACTCGACGAAGGCGTAGAACGCGATCCAGAAGTAGAAGAAGTAGACCGCCAGGAAGAAGAAGATGAACGTGAGGGGCACGTTCGATGGGCCGAGGTAGAAGAACAGAGGGACGAGCACGAGCCCCAGGAAGATCTCGATGACGAACAGCCACAGGACCGGGGACCAACCGGCCCACCCCACCGTCCGCCGACGACGTCCTACGCCTTCCTCCATCACGTCCCTCCCCTCTTCGTTCACCGGACCACCTCGACGATGCCCAATCGCTCCATCTCCCCAACGAACTCAAGGATCCGGGACAGATGGAGTGGGCTCTCGATTCCCGCGCGCTGGCAGACCTCGGCGACGGAGCGGGCGGTCTCGGAGGCGTACGGCAGCTGCCCTAGGAACCGCCCCTCCAAGTCCGAAAGCTCCAGGACGCGGGCCTCCGTGCGCCGCCGCAGGAACTTCAGGAACAGCACCCTCCGCACACGATGGGCGATCTCGTCGCTCTCCAGGATGACCTTGCGGTTGGGCTTCTCCCGCACCATGAGGCGCTCCGCGCGCCCGAGGGCTCCCTTCGCGGACGCCTTCGTCACGGCCGCGAAGTCCAGCACGATTTCGAGCCGCGGCTTCTTCAGGAAGTATTCGACCGTGTCGGTCGCGTCTCGCGTGCGCCTCTCGAGGAGTCCGAGGGAGTCCAGCTCGGCGAGTTTCCGCATCGCCGTGGCCACGTGGATCCCCAGGTCGCGGGCGAGCTCGCTGGCAGTGGACCATCCGAGTTCATGGAGCTCTTGGAGGATCTCGAGAGCGTACTCCTTGCCAAGGGCCGCGATGAGATCCCGTTGTGGTCTGAGGTCGGAGCGGGGCGGCGTCTGTTGCAGTTGGGGCAAGTTGCAGGCGCAATAAGTTTAGGTTATATTAGATACTATCTGTCATCCTCTCATGGCGCGCGCTCACTTCTTTGGCGCGGCCCAGCTGACCCGCGGTCTTGTGTTCGGCCTTGCGCGGCTTTTTCTCTCCCGGCGGCATCGCGGCGACCGTGTGGCTGAAACGCGGGGCCGAGGCGGAGTTGCGGCGCGTCGATTTCCTCGGCCGGTCCGCGGTGGCGAAGCACCGCGTCCCAAAGGCGTACCGGCTCGGCGCGCTCGACGAGGAGCTCCGGCGTGCCCGGATCCGCATGGAGGCCAAGCTCATGGCGGAGGCGCGCGTCGCCGGTGTGAGCGTGCCCATCCTCTACGACATCGACCTCGTCGAGAACAAGATCGTCATGGAGTTCATCGACGGCCCGACGGCCAAGGAGGTCCTGGACCAAGGCGGCGCCCGCGCGAAGGAGATCTCGAGGGAGATCGGCCGAATCACAGGGCGCCTGCACGCCGCGGGGATCATCCACGGCGACCTGACGACGTCGAACATGATCCTGCGCGGCGGACAGATCGTGATGATCGATTTCAGCCTCGGAGGGAAAGGCGACACGGCGGAGGAGCGCGGGGTGGACCTCCATCTCCTGCGAGAGGCCCTCACGAGCGCGCACAAGAACGCGGCGGCGTACTACCGCGAGGTGCTCGCCGGGTATCGTGAGATCCTGGGCGACCGCGCGGGCGAGACGATCGCGAAGGTCAAGGAGATCGAGGGGAGGGGGCGGTACACCTGACGATCCAGTTCATCACGACGAACGCGGGGAAGTTCGCGGAGGTCTCCGGGAAGCTCGCCGAGTCGAATGTCAAGCTGGTCCATCTAGACCGCGGGTATCCGGAGATCCAGACGGACCGGCTCGAGAAGGTCCTCAAGTTCGCGGCCACGGGCCTCGACGACGAGGTGAAAGGCGACTACCTGATCGACGACTCCGGGCTGTTCATCGAGGCCCTGGGCGGCTTCCCGGGCGTTTATTCCGCATTTGTGCAGAAGCGGCTCGGGAACCGAGGCCTCCTGAAGCTCATGGCGGGCGAGACGTACCGCGTCGCGACGTTCCAGACCGTCTTCCTCCTCCGGCAGGGCGACGGGCACGAGGTCTTCCACGGGGACTGCCCCGGGACGATCACGGAGGCGGAGCGGGGCCGAAACGGATTCGGCTACGACCCGATCTTCCTCCCCCAGGGCGATACGCGGACGTTCGGGGAGATGAGCCTGAAGGAGAAGAACGCGATCTCGCACCGGGCC
>JBGPGA010000045.1:0-13005 GCA_041483635.1 Thermoplasmata archaeon
CCTTGAGCACGATGAGGCCGATGTAGTCCGAGGCCCAACCGAGGAGGATGATGAGTAGCCCGGAGATGAGGAACACGTTCTCCGTGTTGAACCGGATCGTCCACCGCATCGGCCGACCCATGTCTGGGTCCGGCAAGAAGTTTCCGTCGGGTCGGGAGTCCGCAAAAGCCTTTATGGCCCCCTGAGCTAACCGGCCCTCCGCGCTCCCGTTGTCTAGTCCGGTCAAGGATCGGGGCCTTTCGAGCCTCAGACGCGGGTTCGAATCCCGCCGGGAGCATCCGTGTGGAGGGGTGCTACCACCCTTCCGAGTCCTAGAGAGCCCTAAAACTCTCACCTGGGTACCAGTTTGCGCTCCGGGACGATTCCGCGGGCCTCGGCAGGATTGTTCCAAGCCGTTTGGCTGCCTCAGCGAGCCTGTTGCGGCCGAGCCTCGGCTGTCACGGTTCGAATCCGTCCGGATTCACAACTACTCCATGCGTGCCTGGCGATAATCAAGGGGGTTCATTGCTCGGCGTAGGAGCGTCGTCTCCCAGTTTGTCCCCGCGTGCCGCCCTTCGTGGCGCCCTTTCCTTGTTTCTCGAATGGCAGGCACCTTTGCCTCGCAGAAGAAGGCCAACTGGGGCCGATTCGATTAGGCGAAGACCCAACGGTCAGCGGAACCTGACATCAAGGCACTTATACGTCCTGGCGAATGAGGCGCTGCGTGCGCAAGGGGCAGCGCGAGCTTGAGAGTGGAGGGAAGAATCACAGATATACAGTTCCTAAGCCAGCGCGCGGGCAGACGCCCTCGGGTATAAGCAGCCTGCTCAACACCTACAACATCCACGATGCACGCACCATTTCCGCCCTCATCCCCTCAAAGAACGTCATCAACGTCACAATCACGTCGCCCCCCTACTGGGACTTGAAGGATTACGAAGTCGAACCCCAGATCGGGTTCGGCCAGAAGTACGACGCCTACATGAGTGACCTGGTGAAAGTATTCAAGGCGGTACACGCCGCCACCAAGAGCGATGGCTCGCTCTGGATCGTGAGCGACACCGTAAAGCGCAATGGGAGCCTGAAACTGGTTCCCTTCGATCTAGCACGGGAACTCGAGAAGATCGGCTGGAACCTTCAGGACATCATCATCTGGAACAAGGACAAAACGCTCCCATGGTCGCACCAGGGAAAGCTGCGCAACATCTTCGAGTATGTGACATTCTTCTCCAAGACGAGAAGGTTCAAGTTCCGGCTTAAGGCGGTCAGGGACGTAGACCAGCTACGTGAGTGGTGGATCCGCTATCCCGAGAGGTACAGCCCCGACGGGAAGGCTCCTGCAAGGACCTGGTATTACCCCATTCCACGCCAAGGAAGCTGGGGAAAGAACTGGGTCCGGCACTTCAACCCACTTCCTCCGCCTTTGATTGAACGGATCCTCCTGATGACAACGGCTCCGGGCGATGTCGTGCTGGATCCCTTCGCGGGTTCGGGAACCGTCCTTGCCCAGGCACATGTCATGGGGAGGAACTATATCGGCACCGATCTGAACCCGAAGTACCAAGAGATGTTCCAGGAGCGCGTCCTTCCAGCTATGGAGTCCCTCCGAAAGTCAGAGGAAAGCACGAAGGTGTCAGCGGAAAAGAGGCGGGAGTTCCGCAGCGCCATCCTCTCATTGAGGAGGACGAAGTATCCCAAGGAAGCATTGCGACAGTACACCAGAGTTCACAAGGATCCAAAACTGGATGCCATCGTGGGCATAAAGGATTCGGGAGATGGCTCTCTGGAAGTGACCTTCGTCTTCCAAGACCTAACGACGGTTCCGGACGGATTCCTAGACCAAGTTGAGTCGCTTTCGAAGAAGCCGCCGCTCTCGAAGTACGAAGTCGCAGCCTCTTTCTCCGTCGTCACAACCAAGGCAGCGGCGACCGGCAGGCTAGGACCAGGACCGATTGACCCCATGAGGCGGCTCTTCGCTTACGAGAACGGTCGCACTTACAGATGGTCGCGGAAAATACGGCTTTCCGAGCTTCCGGACATCATGCAGAAAGCAGAGGACCCCGCGAATCTCGAGGGGAGGTTCCCCCTGATACTGAGCAACGTTGGCGTCCGGATAGACACGAAGAAACCATTATCGAAGGACGGCGAGGCGTGATGGACAAGGGAGCTGCGCTTAACAAGAAGGTTTGGAAGCTCTTCGAGAATGCTGGGTTTCGCACAAAGCCGAACTCCCAGGACCCTTCAGAAGAAGAGGTTTATCTGGCGCCAAAGCAGAAGCGGACTGTCGACCTGTTGGCGGAGATACCCGACCTGAAAGTGAAAATCATCGGCTGGAACAAGGCCGTGAAGAACCTGAGGCGCTCTCTCAGCACAGACATCAACGACTACAAGGAGCTCATGCGGGTTGCCAAAGCCAATACTGTTCTGTTTGTCACGAGCGAGACCGAGGTGTCGGAGGAAAACAAGGAGTACGCACGGCAGAACGGAATGACCGTGTGGGGCTCCAGGGAAATCGACTACTATTCTGCACTCGTCGGCACCCAGAAAGGGTTCGCGAAGTACGAGATTATGAACGCCCTGGGCATCGAGACCGAGGAGCAGAAGGACGTCCACCACGTGCTCGCGCTCAGGTTCCACCAGCCACTAGAGGATTCGGCGACTGATCTCTTCGTCTTCCCGATTAATCCGGAGAGGCTTCTCAAAACATGCGCGATATTCCGGAAGGCCCAGGGCAGCGCCTCGGCTTACCAGAGGATGCTTCGCAGAGATCGCGTCCAATCTGTGTTGAAGTTCATCAGGAAGGATGACGCGATCCTGCCGACGAACATCATAGTCAACCTCGGAGAGAACGTAAGCTGGGATGAGATACCGATTCCTGAAAGGGACGTTGCCGGCAAGCCCGTTGTCTTGTCCAGGGAGAGCCTCTGCGACCCAGTGGTCCTGAAGATACCCCTGAAGTACGCGTCGCTGGAACTCATCGACGGGCAGCACAGGCTCTACGGGTTCCTCGAGGCCGACCTTGCGACAAGGCAGACCTTCACGCTTGCGGTCGTCGGTATAGCCCAGCTACCGTTCGAAAAGCGCCGAGACACCTTCGTGGCGATCAACGACAACTCGCGCAGGATGGACCCTAACCTTGTGGCGTTCCTGAAGTACACGGAGAACGAGCCCACCTGCCAGAAAGATCCCGAGCTGATGGCCATAAAGGTCACTGTCGAGCTGAACAAAGAGGACCCATTCAAGGACAGAATCAGGCTGCTGGACGTCGGCGGCCAGAAAATCACTCTAAAGGGCTTCTCCGGCTACGATCTTCGAGGCCTGGTTGGGAAAAGGGGCCTTCTCCAGAAGTACTACCGTAACGACTCGATGGAGTTTGTCGCAGCCCTGCGGCTCTACTTCGGAATCGTCAGGAAACTCTTCAAGGAACAATGGAAGCATCCGGACAAGTACATCATCTTCCAAAACCGAGGTATGTCCGCATTCCTGAAGCTGCTGCGGTCGCTGCTTAGGACGTGTGACGCCAAGCTGTCGCCGGAGGCTGTTGAGAAGTACTTGAAACCGCTCCGCGAGGAGTGGTCTGATTCCGACCTAGAAACTGAGACGCTTGCGGAAACGCTGCACAGCACGTTCGTAGGGTCAACGGGATGGAGGGACCTGCACAAGTTGTTTGTCAAGGTAATCAAGAAGCAGTACCAGGAGTTCAAGGAATAGACGTCTGGCCCCCTTAGATTGAGCAGGACTCAACAAGGAGCCCAGAGTTGGCGGCAATTCACCACAAAGCACCGCGCATCCTCAGCCGCTCGACGAGATCCCGGAACTTTCTGTGGTTGAAGCGACGATACCTCTCCCCCTCATTGAACAGGACGGCCTTCACCTGGTCCGGGCTGTGTGAACCCAGGATCGCTCGCACGCAGGTCTCGACATCTTCCCGGCCCTGCAGGAACGCGACCACGATCTCGTTGAGGTGCCGATACGACCCCTCGAGCGGTGCTGTCTGTCGCGTCACGGTCTGCCCCTCCCTTCTAGCCGCTTGACGCCGATAAGGCACCGCCCGGGAGGGGTGGGCGAAAGTGTACGAGGGCGGGCGCTTGCCCGGCATCGCCGCTGGGGGATGTGAACCGATGTCGCATCGCCACCCGGGGGAGTCATAAGAAGAGTTCGAATCCCCACGATCCGCCATGGAGAACGGGACCTCGAATACCACTATTCCAATCGTACTACTTTCACAAGATTTGGACCCCTCGCGGGCCTGTGCTCCGCCGGTGTCTTTTCCGCGGGATCCCGTACCGCCGCAGGCGGTAGTGCACCGTCATCTGCGAGCAGCCGGTGCGTGCCGCGACTTCCTTCGTACTCAAGCCCTCGGTCCAGTACATCCGCCGCAGACTCTCGAGGCTTAGGGATGGGTACTTGGTCCAGCCGTGCCGCATCTGAGTCCCGACTTCTTTCAACCTCTCGCCGACGAGGGTCCGAGAGACGTGGAAGCGCCGCGCCAGGTCAATCGTGGAGGCCCCGGCCTCGTAGAGCGGCCTTAGCTCCTCCCCCGAGATGGCGAGCCTGACATCCCCCACGGACCGGTTTTTGCCGGCGTTTCTCGCCCACAGGGCCACCGTTTGGGGACTGACGGCCACGGCTTCCTGATCGAGTAGACGCTTGGCCACCTGACGGCAGGAAAGTCCAGATCCGTACAGGCGGGTGGCCCTGCTCCTGGTGCGTCTAGAGTGGTTCAAGCAGCGGAAGATCGCCCGCTTCGATGTTACAAGTAGGGTACATGCAATAGGGTCCTGTGACAGAGCCCAGGCCGTCGCGCCTCGAGGCGCTCCACTTGGCCATTCGACTCGCCCCCTCGCGAAATGCCCCACGCGGGTCGGCGGAGCGGGCCCCGAACCAACCTTCCAGGGCTCGATTCAGAGTCGGGGCGCGGCTCCTCCAAGGTGGTCCGCATCCAAGCCGCGGAGTAGACCTTCGTGGTCCATGGCTACGGCGAGGTGTGGTTCTTACCCGGTCGCCCCTTCACGCCTGATGGCCTTCACGGATGGCTTTAGGCAGTTCCGGGGGGACTGCGGGCGATTCCTCGGAGAAGATCCGCTCGTTCTTCTCGCGCATCGCCTTCGTGACCCTGCCCTTCTTGTAGAAAACGAAGCCGCAGCGCCAGCAACGCACGGTGAAGGCTCGGGGCTGGTCCTTCAGGTAGAAGGAATGACGTGCGGGGGCGAACAGGACTTCGAGGGGCACGTACGTGTACTTGTCCTCGTCGTCCAGCGCCACGTCAGTCACCGCCTGAATCCGATCCTTGTGCGTGTCTCTGTCGCGGACGCTGCACTCGGGGCATCTGAGGGCGCAGAGCCCGAACTCATACTCCAGATAGTGAAGGCGGCAGGCGCGCCCCCGCAGTGCGCGCGAGGTCCCGTGGTCATCGAGGTCGACGAGCCCGGATGGGAAGGCGACTTCACCCCCGCACCCCGGCGAGAACCGGCCGAACATCTTGTAGCTCCGGGCGATGCACACAGGTTCTCGGCGGGACTTCCGAGCCATGGGACCCCATGCCGTCTTCTCGATAAGCCGATTCGCGTTGTCGAGGTCGGCCAGCGAGATAGTTTCATCGGTCCGGGACGAATCCTCTAATAGGCCATGACGGCTCGCCTCCGCGTGACGAAAGGCCATGGGTCCCGCGGCCGAAGGGAGGAACGGCTCCGCGCCCTCGCGGAGTCCGCCATCCGGGCCCGCCGCTTCGCGTCTGGGGAGACCTTGGACCTGGGATTCGAGCTCATCGAATCGGGGAGGAGCCTGAACCGTGCCGTCGAGGAAGCGGACGCTGGACGCGGTGCTTAGGACCGCGGAGGACGTCCTGCGCGCGAACGGCGTGGACCACGTCTTCGTGGGCGGGGTCACGGTCCTGGCTTTCGGAATGCCCCGGACCACCACCGACGTGGACGTCATCGCGGCCATCGACACCGGGAAGATCCCGAAGATCGTGGCGGGTTTCCGGCGTGCGGGCTTCGTCGCCTCCGCCCAGGACTTGCACGATGCCCTCGTCGAGGGCAGTCATGTCACGATCCACGACACGCGGTCGGTCTATCGCATCGACCTCGTGCCCGCACGCACGGAGGCGCACCGGGAGGCCCTCCGGACCAAGCGGAGAGTCGCGTGGCGCGGCCGAAGGCTTCCGTTCGCCGCCCCCGAGCACACGATCGTGATGAAGCTCCGGTGGGGAAGCGAACAGGACCTCGAGGACGCCCTCGCGATGTACCTGCGTCAGAGGAAGAAGCTCGATCTCCGGGCGATGAGGTCCTTTGCGAGGCGCAGCCGCGCGGAGCGCGCTCTCCGGAAGCTGGAGGAGCGGGCGCAGAGCCTCTCCCGTCGCTGATCGGAGCGAGGCGTCCTGCCCGTCCATGCCCCGAGGGCTCCGGGAGACCTCATGGGATGCCTCGCCGAGGCGATGGAGCTTTTCCGCGGGGCGCGGACGACCGCGGGACGCGTGCCCAGACGAAGCGGAGGATTCCGACCGCATCCGCCGTGCCGATGGAGAAGGAGTTGCCCGGAGCGCTGAACTACATCTCGGTGGATTCGGTCGACCGCACTCTGGCTCAGGTCACCAAGGCGGGGGGCCACGTCCTAATGGGGAAGCAGGAGATTCCGGGCTGGGGCTGGTCCGCGGTATTCCAGGCACCCGGTGGCGTGATCCAGACGATCTACGAGGCGGGGGAACACTAGCCGGGGAAGCGATTCGTCGGCGGGGGACTTGAAAGGGGATGGATTCCGTCCCCGCACGCAGGGCGCGGGGCCTCTTTCACCGAATCCGGTCCTCCGAATTCTCTTTGGGGCTGTGCGGACGGCCTCAATCGTACCGCGACGGAAGGCTTGATAGCCCCATTCCGCCTAGCATTCTCCGATGGAAGGCCGTATCTCCCTCCGAGCCGTAGATTCGCTCGACGTGACCATCCTGGTGGACAACTCGGTCGATCTGCTCATGGCAGGGTCCGAACGGGTGAAGCGCGCGCCTATGGTGCCCGACTGGTCCCAGCGAGAACAGCTCATTGCGGAGCACGGGTACTCCGCCCTGCTGACGATCAAGGAGAACGGCACGACTCGCCACGTGCTCTACGACGCGGGCCTTGGCAAGGACACGCTGTTGCACAACATGCGAGTTCTCGACCTATCCGTGAAGGATCTCGATGCCATCGTCCTTTCGCACGGCCACGCGGACCACCATGGTGGTCTCCTCGGCATGGTCCAAGCCGTGGGCAAGAAGAACCTGCCCGTAGTGCTCCATCCGGACGCCTGGCGCGTCCGGCAGGCGAGGTTCGGGAGTGGGCTCGTGGGAAACCTTCCACCGCCGGACCGGAAGCGGCTCGAGGCCGCCGACGTGCAGTTCTTGGAGGAGAAGGGGCCAAGCCTCCTCCTCGGGGATGGCGTCCTCGTGACCGGGCAGATCGAGAGGACGACCGAATTCGAGAAGGGGTTCCCCGTACAGAGCTGGCTCAACCACGACGGCCGGTGGGAGCCTGACCCCTGGACGTGGGATGACCAGCCCGTCGTGGCGAACGTGAAGGGGAAGGGCCTCGTGGTGGTGTCGGGTTGCTCCCACGCGGGCCTGATCAACATCCTGCGACATGCGCAGAAGGTGACCGGGGTGGACCACGTCGCCGGCGTGCTCGGAGGGTTGCACCTGACCGGCGGCATCTTCGAGCCCGTGATTGCACCCACTCTGGCGGAGCTGGCGAAGATTCATCCCGACACCATCGTGCCCGGGCACTGCACGGGGTGGAAGGCGACGCACGAGATTGCGCGGCTCGTGCCCGATGCGTTCGTCCAGACCGCGGTCGGGACCACCGTCCGCTTCGGCTGAAACCGGACCCTCACCGCGCCGGCCTCGCGCCGTTCGCCATCCTGACCGAGCGCAACCGGCGCGTCATGGCGGCCGACGTGCAGCGACAGGTCGCCGTGGCGCACACCCTGGGCCGGGCCGGCATGCCCGAGGACGTTGCCCAGGCGACCTTGTGCCTTGCCTCGAACGCGTCGTCGTGGCTGACGGGCCTCACGATCGACGTCGCGGGCGGGAGGGTCATCCTGTGCGCTCGCCCTAGCGCCAGACCCGCCACTTCTGCTCCTTGCGAATCCAAGGCTTCCAGTGAGCGCTCGCGGGGGACGGGCTGCGCACGGGCCGCTTGAGCGTGTCCCGCGTCAGGGAGGACAGGGGCTGGAACTTCGTCCAGTCCCTCGCCTCTCGCGGCCGCGGCGGCGACTGCCGCCGCTCCGCGAACATCTCCGCGACGACCTCGTCCGAGGGCGCTTCGCGGATGGGGAGGTCGCCCTTCACGACGTTGATCGCCCCGAATGGGCACTCGATCTCGCACATCTGGCAACCCGTGCACTTCCCGACCAGGATCGGGAACTCCATCATTCACGCCCGCCGCCCGAAGCCGCCCTCGATGCTCGCCCGCTTCGGCGGCGTCATGTCGATGGCCCGCACGGGGCACACGTCCATGCAGACGCCGCAGGAGTGGCACTGGCGGCTGATCTCGCTTTTCGTGGGTCTCTTCGTAGGTCGTCGGCTCGAGAGAAGGGACCGTTCGCGTCAAGATGACAAGACGCGCATCAATGAACCGCTTTATGCGGAACTCCAGAAGCTCATATCTTCCGAAGACTCGGCCAAGAAGGGCTTCCTGCTGAACACGCCCGACACCCAGGTGCTCGATGGCATCGTGGACAATGGGCTCCTAGTGCCTTCCCGACATCGATGGCTGAAGGAGGACGTGGAGAAGCTGCGCATCCTGACCTTGAGTTATCGCAACCGAAGCTTCGACTTCAATGTCGCCGCGAACCATGCGCTAGAGACTCAAGCGAGGAAGGCCAATCTTGACGACGTGAAATCAGACACCGCGCTCTACAACGCCGTTGCTGGACTGGGCCAGGAAGCGTTCGTGAGTCGCTACAAAGAGATCCTCCTTGGAAGGCACATTGTGGAGGATCCCAAGTCCTCCTACGGCGAACAGGCGTTCTACTCGATTACGGCAGTGGTGAAAGGAGCGCGCGACTTGCTCCGCGAGGCGACCGCCGACCTTCTTGCCCACGGAAGTGCGATGAAACTTGCTCTCGAGTCTGCGCTCGTGCACGGGAAGTACCGCAGCGCTCCGGTCCGGTGCTCTGACTGAGCGGCCTGCGCGAAAGGCGTGCGACGTTCCGTCCCTGGGTCGCGAGCTTGGGTTTTGAGGCCGTCCTCCGCCGCGACTCCGACCGAAACGGTTGAATCCCCTACACGGGGATGACCGGTGGAGGTGGAGGGAATGGAACCCGGCATGAGTCCGGCCCCCCGGCCTTCGCCCGGCTCAAACATTCGTAAGGGCGTGCGCCTCCTGTGGTTCGCCCTCGCCATCATCCTTTCCGCGAGCGCATCGGGGGGAGGGGTGTATCTCTACACACAGTACGCGACCCACCTCACGGTCACAGGCATCAATTGGGGAGTGTACGTGAACAATAGTTTGGCAGGATACCTGTTTCACAGCGAACCCTCCGGCTGCGAGGCCGGGTGCCCTACAAATGCGCAGGTGAATTCGGTCTGGATCTACACGCTCGTGTGGGCGTACGGCTCGGCTGAGTACAACCTGTCCGTGGTCAACGTGACCTTGCCCCTGCCCTTCCATGTCGTCGGGACTTCCCCGTCGATCCCAAGGGAGTTGGGAGCGGGAGGCGGTACAGTCTCATTCCACGTCGCGATTCAGCTACCGTCGGACCCGGGGTCCTATTCCGTACTTGGAGCGGTCTGGATCGCCTAAGGGAACAAGGACCGGGGGAAGGGGCCGGGCGAATGTTCTCACCCGGCATGGGTGGGGAACGAGGGCTGCGACGACATAATCAGAAGGGGGCGTACGGCGGCCAAGACTTCGCTGAGCGAACCCTACGAAGTATCTCCCTCCACAAGGAGACGAAGAAGATGCTCCGGAAGATCGGTTCGAAGGACCAGACCTACGACGAGGTCATCCGGGAGCTCATCGAGAAGGCCTCGATCAAGGAGATGGACGCCCGGTGGAACCGCATCCTGGAAGAAGAGGAGTTCATCCCCCTGGATGAACTATGACCTTCCGGGTCTTGCTGTCCGAGACGGCGGTCCGGCAGCTCCGCACGTTGCCCCCGGACGTCCGGAAGCGGAACGCCAGCGCATTGCGTGTCTTGGAGTAAGACCCCGTTCGAGCGAGGCCGAAAGCGGACATCCGCATCCTCGAGGGCACGGATCCCGATCCGTCTTCCCGCCTTAGGATACTGTGATGTGGTGGCACCCTCACATGGGCCTGCGTCGCATCATGTTGGAGAGCTTGTACCGGTCGAAGCTCTGCCTCGCATACTCATCCTCCCTTGGGCGTTTGCCGGTCAGAACCTCAACGAATCCGTCCACGATCATCCCCCATGCGACCTCCCGGCCTCGAGGAGCCAGCCTCCGAAGGGCAGCGACAACCTGGGTCTGCGATGCCTTGCGATCCCGGCGGCTCGCGTGCACGAGGTCCAGCTGGGCGAAATCCCGCTTGACCTCCTCTATGTCTGGTCTCACGTAGATGCTCATGGTTTGCAGGACGCTGCGGTGGCCTAGAATCGCTTGGACATGCTGAAGGTCCATCCCGAGACTCCGCCCCATCGTCGCGAGAGTCTTACGGAACCGATGCGGGTGCACAGATTCTGTGAGTCCAGCGGCCTTCTGGACGCGCTTACAGACGGTCCATGCGTTCGCCTGGTTGGCGTCCCGTCCGCGGAGCGTTGTCGGATCCTTGCCGTTTCTGAATAAGAAGAAGGAGGTGTACCGCCGCTTCTCGAGGTGTTCCGTCAGGACCTCCGCAAGCTCAGGGTGAAGAGGGATTACCAAGGGCACACCGCCCTTTACGCGGACTCGGATCTCGCCTCGATCGAAATCCACCTCGTCGACGCGCAACCCATAGAACTGCGCCCGGCCTCCGGTGTACAGGAGAGTCATGATGAAGGCGTAGTCCTCGGAGTCAATCCAGCGATTACATCGCTGAATCTGATGATAGCTCCCCGCCGCATCGACAATCCGCTTCAGGGTTGCGGAGGAAAAGGGCTCGAACGCTCGGCTCGGGGCACCCCTCCCGACGTTGCCCTCGATGACCTTCGTGCGGCTGTACTGCTCCAAGCCGTCGGAATCGCCCCTCTGGCGGGCGAGCAGGAGGTAGTACCGAACCACGCTTCCGAGGTAGTTCTTCACCGCGGAACGCGCCAGACCTTTCGCGAGCAGGTACCGGCGATACGCTGCGAATTCCTCCCACCCAGCCCGCGACAGGTCAGTACCGCACTCGGCCGCCAGGAAGCGCGAGTAGTAGATGAGGCCACGTCGGGAATGATCGATCGTGGTCGGCGTCAGCCCTTCAGCCGTCGCCATCTCAAGATAGTCTCGAATGGGCTTGGGGTCATGCCTCCACCACTCGGGGAACACGTCGCGTTGGATTCCGTTCTCCAGGCTCCCCAGAGAAGCCGCGGCTGCTGGAGTCAACGGGAGGCCTCCGTTCCGGGCTGACGAAGACGCCGGCAAGCGGTCGCGGAGGCCCGGCGAGCCAAAAAGCGTGGCCCGGGCGGCGCACGCCCATCCGCAAAGAGGCACTGCAGGCCGGTCGCGATTAGGTTCATCCCATGCTCGGTGCCAGGCGGCGGAGGACCGCGCAGAGGGCGAAGGGCGGACGAAGTCCCCGACCTCCCATTGGCCTCCGGGGTCAGGTCGATGGAAGCGAAGGCGAGTTTCAACTCATCGAGGTCGGGGGTGGCGTACGTATCGAACGTCGTCTGCACATGCCGGTGCCCCAGGATTCCCTGCACTTGTGCGACATCGAGCCCCAGTTGCCGTCCCATGACGGCCAGGGTCTTCCGGAAACGGTGCGGGTGCACAGACTCCGTCAGACCCGCGGCGGCCTGCACCCTTTTGCAGGCCTTCCAAGCGTTGCCCTTGTTTGCGTTGATACCCTTCCAGTCATCCGAACCTCGGCCATACTGGAAGAGGTGGTCGGAGTGGTACTTCCGGGTCCGGAGATGGCGCCGGAGGACGGCTGCGAGCGTGGGATGGAGTGGGATGGACGCCGGCGCCCCGCCCTTCGTGGGCGTGTGGATCTCCCCCTTCTCAAAGTCGATCTGATCGACCCGCAATCCATAGAACTGAGCGCGGCCGCCGGTATACAGCAAGGTCATGACGATTTCGTAATCCTCACAATCTACCCATGTGTTCCATCGCCTGTATCGGTGGTAGCTCTGAGCCGCCGCGAGGATCCTCTGGAGCGTCTCATGCGAGAAGGGTTTGTAGCTCTGCCCGGCGGAGGAGTGACCTCCCACTCGGCATAATGCCCTCAGTTGGTTGTAGAGGTTCAGCCACCGAACTCCATCTCCATTCTGTGCTTTCAGCAGGTAGAAGCGAGCAATGTCCGAGAGGGCCCGCGCCACAGAGGTCTTTGAGATGGGCCGAACCAGAAGGGACTTGCGATATCGGATGAACTCTTCCGCACCGGCCTCCAGTACGTCCATCCGGAATCGCTGCCCAAGCCAGCGATGATACTGAAGGAGGTGTCTGCGCCCATTCTCGATCGTCGGTGGCCGCCAGCCTGCGCGAGTCGCAAGGCGGACGTATTCGTCGACGGTGGCCGGATACTGCCTCTTCCGCCTGAAGACCATGGTGGTGGATCCGAACGCTACGAGAAGTAAGTTGCCGGCGTCCGCTCAGCGATAGTACGGTTCCCATTGCGGGATCCAAACCAGCGGATCCTACTGCCATCGTCCAGTCTGAAGGAACTGTCGGCGCTCGCGGCAATGAACAGGATGACCCTCCACCTGCGGGGGAACAGGGACGAGGACACAGATATCTCCTGCCGGTGGAGAAGCTCCCATGTAGGAGGGCTTATCCCGACGCCGGGGATTCCTACGGTCATGAGCCGCTACGAGGCGATCGTCGTGGGCGGAGGGGTCCACGGCACGAGCATCTTCCACCACCTCGCCGCGGCGGGGATGGACCGCGTGCTCCTCGTCGAGCGGAAGACCCTCGCG
>JBGPGA010000046.1:0-12959 GCA_041483635.1 Thermoplasmata archaeon
ACCCCCTGGCCGCTCTACGTGCTCACAGCGACGTTCGGCGGCATCGCGGGCCTCGGGATCGGCTTCGCATACAATCCGCCCATCGCGACCGCGGTCCGATGGTTCCCGGTCCGGAAGGGGCTCGCCTCGGGCATCGTCGTCATGGGATTCGGCCTCTCGCCCCTGCTGACCGCGACGGTCGTCTCGTGGTACCTCATCCCGGCCTTCGGGCTCACGACGACCCTCCTCCTGCTCGGGGCCGTGTACCTGGTCGTCCTCCTCGCGTGCGCCTCGTTCCTGCGGTTCCCCGAACCGGGCTGGCAGCCGCCGGACAAGATCGTCACGGCGGCGGGCAAGCGGAGTTGGAAACCCCACGCCGAGATGACGACGGCCCAGATGGTCCGCACTCCGACCTTCTGGGGGACCTGGCTCCTCTATGCGCTCGGCACCGCGGGCGGGTTCATGGCGATTGGCAACGCGGGCAACATCGCGAAGGAGATCGGGCATGTCCCCACGGAGCTGCTCGTGGTCCCCGTGGTCGTCCTGGCCATCTTCAACAGCAGCGGCCGCCCGCTCTTCGGGCGCGTGGCGGACCTCTTCACACCGAAGCGCGCCCTGCTGATCATGTACGCCGTCCTCCTCGCGGGGATGGGCCTCCTCTCGGTTGCGAACAGCGACCTCCTCGTGTACGCGGGCATCGCGCTCACGGGCATCGTGTTCGGCGGCTTCCTGGCCGTCATGCCGGCCCTCTCGACGCTCTTCTTCGGCGCGAGGAACCAGGCTGCGAACTACGGAGTCCTCTTCACGGGCTACGGCCTCGGAGCCGTCGTCGCCTTGTTCGTCGGCGCGTTCGTGCGCTCGGCGACGGGGAGCTACCTGGACGCGTTCTACCTGAGCGCCTTCCTAGCGATCCTGGGGTTCGTCCTGAGCCTGACCGTGCGGCCGCCAAAGCCCGTCGCGGCAAAGGTGGAGCGGCCGATCGCCGCGCCCGCACCCTGAACGCTCGAGTTCACGGCCGCAGGATGACCTTGATCGAGTCCTGAGCGGAGGCGACGAGGCGGAAACCCTCGCCCGCCTGGTCGAGGGGCAGCCGATGGGTAATCAGGTCATCGACGCGCACTTTGCCGCTCCGAAGCAGCTCGATTGCGGATCGGATGTCCTGGGGAGCGCCACCGTACGACGAGGTCATCGTAATCTCCTCCCGCCACAGCGCATTGAACGGGATCTCGACCTTGGCCGCCGGATCGATCGGCGCAAAGAAGAGGACCTTGCCGCCCCGATCCACCGAGGCGAGCCCCTGCGCGATCGCCTTGGGAGCGCCCGTGCAGGTGATCACCACATCCGCGAATCGGCCCCCGTTCGCGGACCTCACGTGGGCGGGCACCTCCTCGCGGCCATCGATCACGACGTCGGCGCCGGAGCGGATGGCAGCCTCCTTGCGGAAGTCCACGACGTCCGTCGCGATGATCCTGCCCGCTCCGAGCGACCGCGCGAGGCGGATGTGCAGGAGGCCCGCGATCCCGCTGCCGATGACGAGGACGGTCCCGCCCGGGGAAAGGCCCACGATCCGCTGGCCCCGGGCCACGCAGGCAAGGGGTTCGATGAAGACGGCCTGCTCGTCCGAGACCTCGGGAGGCAGCTTGAACACTCCCTTCTCCACGTTGATCTTCGGGACGCGGACGAACTCGGCGAACCCGCCGGGATCGAAGTTCGTGGTTCGCAAGGTGTCGCAGACGGTCTCGTGACCCGCCCTGCAGTAGCGGCACTCGCCGCACGGGACGTGGTGCGAGACGAAGACGCGGTCCCCGACCTGCACCGGGGTCACGCCGGCTCCGATCGAGACGACCTCGGCCGCGATCTCGTGGCCGAGCACGAGGGGGGCCTTCGGCTTGCGGTACCACTCCATGACATCGGATCCGCAGATGCCGCTGGCCCGGACGCGGACGAGGCACTCTCCGGGCCCGATCGTGGGCTTCGGCAGCTCGACGATGCGCACGTCGCTGTTCGAGTAGTACATCGCGGCGCGCATGGAGGGACGCTCGCCGGGCTCAGCGCTTGCCGCCCTTGATTGCCTTCACGTACTCAAGGGCTTCCTTCGCGGAGGCGTGCTCGTGCACAATCGCGCGAACGGCATGGATCATGCCGAGGGCGTTCGGCGCCTGCCAGATGTTCCGCCCCATGTCCACGCCCGCGGCTCCCGCCTCGATCGAACGCTGCGTGAGCTCGAGCGCGTCGAGCTCCGTCTCGAGCTTGGGCCCGCCCGCCACGACGAGGGGCACGGGACACGACTCGACGACCTTGTCGAAGTTCTCGCAGTAGTACGTCTTCACGAACCGGGCCCCGAACTCCGCGGCAATCCGGCACGCGAGGCTGAGGTACCGCGCATCCCGCTTCTCGAGCTCCTTGCCCACCGCGGTCACGGCGAGGACCGGCATCCCGACGTCCTCGCCCTCGTCGACGAGCTTCCCGAGGTTCACGAGGCTCTCGTGCTCGTGCGGTGCGCCGACGAAGATGGAGAGGGCGACCGCCGACGCGTTGAGCCGGAGCGCCTCGCGCATGCCCGTCGTGATCGCCTCGTGCGACAGGTCCTCCTTGAGGACGCTCGTGCCGCCGGAGACGCGGAGGACGACCGGCGTAGTGAACGTGGGCTCGATCGAGGAACGGATGAGGCCGCGGGTGATCATGACCGCGTCGGCGTAGGGCAGCAGGGGCTCGATCGTCTTGCGGGGGACCTCGAGCATGTGGGTCGGCCCGAGGAAGTACCCGTGATCGACCGCAAGCATGACCGTGCGTCCATCCGTCGGTCGGAAGATTCGAGAGAGCCGGTTGTTCAGTCCCCAACTCATGAGAGTCCCTCCCCGAGGGAGCGATGCAACCGATTCGGTGGCGGCTATTTAGCCTTTCCTTGCAGGACGAGGAGGGCCTGGGTCCTGAGACGGCGGACTCCGATCGGGAGCCTACTTGATCGCGCTCTCGATCTTGGCCTTCAAATCCGGAGGGATCGCGGTGATCTTGTGGATGTCCGAGGCGTGCTCCTCGACCTTCCGCATGAGGCCGTTCTTCGTGAAGGCCTTCGCCGCGAACCTGCAGTCCATGCCGATGTCTGCGCACTTGAAACTCGGCATTGGGGCGACCACGGCGGAAGGGGGTCAAGTATCTTTCGCCTGACGAATGCCGACGGCTTGGGGCATCGAATCGGAAGGCTCTTGCCCACCCGCCTCCCTCTCCTCTCGATGGCCCTGGACGTGTGGACGGAGCGCGAGCGAATCGTGGGCGCCATGAAGGCGGCGGCCCCGCCGGGCACGTGGGAGAAGCTCCAAGCGTACCTCGGTTCCCCCGTGCCCGTGATGGGCTTGTCCACGCCTCAGCTCCGTGCGGTGCACAAGGAATTCCAGATTCACCGCCCCGTCTTGTCGACACGTGAGGTGAACCTCCTCGCCGCAGCGATGTGGTCGGGTCAGACGTGGGAGGAGAAGGTCTTCGGAATCGGTCTCCTCGACCGCAACCGGAAGGTCCTGGACGAGCGGTCGTGGAAGATGGCGGACACATGGGTCGACGAGGCCACCGGATGGGGCCTCAGCGACGGGCTCGCCTCCGGCCCGGTCAGCTACATGGTTCATTCGAACCCCAAACGCTTCGCCGAGATCCTGCGGTGGACGAAGGCGAAGAACTTTTGGCGGCGTCGAGCCTCGACATATGCCCTGAACGAGTTCATCCGAGCGGGCGAGCTCGACAAACCGTTCACGCTCCTGGAGCACCTCCTCTACGACGAGGAGTTCTGGGTCCAGCGGGCCGTCGGCACCTGGTTGCGGGAGTGCTGGAAGAAGGACGAGCGGCTCACCGCGGCGTTCCTGCGGAAGCATGTTCGCGGGCTCCCTCCCGTGACGATCACGGTCGCCACGGAACGGGCGCCGAAGGCGTTCCGCGGGGAGCTCCGTCGGAAGAGCAAGAAGGCCCAAGTGAAACGGCGTTAGCGGGTCGGCTCAGCGCGGGCCGAGTGCCATCCGCCGGACGAGAATCTCCAGATCCTCCGCGTAGAGGGCCTTGCGCCTCCCCGAGAGAAGGTCCAGCTGGGCCTCGTGGACGCCGGGAGGGACCTCCTTCCAGAGGGCGCGGACCCAACGGTCCAGCTTCCGTTCGGCCTCCGCCGCGGAGTCGGCGACGACGGGCACGTCGAACCCCCGCACGGGACCGTAGTACGTGTACACGTGGAGGTTTCCCTTGAAGAAGCATGTGCTGTACGGGATGGACTGAACCCCAGCATGTTAAGCCCCCTTCGCGAACCGCTCCACCTCCTCGGGAGTTGCGCGGGCCGGCGCCCCGATCTCCGTAAGGACCTCTGCGGTCGACACGTACCACGACTCCTTGCGGTGGGTGTCGAAGATGAGGGGCGTGTCCTCCACAACGAGGCTGCCGTAGGACGTCTCTTGCGTGTCCGCGTCGAAGAAAGTGAGACCGTGGTCTTCCGGAGCGAGACGCCGAAGTAGGAGAAAGTCGTCCCGCTCGCGGCTCAGGCGCCTCTGACGGACTGGCGGCTACTTGAGCCTGGGGCGATTGCCACGCGGAGGGTCGCTCGCATCGTACGGACCGCAGGCTTATACGAAGGATGCCGTTTGGGAACCCCCACCGGGGCGATGTGATGGCGGACAAGATCCTCATCCAGGAGCGGGCGCTCAGGAGCTTCTGCGAGCAGGTCCTCGTGAAGCTCGGCGTCCCCACGGCGGACGCGCAGGTGACGACGGACGTCCTCGTGCTCGCGGACCTCCGCGGCATCGACAGCCATGGCGTCGCTCGCCTCCAGCGGTACGTGTCCGGCCTCCAGGAGGGCTACATGAAACCCACGGACCACAGCACGATCGTCCGGGAGACGAAGGCCACCGCCCTGCTGGACGGGGGCCAGAGCCTCGGCCAGGTCGTCGGGAAGAAGGGGATGGAACTCGCGATCAAGAAGGCGAAGGAGACCGCGGTCGGGATCGTCACCGTCCGCAACTCGAACCACTACGGCATCGCGGGCTACTACGCGCTCATGGCGCTCGAGCACGACCTGATCGGCATGAGCATGACGAACGCCGCGCCTCTCGTCGTGCCGACGTTCGGTCGAACCGCCATCCTGGGCACGAACCCGATCAGCATCACCGCGCCGACCTCGAAGGAGACGCCGTTCGTCTTCGACATGGCCACCTCCACGGTCCCGCGCGGGAAGGTCGAGGTGTACAACCGCCTGGCCAAGCCCATGCCCAAGGGCTACGCAGTCGACGAGACCGGCGCCGACTCGACGGACCCGGCGCGCGTCCTGAACGCCCTCGCGAAGCGCCTAGGCGGCGGACTGCTGCCGCTCGGCGGCGCGGGCGAGGAGTTCGGCGGACACAAGGGCTACGGGCTCGCACTCATGGTCGACGTCCTCTGCGGCGTCCTCCCGGGCGCGGCGACGGGCCTCCAGGTGTACGCGGACGAGAAGAAACCCGACGTCGGGCACTTCTTCCTAGTCATCGACCCCTCGGCGTTCCGGCCCCTCGAGGAGTTCAAACGGGACATGGACCGGCTCGCGCGGGAGCTCAAGGAAAGCCCGAAGGCGGAGAACCAGCCGCGCATCTACGTCGCGGGTGAGAAGAGCTACGCGCGCATGGAGAAGTACCGCAACGACGGAATCCCCCTCGGCCCGAAGGTCGTCGAGAACCTGAAGCAGATCGGGGCGCAGCTCCGCGTTCCCTGGCCTGGCCCCCAGCCGTTTGCGCAGGCCTAATAAGCTGCGCTTGGTTGCGAGGACCGCAGGATCAGCATGGACCCTTGGGACGTCGCGATCGTCGGCGGTGGAATCCTCGGCACCTCCGTCGCCTACTGGCTCGCGGCGCGGTACGACGGTCGGTTCGTCCTGATCGAGAAGGAGCCCGGCGTCGCCGAGCATGCGAGTGGCCGGAACACGGGCGTCGTCCACCGGCCGTTCTACTTGGATCCCACGAAGTCGAAGATCTTCGCCCGCGCGGCGGGCATCTCTTACCACCTCTGGAAGAAATACGCCGAGCAGAAGGGGCTCCCGTGGTACCAGGTCGGGACGTACGAGGTGGCCCTCGACGACGAGCAGATGACCCACCTGCGCGCGTACGTGGACTATGCGGCGGAGAACGGGATGGCGCCTTCCGAAGTCGAACTCCTCGAAGGACGCGAGATGGCGCAGCGGGAGCCGAACGTCCGCTGTGAGGGTGCCCTCTTCTCGAAGACGGACACGGCCGTGGACTACCGCGCGTTCACCGAGTCGCTGAAGGCAGATGCGGAGGCCCTCGGCGTTCGTTTCCTCACCGGGGCGGACGCGAGCTCCATCACGGCCACCGACTCGGGCATCGAGATCCGGCTGAACGGCGCCGACGAGAGCGTCCGCGCGCGCTACCTAATCGGTTGCGCCGGAGGAAGCGCAATCGACCTCGCGCACGCCATGGGCGCGGGCCTAGAGTACACGGACCTGCACTTCCGCGGGGAGTACTGGACGATCGATGCGAGGGCCGCGGACCTCGTCCGGCACAACGTCTACTCCGTCCCCCGACACACGGACCTTCCGTTCCTCGACCCGCACTGGGTCCTCCGTGCGAACGGCCGACGGGAGATCGGGCCGAATGCGGTGCCCGTCTCAGGGCCGGCGTCCTACCACGGGCTGTTCCGCCCCGTGGGCCCGTGGTTCGCGAAGTTCTTCGAGCCCCCGGTGTTCAACAAGGTCCGCCTCCTGCTCGACAAGGACTTCCTCAGCCTTGCCGCCCAAGAGATGTGGAGCTCGGTCTCGAAGGCGGCCATGCTCCAGCGCGTGCAGCGGTTCCTCCCTGCCCTGAAGCTCGAGCACCTCGTCTCCCCGGGGACCGCGGGCATCCGCACTCCGGTCGTCAACCGCCACGGAGGAATCGTCAAGGAAGCAATCGAGGTTCCCGGCCCCCACTCGTACCACATCCTCAACTACAATTCCCCGGGGGCGACGGGCTCCCCCGCGTTCGCCGCGTACCTGGTTGACCGGCTCGCGAACCGGGGGGACTTGGACCACTTGAAGAAGAGTCCGAAACCGCAGGGACTGTGGTCCTGGGACGAGATCGCGAGCGCGATGGAACTCGCCGGCTAGACGCGTTCGGGGCACGGGAGCGTCGCGTTCCGAGTCACGCCGCCCGTCCCGGAGACGAACCCCAGTCCGTCCGGCCGCGCCGCGACCCCCGGCGATTCGCGTTCACGCGCCCTTGAGCTGGATCCAGTAGGTGGGGTCGTCGACTATCAGGTACGTGGGCCTTCCCCGCTTCTCCTGATCCTGGACCCAGGCCCGCAGCCGCTTTTGGGGATCCTCGCCCCGGTCCCCGACATACCGGAACGGGAGGAGCTTCCGCTCCTCGTCACTGAGCCCGTCGCACAGGAGCCACAGGTTCCCCCAGCCCGTGCGTCGGTACTGCACGAGCATGTCCACGGGCTTCTGTTTCCCGATCTTGAAGTCTGCCATCACCACGTCCTGGACCGCCCGCAGGGCGCGGTCGATCGCCTCCGGGCCCACCTTGGCAGGATCCCCGCCCCGCGCAATCCGGTCCTCAGCCTCATGGAGCACCGGGGCGGCGAGTTTCATCAGGTTGCGGAACTCCTCATTCCCGAAGCCGTCCGGGCACGGCGCGACGCAGACGACCGTGCCGCCCGGCTTGACAGCGCGCGCGGCCGCGTTGATCGCCTTCCCGGCCTGGTACACGTTGATCCCGAGATGACGCGCCGTGACAATCGCGATATCCGCGAGCGCGGGGATGGACGCGGCGTACACCTTGTCGAGGGTATGGCGCAGGTTCCGGTGGACGGCGAGGATATCACCGCCTTCGAGGGCAACGACCTGGTACGCGGGGTTCAGCACGCAGACGACGGCGTACACGATGGTGCCGCGCGCCTTCAGGTTATCCAAGATGATCCGCACGGCCGCGCGCTTGTACTCGTAGACGGGGTTGCCATCCAGGACGCCCATGTCGACGTGCGGCGCGAACCCCAGCTCGCCGAACATCTGGAGATGGTCCGCGGTCGTGAGCGTCCGACCCGCGATCCCGGGCACGAGGTGCTTCGGCCCTCCGCTGACGCCCGCGAAGTAATGGTAGTCGAGGTCGCACAGGGAGACGATCACTTCAGAGCGAGCGGCCCGGGCGTTCAGCTCGACGGGCGTACCATCCGGCATCACGCCGAGCTTCTCGAGGTCCTCCCGGTCGTGATGGAAGAAGACGCGGTCCTTCCACGCCGGCCACAGCGTGTCCCCGAGCATGTAGGCCCACTCCGGCGCTTTCGGGTCCCGGTGGGTCGCCGCGGCGATGATGATCGCGATCCGGTCCCGCTTCACGCCGCGGGACTGGAGCCAGTTGAGGAGGCCGGGCAGGAGGAGGCGCTGGTGGGCGCACGGCCGGGCGTAGTCGTCGATGATGACCGCGACGTCCCCGCCGCGGTACCGAGACGCGAGCCACTCACCCAGGGAGGGAACCAGGTCCGGTGTCGAGGATGTCTCGAGCGATTGCCGCAGGGCGCCCTGCACATCCGGGAGCGCGGGTGCGCCCTCGGGCGTCCGCAGCGGGACTAGGCGGCCCTCGGACAGCACCCGGTCGGGGAGGAATTCGGAGAGGAAGCGATCCCCGTACGCGAGGCGTGGCACTCGGTTCGCGATGACGTTCGCCACCATGGGATTCTGCAACGCGGGACGCGATATTTAACAGACGTGCACCCACCGTCCGAGTGGGCTCGCATCCGCCGCATCCCGCGCCCGTGCTTCTGCCTCCCGCTCCTCCATCGGAGGCGTCAAGGGATTACACGTGCAGTACGTACCTTAGCTATATCCGGCGTCCGAAGGGTCCGCGCCGACAGGAAGGCGGGAGCGATGGAGCTGACATCCCCACGTTCGGTGGCTCCCGAGTTCCGGCAGGAAGCCGCCCCGACGGCAAAGCTCCTCACGTACCGAGCCGAGGTGGAAGCAAGGCTCGCCGCCTTGGAGGAACCCTCATGAGGTTTGCGTACTTCCCAGGATGTGCGGCACGGGATCGCTGCCAAGAGCTCGACGAGGCCACACGCGAGGTGGCGAAGGAACTCAGGATCGAGCTCGTCGGCCTGAACGGGGCTGGGTGTTGCGGCGAGGGGAACCTCCAGAAGACGGACCCCGAAGGTGCCCTCGCCGTGAACGCTCGCACGCTGTCCATGGCACAGGCGAAGGGGCTCGACATCATCACCGTCTGTGGCGCCTGCCAGCTCTACCTTTCCGAGGCCGCACAGGCTCTCGAGGATCCCGATACCCGGGAGCGGATCAACAGAGTCCTGGAACACACAGGGCCGAGTTCGTACACCGGAGGCGTGCGGGTCAAACATCTCCTCCAGGTCCTCCTCCAAGACGTCGGGGAGAGGAAGCTCGCCGCCCACGTCCGGCGACCGCTCGGCGACGTCGCAGTGGGCGCGTTCTACGGCTGCCGCCTCCTGCGGTCCCCGGGTACCAAGGCATTCGACACTCCTGCGGACCCGAATTCCATCGAACGCCTCGTCAGGATCCTTGGCGGAACTCCGCTGCGGTACAAGGGGCGTACCGGCTGTTGCGGTTTCGACGCCCCGACTGTTAGCGAGGACCTCACCTCCCGGCTGTCCGCCGCGGCTCTCATGGAGGCGAAGGAGGCGGGTGCGACGATGCTCGCGACCCCATGCCCGCTTTGCCACCTCGTGCTCGACGCGCATCAGAAGGAGGCATCGAAGGCCGCGGGCAGGCGGATTGGCATGCCGATCCTCCATCTACCCCAGCTCACCGGGCTCGCCTTCGGGATTGATCCGGACCGTCTGGGCGTGGGGCGCCACACCGTCAGCGTGGCTTCTGTAATCGGGAAACTCGAAGAGCAGGAGGTCGTGAAGGCTTGACGGACGGAGAGCGGAAGGTCGGCGTCTTCATCTGCCAATGCGGCGGCAATATCTCCGACGTCGTCGACGTGAACGCGCTGCGGGAGTCCGCGGCGAAGCAAGACGGCGTCGTGGTCGCGACGGACTTCCGCTTCATGTGCTCGAACCAGGGACAGGCGCGGCTTCAGGAGACGATCAAGGAGAAAGGACTCGACGGCGTCGTCGTCGCGTGTTGCACGCCGAAGATGTACGAGGACATGTTCCGCGAGACGGCCAAGGAGGCGGGGATGAACCCGTACCTCCTGGAGATCGCGAACGTGCGGGAGCAGTGCGCATATGCCCACCGGTCCCAGCCAGACAAGGCGACGGAGAAGGCGAAGGCGCTCGTGGGAGCCCAGGTCGCGAAGGTTCTCCGCCTGCGGCCCCTCGAGGTGAAGACCGCTCCCATCCACGAGGGCGTCGCCGTGATCGGCGCGGGGATCGCTGGGATCCACGCATCCATCCTGCTCGGCAATGCCGGGCACAAGGTCACGCTCATCGAGAAGAGCCCGACGATCGGCGGCAACATGGCGCGCTTCGACAAGACGTTCCCCACGCTCGACTGCGCGATGTGCACCCTCTCTCCGAAGATGAACCAGGTGTTCAATCATCCCAACGTCGACCTCCTCACGTACACCGAGGTGAAGGACGCCGTCCGTACGCCCGGGAAGTTCACCCTCACCCTTCGGAAGAGACCCCGGTTCGTAACGGACGACTGCATCGGGTGCAACCGGTGCACGGACCGCTGCCCCGTCAGCACCCCGAAGAGCCCTATCCAGGTCGACTCGGAATGGAACATGGGGCTCAACCGCCGCAAGGCGATCTACCTCCCGTTCTCCCAAGCCCTGCCGCAGCTCTGGACGATCGACGCGGACCACTGCTTCTACTTCCAGCGGAACCGCGCCTGCCGGATGTGCGAGGCGGTGTGCCCCGCGGACGCGATCGACTTCTCGATGCAACCGGAGGACGTGCAGGTCGAGGTCGGCGCGGTCGTCGTTGCCACTGGGTACCGGCCCTTCGACGCCTCACAGGTCTCGCAGTACGGGTTCGGGAAGTATCCTGAAGTGTACCACGGCCTCCAAGTCGAGAGGCTCCTCTCCTCCACGGGACCGACGGGCGGGAAGCTCCTGAAGAAGGACGGGACGCCGCCGGCGTCCGTGGGGATCATCCACTGCGTCGGTTCGCGCGACGAGAAGTACCGCCCGTACTGCTCGCGCGTGTGCTGCATGTACTCGCTGAAGTACGCCCACCTGATCCGCGAGCGGACGGGGGCCCGCGTATACAACTTCTACATGGACATGCGCGCGAACGGGAAGGGGTACGAGGAGTTCTACCAGCGCGTGGCGTCAGAGCAGGTCGGGTTCGTGCGAGGAAAGCCCGCGCAGGTCACGGACGTCGCGGAGGCGCCGGAGGAGCAGGGCAAGCTGATCATCGTCACCGAGGACACCCTCGCGGGCGTCACCCTCCGCGTGCCCGTGGACGTGGTCGTCCTCAGCACCGCAATGGAGCCGGGGGACATCGACGGGCTCCTGGCCTCCTTACACCTCGACAAGACCGCGGACGGGTTCGTCAAGGAGTACCACCTGAAGATCAACCCCACGGAGACCGCCATCAAGGGTGTCTTCGTGGCGGGCTGCGCACAGGGGCCCAAGGACATCACGGACACGATCGCCCAGGCGGGCGCCGCGGCGATGTCCGCGTCGATCTTCCTCGGGAGCGGCGAGATGACGCTCAACCCGCTCGTCGCGGAGGTGTACCCGGACCTCTGCCGCGCGTGCGACCGGTGCACAGAGGTGTGCGAGTTCGACGCGGTCCACGTGGACCCGCAGGGTCTCGTGGCGGTCGTTGACGAGACCGCGTGCGAAGGATGCGGGAAGTGCATGGTCGTGTGCCCGACGGGTGCGATCACCGTGCGCCAGTTCACGAAGCTGCAGATCGTCGCAATGATCGACGCCCTCGCACCGAAGGCGGTGGCCCCGTGACGCCGGAACCGGAGATCCTCGCGCTCTGCTGCAACTGGTGCGGATACAACGCCGCGGACCAGGCGGGGGTTGCGAAGATCCCGTACCCGTCGTCGGTGAAGATCGTCCGCCTGATGTGCACAGGCATGGTGGACCCGTACTACGTCCTCCGTGCGTTCGAGCGCGGGTTCGACGGCGTCCTCGTCATGGGCTGCCACCCGGGTTCATGCCACTACAAGAGCGGGAACCTCCAGGCGCGAGAGCAGACGGACCGGCTCTCCGGCGTCCTCCGCACCCTGGGAATCGGACCGGAGCGGCTGCGGATGGAGGCGGCCTCGAGCTCCGAGGGACCGAGGTTCGCGGAGACCGCGACCGAGTTCACGGAGACCGTGCGGAGGCTCGGCCTGAGCCCACTGCGGGAGGTCGCTTGATGGCCGTCCTCGCCTCTCCATCCGAGGGCCTCGACGAGGGCCTGAGAATCCTCGCCCAGGAGGGCTGCATCCAGTGCAACAAGTGTACGTTCAGCTGCCCGGTCCACCGCGCGGACGTCACGTTCAGCCCTCGCAAGGTGATCCTCGAGGCGTACCTCGGCGGGGCGGACCGCGTGAGCGAGCGGGACCTCTGGGCGTGCCTCACGTGCGGCGAATGTCAGGCGGCCTGCGCGACCGAGGTGCCTTTCCCTGCGTTCATCCGCGCGAGGCGGCAGGCGTTGCGCCCCACCATGGAGCGGACCGCGCCGTGCAAGCACGGCGGATACAAAGACCTCTTGGCGAAGATCATGGCGAGGCCGAACCTGAACCAGGACCGCCGCGCGTGGATCGGGGACGGCCTGAAGGTCGCGGACACCGGGGACGTGATCTACTTCACGGGCTGCATGCCCTACCTCGACGGCGTCTTCACGTACTGCGACAGCGCCCGCATCGGGAAGGCGGCGATCAAGATCATGAACGCCGCGGGGATCGTGCCGGTCGTCGCGAACGCGGAACGTTGTTGCGGCCATGATGCGCTCTGGAACGGCGACCGGGCGACGTTCGAGACCCTCGCCCGCCGGAACGCGGAGTGGATCCGGGCGAGCGGGGCGAAGCGCCTCGTCACGACGTGCGCGGAATGCTACTCGATGCTGAAGTA
>JBGPGA010000047.1:0-12792 GCA_041483635.1 Thermoplasmata archaeon
CCGTAGAACGCGTTCATCAGGATCTTGATCGCGAACTGCAGGCGGTCGTAGTACGCCCGCTTCTCCGGATCCTTCTCCGTCTTGAGCTTCGACTTGACATCCTTCCGCTCCCGCATCAGGTTGCCCAGGATCGTCGGGAGGAGGCCGATGCGCACGGACTTGTCCAAGAACCGCACGCCGGTCGGGCTCACCACCGTGCCTGCCTCGTTCAGGGTCGTGAAGCAGATGTTGTTCTCGATGATGATGGACGGGTACATCGAGGTGAAGTCGAGGACCCCGACCCACTCGTACAGGCCCGGATCGAGGCTGTGGACGTAGCCGCCCTCGATGGGCGCCTCCCCGGAACCCGTGCGGGTCATCGGGACGCCGAAGTGGCCCCGATCCGCGGCGCGGATCAGGATCGAGTCGATGAGCTGAGACGTGCGTCCGTTGAAGACGTCGTCCACGGGCAGCTTCGAGACGACCGCGATGTCCATGGACTTGTCCAGCTTGGCGACCTTCTCCAGAATCCGGAGGGCGAGCTCTGCGTCCTTCTTGCAGTACTCCATCACGCGGGCCTTGTCCTTCTCCCACTCCTGGTCCATGTTCCGACGGTCGACGTCATGCTTCCCCTCGCCCAGGAGCCACTTCGCCACGGCATCGAGGGTCTCCTGCTTCGGATGCAGCTCGACCTTCGTGGACCACCATGCGTCCGCGATGATGCGACCGTGGGCGCGCCAGAAACGCTCTCCGACGTTGCTGATCTGCATTCCATCCCGCGAGAGGGTCAACCCGGAGAGGCCGTTCATCCTCGCGCGGGACTCGAGGACGGGCAGGTCGTACCCGTCGATGTTGTACCCGGTGATCACGTCGGGGTCGTACTTCTCGACGAACCCGAGGAACCCCTTCACGATGTCCCGCTCGGAGCCGCTCAGGCATTCCGTCTTGAGCTCGCCCGCCTCCCGCCACGCCATACCGAGGCACAGGAGCTTCGGGTTCTGAATCGTGTTCTCGATGTCGAAGGAGAGGACCCTCAATCTGGGGCTGAAGGGTTCAATCGGCTCGAACCGCTCCGCCTTCACGATGAGCTCGGTCGTGTACCTGCCTTGGATCGGCGTGCCATGGACCCGGAAGCACGAGGACAGATCCATGTCGAAGATGAAGCGGTGCGCGAACGGGATGTCCGCCGCCATCACGTCGCTCCCGTACTTGCGGCATCGCTCGCGGTACTCCGGCGTCTTCCAAGGATGGTGCATCAGCACCTTGCCGCAGGCCCGCTTGCGCCCTGCGATCTCGAGCTCGACGTTCTCGATCCGCACGACCTCCGGGTCCCGCTGCATCGCGGACAGGAGGGCCTGGGTCGGTTCGATGCAGTAGAAATACGGAGAGAAGCCCCAGTACTCGATCGTGATGGAGCGGTCGTCCTTCGTCCGTCCGAAGATCTCCACGACGGGTTCCTCCTGCGGGCCGTCGCGGCGGTAGGAGGCCGTCAGCATCCGCACGTCCCACGATTCGGTCAGATCTCTCCCTCGTCGAACCCGGCCCTCCGGTCCCCGTTCGCCGGAGACGACCGGCGCAGCGACCAGAAAGGCCATGCACAAACGGCCGAGAGGGATAAGAACGTGTTGGGCCGGGGCCCGAATGCGAGTCGTCCCGAGTGTGAGAAAGGCTCGCTAATCGCTTTCGCCGAGGGCCCGGTCCAGGTTCACGGCCGCCGTGATCAGGCCTAGATGGGTGAAGGCTTGGGGGAAGTTGCCGAGCGCCTCCCCGCGACGGCCGATCTCCTCCGCGTAGAGGCCGAGGGAGTTCGCGTAGCCGAGCATCCGCTCGAAGATGATCCGCGCTTCCTCGAGGCGCCCCGCGCGGGTTAGCGCCTCCACGAGCCAGAAGCTGCACAGGCTGAACGTCCCCTCCTCGCCCTTCAGGCCGTCCGCGCTGTCCCGGAGGCGGTAGCGGTACACGAGGTGGTCCGAGGCGAGCTCCTTCTGGATCGCCGCGATCGTCATCAGGACCCGCGGGTCCGTCGGGGACATGAAGAGGACGAGGGGCATGAGCAGGGCGCTCGCGTCGAGGGCCTCGCTCCCGTACGCCTGGACGAAGGCCTGCCGCTTCGCGCTCCATCCCTTGGCCATGATCTCCTCGTAGATCGCGTCCCGTGCAGCCCTCCAGCGGTCCACGCTCCCGGGGAAGCCCCGCTTCTCCGCGAGGCGGATGCCGCGGTCCATCGCAACCCAGCACATCATCTTCGAGTGCACGAACTCCTGGGGCGGACCGCGGATCTCCCAGATGCCCTGGTCGGGTTCGCGCCAGTGGTCGCACACCCAGTCGAGCATCCGGCGCAGGTCGACCCACAGGTCGTAGGAGATCGGCGTGCCGTGGTCGTTGTACAGGGAAACGGCGTCCATCAGCGCGCCGTAGATGTCGAGCTGGACCTGCTCCGAGGCCGCATTGCCGATGCGGACCGGACGGGAGCCGCGGTAGCCCTCGAGATGGGTGAGCACCTCCTCCTCCATCGCCTCCGAGCCGCCGATCCTGTACACAGGCCGCAGGGATCCGTTCGTGCGTTGGCCCGTGATCCGCTGCGAGAGCCAGTTCATGAACGCACCGGCCTCGTCCTTGAAGCCGACTCCCAGGAGGGCATAGATCGTCGAGGCCGCATCGCGGATCCAGGTGTAGCGGTAGTCCCAGTTCCGCTCCCCCGAGATTTCCTCCGGGAGGCCCGTCGTAGGGGCCGCGACGACGGCTCCCGTCGGCGCGAAGGTCAGGAGCTTCAGCACGAGGGCCGAGCGGTTCACCATCTCGCGCCAGCGCCCGCGGTACGTGCAGGCCGCGATCCAGTGCCTCCAGTACGCCACGGTCTCGCGGAAGGCCTCCTCGACCTCCGCCGGCCCGATCCGCACGTCGTCGACGGAGCGGGGGACGTCGGAGCCTTCGAGGACGAACGCGGTCGACTCCCCCTCCTTGAGCCGGAAGTCGGCCTGAACGCCGGATCCCGCCTTCTTCAAGGGAACGAGCCCCGCGAGGGTGAGGCCCACCGCGGGCGCGATGAACTGCGCGCCGGCTTCCCCCAGCTTCGTCTCATGGCCCTGACGGGCATAGTCGAACGCGGGGAGGCATTCGAGCTCGAAGGGGACGTTGCCTCGGACGGCCTCGACCTGGCGGATGATCCGGTGGCGCGGGGACTGCCCCTTGCCCTGGTCGAGGGGCATGTAGTCCGTCACCTCGCCGACGCCCTCCCGGGTCAGAAAGCGGGTGATGAGGACGTTCGTGTCCGGGAAGTAAATCTGGTTTCGCGTCGCGTAGCTCTGCGTGCTGATCCGGAAGCGCCCTCCCTTCGAACCGTCGAGGATCGCGCCGAACACGCTCGGGGAGTCGAAGTCCGGGTAGCAGTACCAGTCGATCGATCCGTCCACCCCGACGAGGGCGACCGTTCGCAGGTTGCCGATGATCCCGTAGTCTCGGAGGCGCTTGTAGGACCCGTCCGGCCGGGCTCTCCTCGTCGCACGGGGCAGGTTCCTCAACCCTCCGGGTCGCGGCGGAGACGCCGAGGCAGGGCCTGCGTCACGGCTGCCTTCCCCGCACGGGCCGTCCCCTGCATCGAGGTTCGAGGCGCGTGCACGGAGATGAACCTTTCCCATGCCGCCCTCGGGGGTCCGGGATCACACCTTCGCGACGATCTTGATCACGTCGCCATCCTTGACGGGGTGGTCCCGGCCGACGACCATCTTCGTCCTCCCGTCGATCGCGCGGATGAAATGTTTGCCGAGGTCCGTGTGGACCTTGAAGGCCACGTCCGCAGCCGTGGAGCCGCGGGGCACGAGGAAGGCGTCCGGGAGGACGTTCCCCTTCTTGTCCGTCCAGTGCGTCTCGTCCTCCACGGGGAACACGATGATGAGGTCGAGGAGCTTGAACACGGCCTCTTCGACGCAGGCCTGGACGCCGGTCGTCCCGCGGGCGTCCAGGAACGCCTTGATCTTCTCGAGCCCCTTGGCCTGGGGCGCGGAGAGCTTCGAGGCGTCGAGGATCTGGAATGAGGAGGCGCCCGGCTCGTAGCGGACGAGATGGGCCTGGGCCGCGCGGCGCAGCGCGAGCTCGAACTCGGCGGACGTCGGGACGGTGCGGTACCCCTCGACGGCCGCCAGGGCGTCGAGTCGTTCCTTCGACACCAGATCCGCCTTGTTCGACGCGAGAATCATCGGTTTCCCGATCTTCCGAAGGCTGTGCGCAAGATGGAGCATGTCCTCGGAGGACCACCGAGCCATCTTGGGGTCCAGCGGCGTCTCCCGGAGGGCGAGATGGATCTGGGCCTCCGTGAGCCCGAGACCTGTGAGGCGGTCGTACAAGACCTTCTCCGGCGGGACCTCCTCGAGGTCGGCGTGCCGCGCCTCCTTCTCCCAATTGCGGGACAGGATGCCCGCGATCCAGTGCGCGAGCTCTTCCTCCAGGAATCGGACGTCCTCGAGGGGGTCGTGGGTCCCCGCGGGGACGAGGTTTCCCTCGAAGTCCGTGCCCCCCGTGGCATCGATCACGTGCACGAGGGCGCTCGCCTGCCGCAGGTCATCCAGGAACTTGTTCCCGAGGCCGCGACCCTCGTGAGCCTTGGGGACGAGGCCCGCCACGTCGAGCAGCTCGACGGGGATGAGCCGCACGCCGTCCTGGCAGGGGCTGTTGTTCGGCTGGCACGCGACGCCGAGGTCGAGGTGAGGACAACGGTGCCGGACGTACGCCATCCCTCGGTTCGGTTCGATTGTCGTGAAGGGATAGTTCGCGATCTGGGCCGGCGCCAGAGTGGCCGCGGCGAAGAAGGTGGACTTGCCGACGTTCGGCTTGCCGACGACGCCGAGTTCCACGCGAGGGAAAAGGACTCATGTCTCAAGTAGGTTCCCGGGCCCCGCACGGCGGGTATTTCGCGAGCCTTTATGCGGCCCGGGCCATCTCCCCTGGCGCTCACGGACCGGAGGCGGTCTCCATGGAACGCGCGGTCATCCTCTGCGACGGCTACTTCGGCCAGAACACTGGGAAGACGGCGAATGGCCTCGTGCGGTATTCGAAGCGGTACCTGATCGTCGGCGTCATCGACCACACGAAGGCGGGACGGGACGCGGGCGAGGTCCTCGATGGGAAGGCGAACGGGATCCCGATCTTCCGGGACTTCCGGGAGGCCCTCGAGAAGGGGAAGCCTGAGACGCTCGTCATCGGCGTGGCCACGTTCGGCGGATACATCCCGAAGGAGTTCCGGCCCCCAATCAAGGAGGCGATCGAGCACGGCGTGAACGTCGCCGCGGGGCTGCACGAGTACCTCCGCGACGACCCCGAGTTCGCCAAGCTCGCAGCCGAGCACGGCGTGAAGCTCCTCGACGTCCGCCGCCCGCGGGACATCCGGGAGGCGCAACAGTTCAGCGACAAGTCGCGCCGGCTTCCCTGCGTTCGCATCCCGATCCTCGGGACCGACGGAGCCATCGGGAAGCGGACCTGTGCCCTCCTGCTCACGGACGCGATGAACGCCGCGGGCATCAAGACCACGTTCGTGGCCACGGGCCAGACGGGACTCCTCCAGGGCTCACCGTACGGCGTCCCGCTCGACTCGATCAAGGGGGACTTCATGGTCGGCGAGCTTGAGGCGGAGGTCGTCCGCGCGTACGAGGAGACGAAGCCCAAGGTCCTCATCGTGGAGGGTCAGGGAAGCATCTCGCATCCCGCCTACGTCAGCGGCACGCGGTCCATCATCATGGCCTCGTTCCCCTCTGCGATCCTGATGATGCACGCACCCGCACGGAAGACGCGGAACTTCCGCCGCGACGTCGTCGCGTGGCCCATGCCGACCCCCGAGGAGGAGATCGAATGGCTCGAGTTCTTTGCCAAGATCGCGGGCGGCGGCAAGGTCTTCGCGATTGGACTGAATCATGAGAACATGACGCGCGAGCAGGTCGAGGCGACCGTGGACGAGTACGAAGCGAAGTACGGCCTTCCCACCGCCGATCCGCTATGGCACGGTTGCGGGAAGTTCGTGGACCGGATCAGGGCCATGGTATGAAGATTCCCAAGTCCCACCCGCGGTACGAGTCCCTCGTCCGGCGCGAGAAGCTCGTCCGAGGATGGCGGGACGGCATCGTGGTGCCCGAGGGCCTCATCGCCCAGGGAAGGGGAGAGGCCTTCGACTATCTCCTGGGCGAACAGACGACGGCCTCGGCCCTCGTCGCCGAGAAGGCGGCGGCCGCCATGCTGTCGACCGCGAAACGCCCCGTGATCTCCGTGAACGGGAACACGGTGGCCCTGGCATCCCGAGAGATCGTTCGCCTGGCGAAGGCGATCCCGGCCCGAATCGAAGTCAACCTCTTCCACCGGACGGAGGTGCGCGTCGCGCGAATCGTGAGGCGCCTGCGCGCGGCCGGCGCGACGGACGTCCTCGGCCCCAGGCCCGACGCGCGCATTCCCGGACTCGAATCGAAGCGGGCCCTGTGTCACCGCGAGGGGATCTTCCGCGCGGATGTCGTCTTGGTCCCTCTCGAGGACGGCGACCGGGCGGAAGGCCTCGCACGGATGGGAAAGACGGTCCTGAGCGTGGACTTGAATCCCCTTTCCCGGACATCCCAACGGGCGACCGTGCCCATCGTGGACGAGCTCACGCGGGCGCTCCGGAACCTCGAGAAGTTCGTTCGGGAGATGAAGGCCGATCCGAAGGAGGCCCGACGCATCGCTCGCTCCTACGACCGCGCGGGGAACCTTCGGGCGAACTACGACTATCTGAAGTGGCGGTTCGACAGCCCTCGCAAGGGGCGACCGCGTCGCTGACGCGGGCTCAGGTGAAGTGACTCGGCTTCCACTTGATCGAGCAGCCGAAGGGAGGCGTGAGCGTCACCCGGGGCGTCTTGCCCGCGAGCAGGTCGTCGAGCGCATCGCGGAGGTAGCGGAGGGTGACCGCGTTCGCGTCCTTGTGGTTGTCATCCAAGCGTCCGCGGTAGCGAATGACGCGGTCCTTGTCGAGCACGAAGAAGTCGGGCGTCGCCACGGGACCCCACGTCTCCGCGACCTCCTGGCTCTCGTCCCGCAGATAGGGGAAGGTGTACCCGTGGTCCTTGGCCCGCTCCTTCATGTGCTCGACGTCGTCCTCGGGGTACTTCGTCTCGTCGTTCGAGTTGATCCCGACGAGCTGGACACCCTTCGAGGCGTAGTCCCGCTGCACCTCGACGAACCGGGACTCCCACGCCTGGACGTAGGGGCAGTGGTTGCATGTGAAGAACACGACGACGATCGGCTTTCCCCTGAACGACGCGAGCGAGTACGTCTTCCCATCGATGCCCGGGAGGGAGAAGTCGGGGGCCTTCGCGCCGGGAAGGAGTCCCGGGACCTGGTTGAGGGTGAGGTCCTGCGGCATAGGAGTCGCCCGCATCACGCGCATCCATTCGCATAAGACTTTGCGCCACTCTTGTCGTTCCGCTCAGTCGGCTCTGCACAAACTATTTGTGCGACCCCCCCGATGGACGATTCCCGTGAGTTAACGTGAAGTACGTTATTGTCACGGGCGGTGTTTTGTCGGGGCTGGGGAAGGGAATCTCCACTTCCTCCATTGGCGTCCTGCTCAAGTCGAAGGGGCTGCGGGTCTCTCCCGTGAAGATCGATCCGTACCTGAATGTCGACGCGGGCACGATGAACCCGTACCAGCACGGGGAGGTCTTCGTCCTCGACGACGGGGCCGAGACGGACCTGGACCTCGGGAACTACGAGCGGTTCCTGGACGTGAACCTGACCGGGGACCACAACATCACGACGGGCAAGGTGTACCGGGCCGTCATCGAGAAGGAGCGCCGCGGGGACTACCTCGGCAAGACGGTCCAGATCATCCCGCACATCACGGATGAGATCAAGGCCCTGCTCCGCGCGGTCGGGGAGAAGGAGCGCGCGGACATCGTCCTGATCGAGATGGGTGGGACCGTGGGAGACATTGAGGGGATGCCCTTCCTCGAGGCCGTCCGCCAGCTCGGCCAGGAGGTCGGGAGGGAGAACGTCCTGTATGTCCACACGACCCTGGTCCCCGTGATGGGCGCGGTCGGGGAGCAGAAGACGAAGCCGACGCAGCAGAGCGTCCGGGAGCTCCGCGCCGCGGGGATCCAGCCGAACGTGATCATCGCGCGCGGCGAGCGGTCCCTCGAGCCCGATGTGAAGAAGAAGATCGCGTTCTTCTCCGACGTCCCCGTGGACGGCGTGATCAGCGCCCCGGATGCCTCCACAATCTACGACGTGCCCCTCCTCTTCGACGGCCAGGGTCTCACCGAGTACATCGTGAAGACCCTGAACCTCCCGCAGAAGGACGAGGACCTAAAGGAATGGAGGGCGATGCTGGAGCGCCTGAAGAACCCGGAGAAGGAGGTCACGATCGCCCTCGTCGGGAAGTACACCCATCTCAAGGACTCGTACATCAGCCACATCGAGGCGTTCCACCACGCGTCCGCGGCGAGCCGGGTCAAGGTGAACCTCCGGTGGGTCGAATCGATGGACATCGAGAAGAAGGGGACGAAGCTCCTCGAGGGCGCGCAGGGCATCCTCGTCCCCGGAGGATTCGGGGATCGCGGCATCGAGGGGAAGATCGCCGCCACGCGGTACGCCGCGGACAACGACATCCCATTCCAAGGCGTATGCCTCGGGTTCCAGCTGGCCACCGTGGGCTTTGCGCGCGAGACGCTCGGACTGAAGGACGCGAACAGCTCCGAGTTCAACCCGAAGACGCCGCACCCCGTGGTGGACCTCCTGCCCGAGCAGCAGAGTGTGAAGGACATGGGGGCCACGATGCGCCTCGGGGCTCACGAGATTCTGCTCGACGAGAACTCGAAGACCGCGAAGCTCTACGGCTCGACGACCATTTTCGAGCGGCACCGGCACCGGTACGAGATCAACCTGGAGTACCTCGCGAAGCTGCAAGCCGCGGGCCTGCGGTACGTGGGTCGCTCGGACGGGGGGCGGCGGATGGAGGTCCTCGAGCTCATGGGCCATCCCTATTTCGTCGCGTCCCAGTTCCATCCCGAACTGCGTTCGCGGCCGTTCCGACCCTCGCCGATCCACCTGGGGCTCGTGAAGGCCGCCGCCGGACTCAAGTGAGACGCACCCTTCAAATGCGAAACGAGGAGCCCTGGGACAAACCTTTAAACCGGGGCCTCTCCTTGGTCGTTCCCCATGTCTTCCCTCTCCTACGCCCAACTCCTAGCACGGGCCAAGAAAGCCCTGCCCGACGCCCTCAGCAGCGGTGAGCGGTTCCAGGTTCCCTCACCCGACATCACGTACGAGGGCAAGACGACGATCCTCCGGAACTTCGAGGACATCGTCCAAGCCATCCGCCGCGATCCCGACATGGTGCTGACGTACCTCCTGCGCGAGCTCGGCACGGCCGGCACGCTCGAGGGCCGCCGCGTCGTCTTCAAGAGCAAGGTCACCTCGCAGAACATCGAGGAGCGCATCCGGTCCTACGTCGATGCCTACGTGATCTGCCAGGAGTGCGGCCGGCCCGATACGCGTCTCGTGAAGGAGGGCCGCGTCGCGATGCTCGAGTGCGACGCCTGCGGCGCCCGCCGTCCCGTCAAATCGGTCAAGAAGGCGGCCAAGGTCGAAGAGGCGCCCCTCGTCGAGGGCAAGGTCTACGAGATGATGATTCAGGACATCGGGAAGAAGGGCGACGGGATCGCCAAGCTGGACAAGTACATCATCTACGTGCCCGGCACCGCGAAGGGCGCGATCGTGAAGGTCTTCATCGAGAAGATCGCCGGGAGCGTCGCGTTCGGACGGGTGTCCCGGGAGTAGTCGGCCCATGGAGCGAGAGATCCGGTCCATCGCCATCATGGGGATCCTCCTCGCGTCGTCCCAGATTGTCGCCCTGCTCATTGCCCCGACGTTCGCCTACAACGGCATGACCGCATTCCAGAATCCGGGCGACCCGCTGAACGCCGTGATCTATATCGTGATGATCCTCATCTTCACCGCGGTCATCCTCGGGCTCGTGAAATACCGGCGGCAGGACCTGGCCCGGTACATCGTCCTCGGCTCCGTCCTGATCACGGTGGCCTTCGTCGCCCTCCTTCCCGTCTACTACCTCTCCATCGGCGTGGCCTCCCTCTTCACGACGGTCGATGACAGCCTCGCGACGACCCTGGGGAATCTGGCGACGGCCCTGGCCTTCGTGCTCGCGGCAGGCGTCACCTGGATCCTCGTGAAGTACCCGGAGTGGTACGTGGTCGACACGGTCGGCCTCGTGACCGCGGCGGGTGTGACGGCCATCCTCGGGATCTCCTTCAGCTGGGTCCCCGCCACCCTCTTGCTCGTGGCCCTCGCCTGCTACGATGCGTGGGCCGTCTACCGCTCGAAGCACATGGTGACCCTGGCCGACGAGCTCACGAGCCAGCGCCTCCCCGTTCTCCTGGTCATCCCGAAGTCCGCGGACTACAAGTTCTCCGAGCAGCGGAGCCTCAAGGAGCAGGTCGCGAAGGGCGAGGAGCGCGAGGCGATGTTCATCGGCCTGGGCGACCTCATCATCCCGGGAATGATGAGCGTGTCGGCGCTCGCGTGGCTTCCCGACACGGTGGGTGCGGGGCTCCTGAGCCTGTCCCCCAGCGCGACCGTCGCGATCGGGACGCTGATCGGCAGCCTCGTCGGCTTCTCGATCCTCATGCGGTACGTACTGAAGGGCAACCCCCAGGCGGGGCTGCCCCTCCTGAACGGGGGCGCGTTGATCGGGTTCTTCCTCACGACGCTCCTCGTGTACCGTACGCTCCTCCCGCCCTCCCTCTGAGGCCGTAAGCGTCTTATAGGGCCGCGAGGTTGGGACGACTCCCTTCGAGGTTCAGAATGGCCCTGTGGCAAGGACGATCCAAGAGGAAGTCCACGGGCGGCCGATACCGCCCCTTTCGGAAGAAGCGCCGCCGCGAGATCTCGCGCGAGCAACAGTTCGCATTCATCGGCACCCCGCGGCTCAAGCTCTACCGCACGAAGGGCGGGAACCGGAAGGTCCGCGTCCTCAAGGCGGAGCACGCCAACGTCCTAGACCCGCGCACGGCGACGACGAAGAAGGTGAAAATCGTCACGGTGAAGGAAAACACCTCGAACCCGCACTACGTGACGCGGAATATCATGACCCGAGGCGCGGTCATCCAGACGGAAATCGGCCTCGCGAAAATCACCTCGCGACCCGGCCAGGACGGCGTCATCAACGCCGTGCTCGTGACCGCGGAAAAAGCGCCGTCGAACTGATCCGCCGCATTCGGGGCGGCTCCGGGACGGGGCTTACTCGGCCGACCGCGTGATGTTGACGTCCTTGATCAGCGCGTACGGGACGAAGTTCGGGATGCTGACCTCGCCCCACCACATCATCTGTTCCGTGTTGTCGCCGAGCGCCACGACGTTCTTCATGAGCCGGATCAGGTTGTCCGTGATGCGGATGTCCTTCCAGGTCTCGACGACCTCGCCCTTCTGGATATGGAAGATGCCGTCGCGCGGGATCGTGCTCAGGTCCCCGTTCACGTAGGACTGGTACCGGGTGTACCACGTGTTCGTGAGCCAGAGGCCGTCCTTGACCTCGGAGAAGATCTCGTCCCGGGACCAGTCCCCGGGCTTCACGAACACGGCGTGCGGATCAGGAGCGATGAGCCCGGCGTTGCCCGTCGTCTTCGTCTTGAACCGCTTCGCCGTGGACGTGTTGTGGAGGTACGTCTTCAGGATGCCTTTCTGGATGATCGGGGTCCGGCGCGTGGGCACGCCCTCCATGTCGAACTTCTTCCGCGAGAGGGATTCCTCGGAGCCGTCGTCCCACATCGTCACGGCCGGGGAGGCCACGCTCTTCCCGATCTTCTTGCCGAAGGGCGAGAATCCCGCGAGGACCGCATAGGCGCTCGCCCGGGCCGCCACCTGGTCCGTGAGGGCGCCGAAGATGAGCGGATCGAAGACGACCGTGTACCGGCCGGCCTTGCCTCCCTTCGGGTTCTTCGCCAGGGCCGCGATGCGGCCGGCCTTGCGGCCGGCCTTCTCCGGGTCGAACTGGGACAGGCGGGAGGCGCACGCGATGCCGTGGCCGCTGGACTCCAGGGACACCATGGCCCGGATGGAGAGGTAGAGGCCCGCCCGATGGTCGTGGCCCTCGAGCCCGTTCGACGTGGCGAGGTGGTGCTCGTCCTCGTAGCGCCAGAACGAGCCGGCGCATTCCTTCGCGCCCTGGGCGGTCGCGCCTTGGATCGCCGCCTCGACGTAGTCGGAACCGTCCTGGAGGTCGAGGACCTTCGGATCCGGGCGGACCCGGCTGTACGTGAACTTCCCCTTCGCGAGACCGGCGTACTCCGGGTTCCGCTGGGAGGATTTCGCGATCTTGACGAGCCGCTCGAGCGAACCGTCGACGTCCGAGAGGTCCTTGATGTCGGTGGCGACGACCCTCTTGTCGTGAACAAGGAAAACGGAAGCGGACGACTCGCGCCAGCGGTTGCTGATCACGGGCTCGTTCCGGGCGAACCGGATCTGGTACGATCGGTTCTGGACGATGTCGGCGACGGCGTCCTGGCAACCGAGCTTCTGCGCCTTCGCGACGATCTGAGCGGCGAGGTCTTCCATCCGATCACCTCAGGTAGACGTTCCGGAGTCGCATCGTGGGACCGCCCAGGCTCGCGTCGAGGGCCTGGCCCGGATCCGACTTGCCGCAGAACCCCGCCTCGAACTCGAAATCCTTGCCCACCGCGTCGACGGAGGACCAGAACGTCGGGGTGGTCAACTCGATGATCGTCCGCCGAACGGGGTGCTTGACCTCTCCGTCCTCGACGAGGTAGGCCTCCCGCCCCGCGTACTTCG
>JBGPGA010000048.1:0-12710 GCA_041483635.1 Thermoplasmata archaeon
ACGAAGGCCGCCGCGACGTCGGTCCCGGGGCGCGAGGTCATCACGAAGGCGGACGCGATCCTCCTCGTAAAGGACTTGAAGAAGACATTTGATCCGGACGTCCGCGCGGTCGACGGCATCTCGTTCTACGTGAGGCGGGGCGAGGTGTTCGGGTTCCTCGGCCCCAACGGCGCGGGCAAGAGCACGACGATCAAGATCATCACGACGCTCCTCCGGAAGACCGCGGGCACGGTCGTCGTGGACGGCCTCGATCTCGAAGAGGAGCCGGCGAAGATCCGCGAGATCATCGGATACGCCGCGCAAGACGTCGGGGTGGACGACGACCTCACGGGCCGCGAGAATCTACGCCTCCAGGCGCGCTTCTACCACATCCCGAGGGCCGAGAGCGAGTCGCGTGTGAACCTGATCATTAAGACGGTCGGGCTCGAGGATGCGCCGGACCGACGCGCAGGCACGTACTCCGGCGGCATGCGTCGTCGCCTGGACCTGGCCATGGCCCTGATCTCGAAGCCGAAGCTCCTCTTCCTCGACGAGCCCACGACAGGCCTGGATCCGCAGAACCGCATCTCGGTCTGGGCCTACATCAAGTCTCTCAATGAGCAGGGCATGACGATCTTCCTCACAACCCAGTACATGGAGGAAGCGGACCGCCTCTGCGACCGCCTCTGTATCATCGACCGTGGGAAGATCGTGGCCGAGGGGACGCCCGCGTCCCTGAAAGCGGAGATCGGCGCGGACGTGATCCAGATCGCCCTCAAGTCGGATGGCACACGGAAGGTGCAAGACTTGGCCCGGGAGGCCCTTCGGCGCATCCCCGATGTCCAGGAAGTCAAGAACCACGACGCGGGCGTAACCGTGTACGCGAAGAGCGGCCCCAGCCTCGTCCCTCAGATCGTCCGCATGCTTGATGACGTCGGCGTGCAGATCTCGCAGCTCACGCTATCGGCACCCTCCCTCGACGACGTGTTCCTGAAGCATACGGGCCACCAGATGCGCTCGGAAGAGGTCAAGCCGCCGAGCCGGATCATGTGGGGCGCCCGCAGGAGGCCATCCTCATGAGCATGTCCAACTACGTATCGGAGGTCAACGGCGTCTTCGGCCGCTGGATCAGGAAGACGCTGCGCCGCCCGCAGTTCCTGTTCTTCAGCCTCGTTCAGCCCATCGTCTGGTTCGTCCTATTCACGCAGGCATTCCAGTCCATCGCGAGCGTGCCCGGGTTCGCCCAAGTGGCCAAGACGACGTCGTACGTGACGTTCTTCAGTGCCGCCGTCATCATCCAAACGGTCATCTCGTCCGCGATGCAGTCCGGTATGGGCATGGTCACGGATCTGGAGAGCGGCTACATGGACAAGATGCGCGTCGCCCCGATCCACCGTTCCGCGATCCTGATGGGGAAGGTCCTGAGCGACGGCGTCCGGATCGTCATCCAGACCATCGTCATCCTCATCCTCGGGTTCGCGCTCGGGGTCACGATCAGTGCGGGCGTGGGTGGCCTGCTGCTGCTGCTTGGCTTCGCGATGGCCTTCGGGATCGCGTGGTCCGGGATCTCGACGTTCATCGGTCTGGCCACGAAGAACTCCGAGACCACTCTCATGATCAGCCTCCTGACGACGTTCCCGCTCCTCTTCCTGTCCACCGCGATGATGCCGAAGGTCTTCCTGCCCCCCTGGGTGCAGACCGTGGCAACGTACAACCCGATGAGCTACATCGCCGACGCCCTGCACGGGCTCATCATCACCGGGTTTGACTGGACGGTCCTGGGGTACGCGGCCCTGACGATTCTCGCGGTCGGTGCGATCAGCCTGACCGCGACGACCTCCATGTTCCGCCGCACCGTCTCCGGCTGATTCCCGGGGACGCGGGACAATCCTCAAGCCACCGACTTCGGATGGCGGGGGCCGCAGGAGCCGGACGTCATCGGCGAGAAGCGAGCTGAGCGGAGTGTGTGGGCCGAGACGCCCATCCGCCTCTTCCTCGCCGCGCTCGTCCCCCTCGTCGTCGCGACCCCGCTCCGGATCCTGTATTTCCCCGACACGAGCCCGTTCACGGTCCTCCTGCTGGGCCCCGCGTTCGAGGAGAGCCTGAAGCTCGCCGGGGTCGTCCTCGCCCTCACGATCGCCTCGTTGACGCTCTCCGGAGGCCGGGACCCGGATCTCGCCCTCCGGTACTGGCTCTTCTTCGTCCCGTGGATCGTCGGCGGGCTCGACGGCCTCGTCGAGGGCCTCGCCGTCTACCCGAGGCGCAGCGCGGTGGACCTCGCGATGCGGGAGTTCGGCCACGCCACGTTCGTCGCGCTGTCCGTCGCGGCCGCCCTCTTCGTGTGGCGGCGGCTCTCCGCGCCGCTGTTCGGGATCGGCTTCGGCTTCGCCGCCGGATTTTCGGCTCACATCTGGTTCAATGGCCTGTCCCTCCTGGTCGACGCGGCCGAGGCCTCGTCCGTGGACCAGCAGATCTATCTGGCCCTCGTCCTCGCCCTGACCCTGGCCGTCCTGGCATGGCAGGTCCGGACGGAGCCCGCCTCCGCGGAGACGCGAGCCTTCCTCCCCGCGCGGGGCCGTCGGGTCCAGCCTTAAGTGGGCGACCTGCCTCTGCCGACCCATGGCCTCCCGTCCCCAGCTCTTCTCGGAGCCGTTCAGCCACTACTGCGTCGCCGCGGAGCGGATGCTCGCGTTCAAGAAGATCCCGTTCGACCCCGTGTACGTGTCGTACCACGACAAGGGGGAGCTGATCGCGGCGACGGGCCAGGACTACGTGCCCACGCTGATGTGGGAGGGGAAGCCCGTGTTCTGGTACGACATCCCGGACTTCCTCGAGAAGACCCAGCCCGAGCCGAGCCTGTACCCGTGGGGGCAGAAGGGCCTCGCCGTGGTCCTGGAGCACTGGGGACACCAGGTTCTCGAGGAGCGCGTCTGGCGGTACGCGGTCACGAAGGTCCCGCCCGGCTTGCGGGACGAACATGATCGCTGGGTGTTCGAGGAGATGCAGACCCGCGCCCGCGGGCCCTGGCACGTCCTCGAGATGCGGCGCGAAGAGTTCCGCGAGGACATGGAGAAGCACTTGGCCATGGTCGAGGCGATGCTCGAGGGACGCGATTGGGTCCTCGGGAAGCCGAGCCTCGCGGACTTCGGGATTTACGGCGGGCTGTATCCCCTCCTGTTCATCGGCGAGACGATCCCGAAAGGACTGCCCCGCCTCGCGGACTGGGCGGGCCGGATCGGCAAGCTCGCCCCGTGACGGGGCCTAGGCCTTCCGGATCTCCTCGGCGAGGAGGCCGAGGGGAACCTCCCGCTGCTCTCCCGTCTTCAGATCCCGGAGGCCGACCTTCTCTCCTTTGAGCTCCCGCTCCCCGACGAGGACGGCGTACCGGGCGCGCGTCGCGTTCGCGTAGTCGAGGTTCTTGGAGGGCCCGCGGCCGACGAGGTCGACGTCCACGCGCAGGCCGGCGGCGCGGAGGGTCGTCAAGATGTCGAGCGCGCGGCTCCGCATCCCATCCCCGATCGGAACGACGTACGCGTCGAGGCCCGGGAGGGGGCCCAAGACGCCTTCCCCCTCTGCAGCCAGGACGAGCCGGTCGACGCCGAGCGCGAATCCCGTCTGGGCCACGGGCTCGCCGCCGAAGACCTCCGCGAGGACGTACGCGCCGCCCCCGCCGACCTGCTTCTCGGCGCCCAGGTCCGGCGAGTCGAGCTCGAACACGAGGCCCGTGTAGTAGTCCAGGCCCCGGACGACGCCCATGTCGAACTCGAACTCGGACGGCCCGATGCTGTAGTGGGCGAGCTGGGCGGCGACCTGCTCCAGATACGTGAACGCCTCGGTCCCCTTGCCGCCGAGGATCTCCTTGGCCTGCGCCAGGATCGAGACGTCCCCGTGGAGGGCGACGAGGCGCCTGAGGGGGTCGGCGAGCTCGGGGTGGCTGAGGCGGCGCAGCTCGTCCTCGAGCATCGCGAAGTTCTTCTTGTCGAGGGCGTGGAGGACCCTCGCCTGGTCCTCGGGGCCGAAGGGCAGGTAGGCGCGGAGCATGCCGAGGTGCCCGATCCGCGCCTGGATCCTCTTGAGGCCGATCGCCCGCATCGTGGCGATGGCCAGGGCGACGACCTCGACATCGGAGGGGAGGCTGGCGCCGCCGATGATCTCCGCGTCGAGCTGCTCGAACTCGCGGTAGCGGCCCTTCTGTGGCTCCTCGTACCGGAAGGCGGGTCCGTAGCAGTAGACCTTGACCGGCTTCGGGAGGCTCCGGAGCTCTCCAACGTAGAAGCGGACGATCGATGCGGTGAACTCCGGCCGGAGCGCGAGGTCACGTCCTCCTTTGTCCTTGAAGGCGTAGAGCTCGTCGACCACGCCGGGTCCGGACTTCGCGGTGAACAGCTCGAGGGGCTCGAAGATGGGCGTTTGGATCTCCCGGAAGCCGAAGGACTCGGCGGTCCGCACGAACCGCGACTCGACGAAGCGGCGCTTCGCCATGTCGTCGGGTCCCCAGTCGTTCGTGCCACGGGGCCTCTCGAAGGTCATGACGCGGGCCGAAGAAGGCCACCCGCCATAAACGTTTCTGAGGCGCCCCGGGGTCAGGGAGACGCGAGTTGGCGCCGCCACGCGGCCCGCCGCCGCTCGAGCTGGGCCGCCGCGCGGGTGGCGAGCGCCTCGAGTTCGCGCAGGGCCTTCTGGCGGGCCTCGGGACGCTTCGCGGGTCCGACGTACCGCTCCACCTTCCGCACGCCGGCGCCGTGTGCCTCAAAGGTCCAAACATAGAGGTATCGCTGGCCGTGGACCGTCTTCTGGACGAACCCGCATCCGACCTTCATGTTCGCGCCGCTACCCCCATGGAGGTGTGGATACATGAAGTTATCGCAGTACTGAGATAACAGGAAATTCGGATAAGGCCTACGGGCTCCGGCAAGATCATGCGCACGGTACCGAGGAAAAGGCTAAACGACCCCCTTCATTCCCCGCGCGCGTGGACGCCCGCCGTCGGGACTACGCCTTCGTCATCCTGGCGAGCGTCTTCTGGGGGACCGCGTTCCCGGGGACGAAGCTGATCGTGGGTTCCGTCGATCCCCTCTTCATCACAATGGCCCGGCTCGGGATCGGCGCCCTCCTCGGGTTCGCCGTCCTCGCGGCGATGCACCGCCTCCGCTGGTCCTTCCTCCGGGAGCCCTGGGTGTGGGCCCTCGGACTCGTGAATTCCATCGCGTTCAACCTGCAGAATATCGGCCTGGCGTACACGACCGCCTCGAAGACGGCCCTCCTGGTGAACGTGAACATCGTCTTCATTGCGATCCTCATGGTCGTCCTCTACAAGGAGAGGGTCACCGTGCCCCGGACGACGGGCATCGTCCTCGGCCTCCTCGGCGTCCTCGTCCTCGCGACGAAGCTGAACCCCGCGACCCTTGCGGGCGGAGACTTCGTCGGAGACATCCTCGTCTTCTTCGCGGGGGTCATGTGGGCGTTCTTCGTTATGGGCCTGAAGCGGATGGTGGACCGGGGCGGGGACTACATCGCCCTCGTGACGATGATCCTCGCGACGACCTCTCTCTTCTCCGCCGTCCCCCTCTTCTTCGTGTCGGGCCCCTGGCCCTCGGATGCGGCCTCATGGGCGGGCATCGCCTACCTCGGCCTCATCCCGACGTTCCTCCCCATGTTCCTGTACACCCTGAGCCTGCGCACGATCTCGCCGACCGTCTCGAGCCTGCTCGTCCTCCTGGAGATCATCGTCGCGACCCTTCTGTCCGTCGCGATGTTCCGGGACGTCCTGGACGCGTTCACCCTCGTAGGCGGCGGGCTCATCCTCCTCGGGACCTTCGTCGTCGCCCGGGGAGAGAAGGAGCTTCCCGAACCAGGTGCCGGCGGACTGGCCCCCGTGCCACCCAACACCCGGGTCCCCGGTCCGGACGGGATTACTCGACGGTGACGCTCTTCGCCAGGTTGCGCGGCCGGTCGATCGGGCAGCCCCGCAGGCGCGCGACGTGGTAGGCGAACAGCATGAGCGCGACGCTCACCGGAACCGGCGAGAAGATCCAAGGCAGCCGGGGGACCGTGATCAGGTCGTCGACGAACTTGGCGATCTCCCGGTCCCCCTCCGTCCCGATGCCCAGGACCCGCGCGCCCCGCGCGCTCACCTCGCCGATGTTGGACCGCATCTTCTCGTACGTGGGGTCGTCCACCGCGATCGCGAGGACGGGCGTGTCCTTCGTGATCAGGGCGAGGGGGCCGTGCTTGAGCTCGCCCGCGGCGTACGCTTCCGCGTGGATGTAGGAGATTTCTTTGAGCTTGAGCGCGCCTTCCATCGCGACGGGGTAGTTCGCATGGCGGCCGAGGTAGAACGCGTCCCGCGCGTCCGTTCCGTACGAGGCGGCGAGTTCGACGATCTCCGGCTCCTTGTTGAGCACCGCGAGGACGGCGCGGGGCAGGGAGCGCAGCTCGTCCTTGAGGCTCTCCGCCTCCTCGTAGCCGAGGGTGCCCCGATCGAGACCCATCCGGAGGGCGATCAGATAGAGGACGATGAGCTGCGCGACGAACGTCTTCGTGGCGGCGACCCCGATCTCGACGCCGGCCCGCGTGTAGATCGTCCCGTCCGTCTCCCGCGAGAGGCTCGACCCGATCACGTTGCAGATGCCGAGGGTCTTGCATCCGCGCCGCTTCGCCTCGCGCGTCGCCCCGAGCGTGTCCGCGGTCTCCCCGCTCTGGGAGATCAGGATGACGAGGGGCCTCTCCGCGGCGCCCTGGGTGTACCGGTATTCCGACGCGATCTCCGCGCTCGCGGGGATCCGCGCGATCTCCTCGAAGATGTACTTGCCCACGAGGGCCGCGTGGTACGACGTGCCGCAGGCGACGAGTTTTACGGTCGTGAAGTCCTCCGTCAGGAAGCCGTCCAGCTCGAGGTTCGCGACGCGGCCCAAGAGGGTCTCGTGGATCGCCTTCGGAGTCTCGTGGATCTCCTTGAGCATGAAGTGCTCGAAGCCGCCCTTCTCTGCGTCCTCGAGGGTCCACGTGATCCGCTGCGGCTCGCGGTGGACCGGCTTGCCTTGGAGGTCCGTCAGAACGGCGCGCTGGGGCGTGAGTACGACCATCTCCTTGTCCATCACGTAGACGACCTTGTCCGTGTACTTGAGGAGGGCGGTCACGTCCGAGGCCAGGAACGTCTCGTCCGGAGCGATGCCGATGACCAGGGGGCTCTCGTTCCGCGCACCGACGACCTTGTCCGGTTCGTCCGCGTGGACGACCGCGATCGCATACGAGCCGCGGATCTCGCCGAGGGCGCGGCGGAGCGCGTCCTCGAGGTCCCCTTGGTAGAAGGACTCGATCAGGTGGGCCAGGCTCTCCGTGTCCGTCTCCGTCGTGAAGACGTGGCCCTCCGACTCCAGCTTCTCCCGCAGCGCCGTATAGTTCTCGATGATCCCGTTGTGGGCGAGGGCGAGCTTCCCGTGGCAGTCCGTGTGGGGGTGCGCATTCACCTTGGACGGCGCCCCATGCGTCGCCCAGCGCGTGTGCGCCAGTCCCGTCGTCCCGATCATCTCCGGCAATTGCGCCTCGAGGTTCGCGATGAAGCCCTTGTCCTTCGCGATCTGGAGCCCGTTCCCGACGATCGCGACGCCTGCGCTGTCGTACCCGCGGTACTCGAGGCGCTTGAGGCCGTCCAGCAGGATCGGCAACGCGTTCCGCTGCCCCGCGTACCCGATGATCCCGCACATCTACAGGACCACCGCTCCGGCGGGGACCGTCCCGCGAAGCCGAGCCCCCGACGCGACGCGGGCGCGTTCGTTGATCACGGTCCCGCAGTCCACGCTCACCCCGTTCCCGAGCTCGGAATCCTCGCCGATCAGGGCGCCGATCTGCCGCACCGGATGATATTCGCCTTCGATTGCGACATCGGCGGGACCCGAAGCGGCCAGGAGGCCCGCCCGGGCCGCCACGCCGGAGCCGAGGACGCTGTCCTGGACCACGCTCGACGGACCAAGGTTCACGTCGTCCATCAGGATCGAGTTCGCGATCGTGGTCAGCGGGCCGACCCGCACGTTCTTGCCGAGGCTCGTGGAGGGCAGGAGGACGGCGTTCGCGCCGACCTCGCAGCCCGAGCCTAAGGAGAGGGGGCCCTGGAGGAACGCGCCCGCGCGGATCGTGCAACCCTCGCCGATCGTCACCCTCCCATGGATCACGACGCCCCGCTCGATCGTGCCCGCGCGGATGTCGTGGACGGACAGGAGGGCCGTCGCGTTGAGCCGGAGCAGGTCCCACGGATAGCGGGCGTCGACCCAGGTCCCCTTCGACTCGACCGCCGTGATCGGGGTCGTCTTGGCCCACTCGGACAGGACGCTGGGCAGGTCGTGCCGCCCCTCCTCCGCCTGACGGTCGATCAGATCGAAGACGGAAGGCTCGAGGAGGTACCCGCCCGTGCTAATCAGGTTCGAACTGACCTCCCGGGGGCGCTCCGTGATCGCGAGGACGTTCCGCCCCCGCACGGTGACGACGCCGTACTCCTGCGGTCGCTCGCTCTCCTTGATCGCGACGGCAGGGCCGTCCGCATGGTCGAGGAGATCCGCCACGAACTGCTTGTCGATCAGGCTCGAGCCGTTCAGGACGAGGAAGCGGCCCTCCAGGCTGGGTTTCGCCTGTCGCACCGTGTGTGCGGTCCCGAGCTGCTTCGGCTCCGGGATGTACGTGATCCGGGCGTCGAACGCCTTGCCGTCCCCGAAGTAGGTTTGGATGCGCTCCCGGCGGTATCCGACGACCATGAGGATGTCGCGGATCCCGCTCTCCACGAGGGCGCGGACGACGTACTCGAGGATGGGTCGGTTGCCGACCGGGATCATGACCTTGGGCACGCTGGCGGTGAAGGGGCCCATCCGGGCGCCCTCCCCCGCCGCGAGGATGACGGCTTTCATTCAAGTCTCCCCTGGGTGGCGCTCGGGCCGAGGGCCCTCGCGCCGTACGGGGTAGATTCCCTGCGTGGCCAATATCCCTTCCGATACGGCTGGGCTGACAGGAAGGAACGGGGGACGACCCGCGGACTGCATATCCGGGATGAAGGGTGCCCAGTATTAAAAGGACTATTACAACATTCTCGAGACCGTTACAAGAAGTATTATAATGGTCTGGATTCCTCCCGGGGATCCATGGTCCGCCGGTGGCTCGTCGAGGAGACGCTCGATGGTCCGGTCGCTCGGGAGGCGGAGACGATCGACAAGCCTGCGCGGATCGGCGCGATCTCGTCGCCGCTCGCGTGGCGGATCCTGCAGGAGCTCGCCAAGGCGCCGGACTATCCGAACGCCCTCGCGGACCGGCTGAAGGTCCACGAGCAGAAGGTCTACTACCACGTGCGGCGCCTCGAGGCCGCGGGATTCCTCAAGGTGATTCGGGAAGAGTCGAAGCGTGGCGCAGCGGCCCGTGTCCTCGCGCCGACCGCAGACGCGTTTGCGATCCTCCTGAAGTCTCGGACCGCGCCCGTGCCCTTCCCCGCGCTCCCGCGATCCGGGATCGTGTCGCGGTTCCTTCAGGAGTTCTCCCGAGGCGGGACGTTCGACGGGAGCATCGTCGTGGGCTCGCCGTATCCGCACGGCCCGTTCGTGACGACCGCGCGCGACTCCCCGTACGCCGTCCAGCTCGGCTTCTTCCTCGGCCGGCTCTTCGCCGCACCGAAAGGGCTCGTGACCCGTCTCGACACGGAGGTCAAGGCGGCCGGCGCGGGACGTGAGAACCTGATCCTCGTCGGCGGGCCCGTCGCGAACATCATCATGATGGACCTGAACCCGCACCTGGCCGTGAACTTCGACTGGAAGCAGGTCTGGCACGTCGACTCCTCCCGCACCCATCGCACGTATGCGGAGGAGCACGTCGGGATCCTCGCGAAGGTCCCGAACCCCTGGAACCCGTCGAAGACGATCGTTGTCCTGAGCGGACTGCATTACCAGGGCACCCTCTCGAGCATCCTCGGGCTCACCGAGTTCACGGACGAGGTCCTCGAGGGCTACGAACCCGGCCGGGACTTCTACCGGGTCGTCTCGGGGGAGGACCGGGACGGGGACGGGCGCATCGACACGGTTTCCCTGCTCGAGTGATCACGGAAGGGCGAGGCTCTCGTACGGGATCTTCTCCTCCAGCCGCGCGTTCGCGGTCTCGATCGCCTGGGCGGCCTCGGCGGCCCGCTGCTCCGGTACGAGGAGCACGATCCGGACGCCCCGTTCCGCGGCCTCGACGACGGCCGGGAGGACGCCGAATTCGATCCGGGGCCGCAGCCCCAGGCGTCGCGCGGCGGCGAGTCCCGGGACGTCCACCGTCGCGACGAGCGCCCCTCGGGCCCGTTGGACGACCTTGCGGACCGCGGCAGGCGTCGCCTTCCCGAGCGCCGAGGGTGCCGAGCCGATCCGGACCACTGTGACCCGGCCCGGATGGAGCGTCACGATCCCCTCCAGTCCCCGCACGGCCACCCCGTCCCCCTTCGCGGCGTCCTCTGCGGCGACCCCCGACGAGGAAGACGGGCGGCCCGGATAGGCCACGAGGTACCCGCCCTCCATGAACAGGCCCACGCGCTCCCCTCGGTGGGTGGCCGCTCCCGCGAGGGCCGCCGTGGTCTCGACGAACGCGATGCTCCGTCCGGCCTGCTCGACGAAGGCCCGAAGCTCCCGGACCCCGTTCTGGAGGAACGCGATCCCCTTCTTCGTGGGCCGGTATTCCCCGTCTGCGACGACGAGGAGGCCGTCCGCCTCGAGGCGGCGTGCGTAATCCGAGGCACCCTGCACGGTCATCCCCAGCCGTTCCGCAATCGTACGCAAGCGCGTGTGGCGGTTCGTACTGATCTCATGCAGGAAGAGCACCTGGGTGCTCTCGCGCAGGTCTCGGAGCACATGCATCGGGAATCCGTCCTCCGCGGGTCCCCCATGCGCGCCAACATACTTAAATAATCAAGTCCATCGTAATCGCATCAAGTGCGGTTGACGAGGCGAATCAAGTGCGTTTGCTCCTTGCATCTGCGGTCCTGCTCACGTGCCTGTCTTTGCTGTCGTCGACCGTCGCGGCCGAGGCGCCCACAGCAACAGGAGCCCCGATCCAGGCTCGGTTCCTCTTCGACCTTGGCGACGGGACGTACCACTGGGCCAACGCGACGATCCCGGATCCCAACGCGACGAATGCAACGTGGGATTCGATGCAGTCTGCAGCGGCCCGCATCGGTCTCTGGATCACGTGGTCGTGGTACTCCGGATCGTTCGGAAGCGGGGTGTTCATCTCCGACTTGGGAAACCGTTCGCCTCCGAACGTGGCGCTCTTCCTCTGGGATGCGGCGAACGCCGCCTGGGTACCTTCGCCGGTCGGGATCACCAGCCTCGTCCTCTCGAACGGCGCTGCGGTCGCCTTGGCGGACACGGGGTACAATCCAGCGACCTACAACCCGTACCCCCCTGCGCCGACACCGGACCATCCTTACCCCGCAGCTGAGTTCCGCGGAGACACGATGAACTCCGGGGCCTCACCGTCCCTCTTCCCGGACGGGCTCCATGTCCTCTGGGACCGGCGCTTGGTCACCCGCGAGATCGAGTCGGCGCCCGCCATCGTGGCAGGCCGGGTATTCATACTCACGCTGGATGGGTTGTTCGCGTTGGACGAGACCTCTGGGACGACGCTCTGGACCAACCCTCGGATCTCCGGACTCTCGACGCCCGCCTTCTACAACGGCACACTCCTTGTCGATGGATCCGACGGCCGCGTGCATGCCGTCGACGTGAAGAACGGGGTGGAGCTGTGGAACATCACCCTCCTTTCGACGACGTCCTTCAGCGGGATCACGTCGTCCCCGAAGCTCCTCTTCGATCAGGCGTTCCTCGGCACGTTCAACGAATCCGGAGGGCCTGGCGAGGTTGTCGCGATGGGAGCCGTGAACGGGACGGTCCTTTGGAAGCACCCCGCACCCGGTTCGGTCAACTTCTGCTCGCCTGCGGTGGCGAACGACACGGTCTTCGTGGGGATCATCGGACGCTACAACACGTCCACGCATGTGACCTACGACCCTCCGTTCGGCGTCCTCGCGCTCGAGGCTGCGACGGGCGCGCAGCGCTGGTTCGTTCCCTTGGGCGCCTCCGTGGCCGCCTCCCCCGTCTATGCGGAGGGTGTCGTCTTCACCCCCGCGAAGGACGGATACGTTTACGCGCTCGATGCCGGCACGGGTGCGCTCGAGTGGAAGGTCGCGGTCAACGCGGGCGTCTCCTCGCCGGCGTACCATGCAGGCACCCTCTTCGTTGGAGGGGGTTCCTCCTCATTCGATGGAGCCGGGGAGGTCACCGCCCTCGATGCAGCGAGCGGCTCCGTGAAGTGGACGTTCCACCCGAATGGCGTCGTGCAGTCTTCCGTTACCTACGCCGGCGGGATGATTGTGTTCTCGACGAACACCGCCAACGGGACCGTCTACGCCCTCGATTCTGCTCATGGCGACGTCGTGTGGTCGTATACGCCTGCGCCTGCGCAGTACATCTTTGGGTCTCCCGTTGTCGCCGACGGGATGGTCTTTGCGCCAAGCGACAACGGCCACGTCTATGCGATTGGCGTGCTCGCTTCCCTCGTTCGCCTGGACGTGAGCGCCCCCGCCTCGGTAGAGATCGATCAGAACGTAACACTGACGGTGACTTTGGACGCCGTCGCAGGTCGCGTGGGGAACGCGACCCTCGTGATGGCCCTTCGGGGGTTCGAGATCCTCTCCTCGAACACCCCGTACGCCTCACCGTCGGCGG
>JBGPGA010000049.1:0-12645 GCA_041483635.1 Thermoplasmata archaeon
ATCCTCAAGGTCACGAACCCGAACGACCTCAAGGCGATCGTCGCGAGCGTCGAGGGTCTCACGACCGCGATGGCGGAGGAGATCTCCCGCCTGCCGATCGGCGTGTCGATCATGACCGGGGGCGGCCTCCAGATGCCCCTGATGGTCGAGGTCCGCCCGCGCGAGACGAAGCACGGCGGCGAGAGCGTCAAGGTCATCGAGGACTGACGCGGGCGTCCCCGCGCAACCCTTATCGGGATTCAGCCCCCTGGGTCCACGCAGCCATGTCGAAACGGAGCCGATCGACGGTCCTCCCCCAGCCGCCTTGGACTCAGGCGCCGTCCGAGGTCGAAGCATGGATTTCCTCCACGGGCAGCGGCCGTGTGCGCGCGGTAACCCGCTTCCTCCGACCTAAGCGAGTGAAGACGTTCGTTGCCCGGCTTCCGGCGTCCGCGGAGGCCCGACTTATCGGTCGGATGGCACGCCTTGGCATCGAGCCGGCTGCCGGAGGCTTCGAGCACCTCCCTCACGTTCTCGTCCGTTTCGTCCACCACGCCCCGCGGGAGGTCTTCGTTGGCAAGGTCGGCGCCACACGCGTCCTGATTCGCATCCGAAAGGGCGCCAATGCGAGGCTCCGCATCAGCTTCACGCCGCAAGTCAACTTCCGGAGGGCCTGGAGGCTTCTTTCCCGGCTCGGCGTGAATCCCTCGGAAGGATCGTGGACGTGAGCCAGCCGGTCGAGGCGAGAGAACTGTCCCAGGTCATCCTCCTGCCTTCTGGACGATGGCGACCTCCAGGCCACTGGCGTTTCCTTATGGAACCGGCGGACAGCCCTCCGCAGCTTCGCTGTCCAGCCGGAGAAGCGGCCCCGGCCAAAGCCTATAGCGGGCACCGCCGTTGGTCCTCCGTGGACCTCGCCGCGCTTCTCGCGAAGGACATTGACCTCACGGAGCGGGCGCTCGCGAAGGTGAAGATCGCCCCTCCGAGGCGTTCCCACATGCGGAAGGTCGCGGAGGACTTCCTGACGATGGCGCGGTCGTACTACGAGGACGCGAAGCACTTCCGGGACCGGGGGGAGCTTGACAAGGCCCTCGCAAACATCAACTATGCCCACGGCTGGCTCGACGCCGGGGCCCGGGTCGGCCTCTTCGACGTCGGGGAGGACGACCAGCTCTTCACCCTGAGCGAGTGACTCAGAGGACCCGGGCTCCCGCGTTGTCGACTTCGCATCGCATGAGCGTGCCGAACTTGAGGTAGAGGGTCGCGAGCTCCTCCCGCCCCGCCTCCGCGAAGATCGAGTTGCCGAGCATCGCCATCGCCGCGCGCCCGAACATCCGGCTGGCCCGCACGACCTCGAGGACCGTCTTGCTTGCGAGCCCTGTGTCCTCGGCGAAGCGGTTGCCCAGGTCGAACAGGCGCTCGAACGTGGGCCGCTCCTCGAACGCGGTGACGCAGGATCCCCCGTGGCGGTTGATCGCGGCCACCTTCGCGGGATCGCGGAGGACGGCCTTCGTGCGCATCTCCGGGCCCACGACCGCTAGGAGGATGTCCCTGCGGACCTCGAACTTCCTCACGTCCGCATGTCCTGGCGCGCCGGGTTCTCGCCGGAGGTCCATCCCTCCCAGGGAGGCGGGCACAACGTCTCCGAGGCCCGTCCCGCATTCGACCTCCGCGGTGTGGGCTAAGGCGACGAGCTCCTCCCGTGGGATCCCGGAACCGAGGGCGTCGTCGAGGGCGAGCGTCGTGCTTAGGGCGGCCGCGGAGCTCACGCCGAATCCCTGGGACACGGGGAGGGGCGTGTCGCTCAGGATCTTGACCTCGCACGAGCGGTCGCCGAGGACCTTCCGGGCCGCAACCTCCGTGACCTCGGCCTTCGCCTTCCTCCCGTTCACGAGGATATCGAGGGAGGGCTTGGGCGCCTCCCGCACGCGCGCGACGGTTCGCACGCCGAGGGAGAGGGACAGGCCGGCTCCGCGGGAGCCCTTCTTCCGCGGATCGGGATCCTCACACACCTCGAAGAAGGCTGTGACGTGTCCCGGGCAGAACGCCTCACCCTGAGACACCATGCAGGACGGCTCTCCAGATTCGTTCCGCGGCGAGCGTCTTCGGCCCTTCGAACGTCGTGGAGCGCCCCTTCGGATCGAAGATCGTGATCGCCGTCACATCGCGCTTCACGCGGGCCACGTCGTTCGCCACGACGAGGTCCAGCCCGCCCTCCTTCAGCAGGTCCATCGCCTTCGCCTTGAGCTGCGCCGCCGTCACGCCCGCCTCGGCCTTGAAGCCGACCAGGATTCCCTTCGTCGCCTTGCGCAGGGCGCCCAGGACTTTCGGCGTCGGCTCGAGCTCGAGCGTGAGCGGTCCCTTCCGCGAGGGGATCTTCCCCTTCGTCTTCCTGGGGGAGAAGTCCGCGACCGCGGCCGGGACCAAGCACACATCCACGTCGGCCTTCACCACCATCGCCGCAAGCTCTGCGGTCGTCTCGAACTCCTTCACCGGGATCCAGGAGGGCATGGCCACCTCGTGGCGGCCCATCCACATCTCGACCTCGGCTCCGTGCTCGAACGCGGCGCATGCGAGCTCGACCCCCGTGCCGCCGCTGGACCGGTTCGACACGACGCGGATGTCGTCGATCGGCTCGACCGTGGAACCGGCGATGACGAGGACCCGCTTGCCGACGAGGTCCCGGGGCCCCAGCCGCCGGATGACCCGGGCCACGATCTCGTCGAGGTCCGCGAGCTTCGCCTTGTTCTCCTCGCGCTTCGGCTCGATGAATTCGACGCCCAGATCCCGCAGCCTCCGGACGTTTTGCAGGACCGCGGGGATGTCCATCATCGTCTCGTGCGCCGCGGGCGCGATCAGGATCGGGATCGCGGAGCCCAGGGCGTTGACCGCGTACGTGGTCACGTTCGTGTCGTCGATCCCGTTCGCGATCTTGCTCAATGTGTTCGACGTGCACGGTGCGATCAGGAGCAGGTCGGCCTTCCCGTCCTTGCCGCACATTTCGAGGTACCGCATCGACCCGTCGAGCTCCGTGTCGACCTCGTGCCCCGTCGCGAACTGAAGCGCGTTGGGGTGCACGATCGCGGTCCCCGCGCGGGAGAGGACCGCGTGGACGTCCGCGCCGTGGCGGATCAGCTCGCGGGCCAGCTTCACGGTCTCGACCGCCGCGATGCTGCCCGTGACCCCGAGGACGATCGTCTTGCCCTTGAGCTTCGGACTTTTCGCGCCGCGAATCCGATCCGCCGGGTGCATCGTCGCGACGATTCGTGCCTGTCGATATATAGCTATGGTCCCGGGGCAGGACAGGTTTATGTCCCGCGTCTCTCCATACGGGGGACGGAGGAATGCTCATGCAACCCGCCCCGCCAACCCAGCCCGCACCGTCTCTCTACGCGCCCCCGTCCCCGGTCTATGGTCCTCCCCCGCAACATCCGCGGCCTTCGATGGCCGAGAACCTGGCCATCTTTCTTGGCATCGTGATCGGGACGCTCATCTCCGTGAGCCTGATCTCGTTCCACGCGATTCTCCTTATCGCGCCCGCGTGCACGGGGTTCGGCTGCCCCACGCTCACCGCCGCGGCGAGCCTGGCCCTGTCCCTGGCCTGGGTGTTCGTGATCACGATGGACCTTGCGGTGGGTCTGAGCGTCTGCCTCGCCTTCATCGTGGGTGGCGCGAAGAGCGAACTGCCCGAGGCGACGAAGCGCGGCATGTACACCTTCGCGGTCGTGTTCCTCGCGGTCTGGATCGTGTTCGGGACCTCCGCCATCTCCGGCGTGCTCTCCGTCTTGTACCGATTCTAGGAGGACCGCATCGGGTCCGAGCCAAGCTTTAACCGCCCGCTCCGGTTAGCGCTCCCGCTTCCATGGACACCCAGGCGGCACTGGAGCAACTCTACAGCCTCGAGCGGTTCGGAATCAAGCTCGGCCTGGAGAACATCCGCCGCCTCTTGGCCCTCCTCGGGAATCCCCAGGAGGGTCTCCGGGCCGTCCACGTGACCGGGACGAACGGCAAGGGCTCGGTGTGCGCCTACGTCGCAACCGTCCTGCGGAAGGCGGGGTACCGAGTCGGCCTCTACACGTCGCCCCATCTGGTCCGCTTCAACGAGCGGATCCAGGTCGATGGCGTTCCGATCTCGGACGAGGACCTCCTCCGCCTCTGGGAGGGCATCCAGCCCGCCATGAAGGCGATGGACGGGGACCGCGCGGTCAACCGGCCCACGTTCTTCGAGGTGACGACCGCGATGGCCTTCGAGTACTTCCGGGAGCGGAAGGTCGATGTGGCCTCCGTTGAGGTGGGGATGGGAGGTCGCTTCGACGCGACGAACGCCATCGATGGCCGCGTCGTGGTCATCGCGCGCGTCGGACTGGAGCACACGGAGCACCTGGGCCGGACGGTCGACCGCATCGCGCGCGAGAAGGCCGGGATCATCAAGCCGTCCTCGCGTGCGGTCACCGTGGACCAGGAGGCCCTCCCCGTCATCGAGTCCCGCTGCCGGGAGTTGGACGCTCCGCTCACGGTCGTCGGGCGGGACGTGATCGTGGAGCGGCTGTCCCAGGACCTCCGCGGACAGCGGCTCAGGGTGCGCGGCTCGACCGGGGAGCTCGAAGTCCACACGCCGCTCCTGGGATCCTTCCAGATCGAGAACGTGGGTCTCGCGGTCGCGGCCTTGATCGAGCTTCGGAAGTCGGGCTTCGAGATTCCCGACGCAGCGATCCAAGAAGGCATCGCGGCGACCCATTGGCCCGGGCGTCTCCAGGAGATTCGCAAGGAGCCCCTCGTGCTCGTGGACGGAGCCCACAACGGCCCCGCGGCCGCCGCACTGGCCGTCGCGTACGCGGAACTCTTCCCCGGTCGTAAGTGCATCCTCGTGACGGGCATCCTCGCGGACAAGGACCTCACCTCCATCGCGGCCTCCTTGGGGCCGCTCTCGAGCCACGTCGTCGCGTGTCGGCCGAAGAGCCACCGGGCGTACCATCCCGAGGAGGTGGCGTCCGCATTCCGGCACTACGCACCCGCGGAGGTCGTCCCCGGCGTGGCGGCGGCGATCGACGCGGCCCTCGCGGCCGCCTCCCCCCGGGACATCGTCCTGATCACCGGCTCGATCTACACCGCGGGGGAGGCGCTTGACCACCTCGGCGTCCGCCCGTGAGCGGATCCCCTTCATCCTCCGGGACATGAGGAAACGCTACCTGCCTGCGAGGGATCTGCGGCAGGGGGCGACGGCCCTCGCCCGGATCAGTGCGAGGACGGAGGACCCGTACAAGGTCCTCATCTCGACGATCCTCTCGCAGCGGACGCGGGACGAGATGACAGAGGTCGCGTCGGCCCAGCTCTTCGCGAAATACGAAACCCCCCGAGCCATGGCGTCCGCTCCGGTCGGCGAGCTCGAGCGCCTGATCCGGCCCGTGGGGTTCTACCGCCAGAAGGCGGTCCAGCTCCGTAAGGTGAGCCAGGTCCTCCTGGACCGCCACGGGGGGCGGGTCCCGCGGACCTACGAGGAGCTGCGGACCCTCCCGCAGGTCGGGCCGAAGACCGCGAACTGCGTCCTCGTATACGGGTACGGGGAACCCCGCATCCCCGTCGATACGCACGTGCACCGGGTGAGCAACCGCCTCGGGATCGTGCGGACGAAGGCACCGGAGGCGACGGAACCCGTGCTCATGCGGGTCGTCCCGAAGGACGCGTGGCTCGAGGTCAACGAACTCTTCATCCGTTTCGGGAAAGAGGTCTGCCGTCCGATCGGGCCGAGATGCGGCGCCTGCTCCTTCACCTCGTTCTGTCGCCACTACCGGACCGTGGTGTCGAAGACGGATCGACGGCGCGCCGCACGGCCGCGGCCATCGCGTCGATGAACGCGGGGTCCGTGTTGAGCGACTCCGCGCGGTCGAAGGCCATCCCTAGCCGCTCGGCGGTCTCCCTCGCTTCGATGTCGAGGTCGTACAGGAGCTCGAGGTGGTCCGAGATGAACCCGAACGGCACGACGAGCACGGCCTTCTCGCCCGCCCGCGCGAGCTCTTCCAGGGTCTCCTCGAGCGGAGGCCCCAGCCAGGGCTCCTCCGTGCGCCCCGCGCTCTGGTAGGCCATCCGGGCCCGGAGCCGCGGCACCCGCTTTAGGACCAGCCCCATCGTCTCGCGCAGTTCCTCTTCGTAGTCGTCGCCCTGCTCGATGAGCGTGCGGGGCAAGCTGTGCGCGGTGAACACGCCGGCGGGATCCGTGAATCCTCGCGCGTTCAGTCTCCGGAGGGCCGCATCGATTTTCACCGCGAAGGCGGCAAGGAGGGCGGGCTCCGTGTTCCAGCTCTCGATGTAGTGGATCTCCGTCGGGGGGCCATGAGTCGCTCGGGCTTCCTGGACGGCGCGGAAGTACGCGCCGACGCTCCGGCGGGAGTGGTAGGGTGTGAGGGGCAGCACGACGATGCGATGAAGGTCGTCTTGGATCATCTGCGAATACACGTCGCGGATGTAAGGCGTCCAGTTCCTCATGCCGACGTAGCAGCGGTAGGGGCCGCCATCCATGTTGAGTCGCTTCTCGAGGGCCTTCGCCTGGGCGCGGGAGATCTCCAGGAGCGGGGACTTCCCGCCGATTCGGGCGTACCGCTCCCGGAATTCGGCGACGAGCTCGGGAGCCGTGGGGCGTCCGCCACGGAGGTCGAGCAGGAACGGTCCCACGTCGTCCAGGGAATGGGGTCCCCCGACCGCCGTGAGCAACACGCCCGTTACCCGGTCCGGACTCTGAGACGTCATGGACTCCCTCCCTCACCGAGCCGTCGATTGGTGGACGAACGTGACGAGACCCTGGAGACTCTCGATGGAGGTATCCGGGAGCACTCCGTGCCCGAGGTTGAAGACGTGTCCTGGGCGGCCCTCCGCTCGCCTCAGCACGTCCGCCGCCATCGTTCGCCAGGCCTCGGGCGGCCCGAGGAGTGCGGCGGGATCGAGGTTCCCTTGGATGCCGCGCTCATCGCCGATCCGACGCCAGGCCGCATCGAGCGGGACCCGCCAGTCGACCCCGATCACATCGCCCCCCGCGGCCGCGAAGCCTTCGAGGAAGCCCGCCGTCCCGGTCCCGAAATGGATGAGGGGCACGGCCGTCTCGCGGAGGCCCGAGAACAGCCGGCGGGTGTGCGGGAGCACATGGGTCGCGTAGTCGTGCGGACTGAGAGCCCCGGCCCAGCTGTCGAAGACTTGCAGCGCCTGGGCTCCCGCCCGAACTTGGGATCTCAGGTAATCGGCCATCGCGTCCGCCAGGAACCCGAGCAGTCGATCCCATGCGTCGGGATGACGGTACAGGAACGCCTTCGTCGCGGCGAAGTCCCTCGATGCCCCGCCTTCGATGAGGTAGCTGGCCAGGGTGAACGGGGCTCCGGCGAACCCGATGAACGGAACGTCCGTCTTCGCGCGCACCCGCCGAATCGTCTCCAAGACGTAGGGCAGATCCCGTTCCGGTTCGAGCGGATTCAGGCGGTCCACGTCGTCGGGGGCCCGGACCGGTCTCTCGACGGCGGGGCCTTCGCCCGGCGTGATCCGGACTCGGAACCCCATGGCCTCGATCGGGATGAGGAGGTCTGCGAAGAGGATCGCGGCGTCCACCCCGAGCTCGCGGACGGGCTGCAGCGTCACCTGCGTCGCGAGGTCCGGAGTCTTGACCATCTCCAGGATTCCGTGCTTCTCCCGGATGGCGCGGTAGGATGGGGACGAGCGTCCGGCCTGTCGCATGAACCAGACCGGGGTTCGGTCCACGGGCTCCCGCCAGCACGCGCGCAGGAACCGGTCCTTCAGATCGAGTCCCTCCCGTCGCCAAAGGCTCCCGCGGCCGCTTCGATCGTGTGCTCGATGTCCGCGGTCGTGAGCGCCGTCGAGAGGAACGCCGTCTCGAAGGGGGCGGGCGGAAGGTAGACACCGCGTCGCAGCATCCCCCAGAAGAAGCGGCCGTAGGCGGCCTTGTCCATCGTCTGTGCATCCTCCAGATTGCGGACCGGGCCGTCCCGGAAGAAGAGGCCCACCATCGAGCCGACGCACTGGACCTGGAGAGACACACCCGCGTCCTCCGCGGCCTCGCGCAGGCCGTCGGCGAGGTGCCCCGTCATCCTCTCGAGGCGCGTGTACAGAGGTCGGCGCAGCTGCCGGAGCGCGGCCAAGCCCGCGGCCATCGCGAGCGGATTTCCCGCGAGGGTGCCGGCCTGGTAGACGGGGCCGAGGGGAGCGACCTGCTCCATGATCTCGCGCTCGCCGCCATAGGCCGCCACCGGAAGCCCGTGACCCAGGATCTTCCCAAGGCACGTGAGGTCCGGCCGAACCGCATACCGCGATTGGGCGCCCCCCGCGGCGACGCGGAAGCCCGTGATCACCTCGTCGAAGATCAGGACGGCCCCATGATCGTGCGTGAGCCGCCGCAGCCCCTCGAGGAACCCACGCTCCGGGGGAACGACACCCATGTTCCCCGCCACAGGCTCGACGAGGATCGCCGCGATCGTGTCGCCGTGGACGGCGAAGAGCTCCTCGACGGCCTCGAGATCATTGTACCGCGCCACGAGCGTGTCGTCGACGGTCCCCCGCGGGACGCCCGCGGAGCGGGGAAGGCCGGTCGCAGCGATCCCCGATCCGGCGCGGACGAGGAACTGGTCCGCATGGCCGTGGTAGCCACCTTCGAAGATCACGACGCGGTCGCGATGCGTGAACCCGCGCGCGGCCCGCACGGCGGACATCGTGGCCTCCGTGCCCGAGTTCACGAAGCGAAGGAGCTCCATGGAGGGGACGAGGGCCTTCACGTGCTCCGCAAGGAGGATCTCCGCCTCCGTCGCGGCCCCGAAGCTCGTGCCGCGGCCCGCGGACTCCCGTACGGCCCGCACGATCGCGGGATGGGCGTGCCCGAGGAGGAGCGCGCCCCAGGAATTGCAGTAGTCGAGATAGGTCGCTCCGTCCGCGTCAACGAGGCGGGCTCCGCGTCCCCGCACGATGAATCGGGGCGTCCCGCCGACCGCCACGAAGGCCCGGACGGGGCTGTTCACGCCGCCGACCAAGCTCCTCTGTGCGCGGGCGAAGAGCTTCTCGGACCGGGGCGCCCGTGGGATGGCCCGGTCCATCTCAGATCCCCAGCGCGTCCAGCATCTGCTCCGGCGTCGAGAGGAGGCACGTGAAGATCGGCGTCTCCCACTCTGTGTACTTGCTCGCCTCGCTGGGCCGCAGGGCCATGATGAGGTCCAGGAAGTCGAGCGGCTCGTCCGTCTCGAAGGAGAGCATGAACTCCTGGTCGTCGAGGCCGAAGGAGTACGCGGTGTGGATCTTGACGCTCGGGAACTTGTGGCCGAGACGGAAGTGGTCCTTCATGATCTCCTGGCGCTTCTCGAAGGGGATCGAGTACCACTCCCGCTTCTTCCAGAACGGGTAGACGAAGAGGTACCGCGATCCCTTGAGCAGGGCCTTCGTCGCCGCGCGCTCCTCGGACCCGGCGGTGGCTCCGCCAAAGTATTCCGAGGGACGGGTGGCGGCCAGATACGAGTACGAGGTCTCCAGGTAGTGCCCGAGCCCCGTCGAGGCGATCCGCCGGGCCAGATCGCGGAAGGCTTCGAGGTGCGGGTCGATAGTCCAGAACAGGAGGTCCGCGTCCGCGCGGATGCCGACGAGGGTGTACGTGCGGAGGACGACTTCGTCCTCGAGATCATGCACGAGGGCGGCGAATTCGGCCTTCTGTTTCTTCTTGAGTTCCGGGGGCAACAGCCGCCACTCCGGGCGGACCTTGTAGAACGTGTACTTCACGAACTCCCGCGGTTCGTCCGCGCCCCCGTGAGCGGGTCGCTCCGGTTCGCCGTCAACCATGGCCGTCCGCCCGCCATCGGGCCACGTCCTTCGCGTGGTAGGTGAGGATGAGGTCGGCTCCCGCCCTCCGGATCGCCGTGAGGGTTTCCTCGACGACCGCCCGCTCGTCAATCCAGCCCCGTTCCGCCGCGGCCTTGATCAGGGCGTATTCGCCGCTGACCGCGTAGGCGGCCAGGGGGGCATCGAACCGTTGTCGCGCGGCATGGATCACGTCGAGGTACGGCAGGGCCGGCTTGACCATCACGATGTCCGCGCCCTCCTCCAGGTCCAGGGCGATCTCGCGCAGGGACTCCCGCAGGTTCGCGGGGTCCTTCTGATAGCTTCGCCGGTCCCCGAACAAGGGGGCCGAGCCTGCGGCCTCGCGGAAGGGTCCGTAGAAGGCGGAGGCGTGCTTCGCGGCATACGCGAGGATGATCGTGTCCTCGAAGCCCGACCGGTCGAGGGCCGTCCGGATCGCGGCGACCTGTCCGTCCATCATCGCGCTCGGGGCGACGATGTCCGCGCCCGCGGCTGCCTGGCTCACAGCCGTGCGCGCCAGGAGTTCCAGGGAGGCGTCGTTGTCGATCCGGCCCCCGCGGACGACCCCGCAGTGACCGTGGTCCGTGTACTCGCAGAGGCAGACGTCCGTGAGGACGGTCAGGTCCGGAGCGGCGCGCTTCACGGCCCGGGTGGCCTCCTGGACCACGCCGTCCTCGGCGTAGGCGCCCTGCGCGAGCGGGTCCTTCAGTCTCGGCAGGCCGAAGAGGATGACCGCTGGGACTCCGAGGGCGACGAGCTCCTTCGTCTCGCGTGCGGCCTCCGAGACCGTGTGACGGCGGATGCCGGGGAGGGACGGAATGTCCGCGGGGATCGAATCGTCCTCGCGGACGAAGAGGGGCTGGACGAGGTGAGCCAGGTCCACGGTCGTCTCGCGGACGAGCGACCGGATTGCGGGATTCTGGCGGAGCCGCCGAAGGCGTTGCTTCGGCTTCGGGAGGGAGAGCTCACCCATTCGCGTTCAACTCCACGATGCTCCGGACGAGTCCCTCAATCGTGTGGTCCTGGGCCACCACCGCGACGCGGAATCCTACGACGCGAGCGGCCTCGGCCGTGACCGGGCCGATCGCCGCCGCAGGGGTCTGCGCCAGAAGCTGCGCGAAGTCTCCCTCCGTCATGAGGGACGCGAGGTTCTCGGCCGAGGAGGCACTCATGAACACGACGTAGTCGAACGCGGACTTCGAGAGGTCTCGCGAGTTCGCCGTCGCGGGCACCGCGTCGTAGGCGTCGACTTGGAGGACATCGGCTCCCCGGGCCCGCAGGGCATCGGGCAGGGACTGGCGGGAAATCCGGGACCGTGGCAGGAGGACTCGTTTGCCGCGTACGTCGCCCATGACCCCTGCGATCGCATCCGTGATGTACTGGGTCGGCATGGCATCCGCCGGCAGACCGTTCCGCTGGAGGGCGGCTCTCGTCACGGGGCCGACCGCCGCGATTCGTCCCCGAGTGTTCCGCAAGTTGACGTGGAGGGTTCGGGCGCGGTCTACGACCGCGTCGACCCCGTGCGCGCTCGTGAAAACGATCCAATCGAACGAGGACCACTGTTCCAGCGCCTCGTCCAGCGGGTGGTAGTCGGCCGGGGGCACGATTCGGACCGTGGGGAAGGGCACGACCTCGGCGCCCTTCGCCTGGAGCGCATCCTGAAGCTTCGGCACTCGGTCCTCGGAAGCCGCCACGAGAATCGTGCAGCCCGCGAGGGGCTGTTCGTCGGAGGCCTCGTCGTCGTCCGTCATCTCGCCTCCCGCAGGATCTCGTCCGCTCCGCCGTGGAGGAGCCGAGATGTGACCGAGTCCACCGTCGTCCTCCATGCGTCGACGGGAGCCTGCCCGATGGCCCGGACGATCCGTTGCCCATCCGGGGACGCAACGACGGCGTGCAGGCGGAGGGACCCGCCCGCGATTGTGGCCAGGGCACCGAAAGGCACGTTGCACCCCCCACCCAGGCGGGCGCTCACGGCACGCTCCGCGTCCGTGGCGCGTCGCGCGACGGGATCCTCGATTACTTGCAAGATGGAGTGCATCTCAGTGTCCGCCGACCGACTCTCGAGGGCCAAGGCTCCCTGTCCGGGCGCCGGGGTCAGGACCTCGGGTTCGATTGGTTGCGGTTCGCGGCCTCCGAGCCCCAGCCGGCTGAGCCCGGCTGCCGCCACGACGACCGCGTCGAACTCCTTCGCGTCGAGGCGGCGCAGCCGTGTGCCCACGTTGCCGTGGAGCTCGACGAGCTGCAACCCTGGCCACTGCGCGACGAGTTGCGCGCGGCGCCGGAGGCTGCTCGTCCCGACCCGGGTGCCGTCAGGCATGCGGCTCAGGGAGAGTCCGTCGTTTGCGACCAGGACGTCCCGGGGATCCGCGCGCGCCGGGACGGCGGCGATCTCGAGGCCCGAGACGAGCTCCGTCGGCACGTCTTTGAGGCTGTGGACCGCAAAGTCGATCGTGCCTTCGAGGAGCGCGTCCTCGATGCGCTTCGTGAACGCGCGCTTGCCGTCGAGCGAGGTGCCGAGGTCCTCGCGGTACCCCTCGTCCCCATGCGTGCGGATCTCAACGGTCTCGAAGGCCCGGTGCGGATGCGCAATGCGGAGGCGGGCGACGGCTTCCTCGGTCTGGGCGAGGGCCAGGGGACTCCCTCGGGTGCCGACCCGCAGGCGCTCCCTCATCCCGTCTCGCCCCCGAGGCCGCGCAGGAGTTCCCGAACGATCTCGGATCGCGTCCCTTCCGGGAGGGACCGCAACCGTTCCGTGGGTCCGTGGAGGAAGCGGTTCACGAGGCGCGTCGCGAGCTTGTCGACGACGGCCCGGTCCGCGTCGCTCAACGCGGG
>JBGPGA010000050.1:0-12643 GCA_041483635.1 Thermoplasmata archaeon
CCCCTCCCGGAGCAGGACGTGGACGACCGCCCTCGCCGCGCCACCCGCCCCCACGACGAGCACGCGCCGGTCGCCGAGGCGGAGGCCGAGGGACCGGAGGGACATCCGGAAGCCGAAGACGTCCGTGTTGTGGCCCTTCGCCCAGCCTTCGTGGAGGACGACCGTGTTCACCGCCTCGAGGACCTCCGCGTCGCCGTCCAGCTCGTCCATGAGGTCCGCGACCGTCTCCTTGTACGGAATCGTGACGTTGAGTCCGCGAAGGCGGAGCCCCTCGGCGGCCTGGAGGAACGACTCGAGGGACGCGCTGCCCAAGTCGAACGGCAGGTAGAGGCCGTGGAGCCCCGCGGCACGGAGGGCTGCATCGTGGATCACGGGGGAGATGGAATGGCCCAGGGGATGCCCGAGGAGGCCGAGGAGGAACGCGTCCTTCGACCGAACGCGGAGGGCGGCCTCCAAGCTCAACTGACCCGGTGTCGTCGCTCGGGTGCCGGAGGCGTACTGGAGCTCCTGACCCGTGTCCGCGGCGAGGGCCCGGGTGAGCCCGCCGGCCTCGCCCATCCCGATGAGGACGAACCGCGCCTTGGACCGCTGGCGGGCCAGGTCCACGAGCGCGATGGCCTCGTCGACGGAGGCCACGGGCGCCGCGACCTTGCCGACGCGGCCCGCCGCGAGACACGCATCGAGGATCTCCGCGACCCGCTCCGTCTCGGTCGGCCCGTCGAAGTGATGGGACACGATGAGATCCTTCGCCCGGCTCTTCGCGAGCTTCGCGTATTCGCCGAGGTGCTCCGCATCCGTGGTCAGCTCCACGTCCACGTAGCGGAAAGGAAGATGGCAGGCGTCCCGGAGGAGGGCATGGCGCGCACCGCGGTCGAGGCCCCGGAAGCCTCCCTGGGCGGAAGAGCGCACGGTCGCGATCGCGCGCGGGCCCAGGGCCGACGCGAGCTTTCTCAGATCCCCGGACGTCGGATGACGCAGGGCGTCAATCCGGAACTCGACGAGGTCCGCGCCTCTCCGCAGGGAGGCCCGGGCCTGCTGCTCCGCCTCGCCCGAGGTCCCGGCCGCGATCACCGCTGCGACATGCACCGTCTCACCGCTCCGTAATCGTCTCGCGGATCCGCATCCCGAAGTGGCGGCCCCCATCCTCCCGGTGGAGGAGCACCCGATCCCCCGCGCGGAGTGTGCTCACGGAAACCGCTCCTCCCTCCGGGGTGACGAACCGGATCGTCTCCGCGTTCTGCACGATCGTGCTGACCGTCTGGCCGTCCACCTCGGCCTCGACGAGGAGGAGGGGGCGCCGCTCGATCTTCACCCGGCCGACGACGACCCCGCGCGTGCGGCCGTCCGCAGCGACCGCGAGGACCTCGTCCCCGGCGCGGAGCTCGCTCAGGTACCTCGTCTTCCCGTCGGGCAGGAGGACGTATGCGTGGACGGCGCCTGCGTTCACGCGGAAGGGCCGGGGGGCGACGTATCCGGATTCGAGGGTCTCGGCGTGGAGGAGGAAGAGCCCCGAGGAGGCGTTGCCGACGAGGATCCCCTCGCCGTCCCTGAGGAGGGAGCAGGTGTCGACGCAGACGCGGTCGCCCAGGCCGAGGGCCCGGACCGCGGTGACCGTCCCGGGCACGAGGGGCACGGAATCCTGGCGGGATTCGAGGAGCTCCCGCACGGCTCGAACCTCCTTCGGGTCGCGCGGCACGAGCAGAATCCCGTCGACGCCGACTTCCATCGTCTCGAAGAAAAGCTTGGCCTGGGCCGCATCACGGACCTGGACGAGGAGCCGGGTGCCGCTCCCCTGGAAGGCCGCGATGAGGTTCTCGAGCGGGATGATCGTCCAGTCCTCCGTCCGCACGACGACGTGCTTCGCAGAACCGCGCAGCGCGCGCACGGCAAGCTCGTCGGCCGCCTGGCGGATCGGCGCGAGGCGCCCGATCTCCTGGCCGTCGAACTCGAAGCGGTCCCCTCGCAGGAGGATCGGAGAGAAGCGCCCGAGCCGCTGCAACCCGTCGTCCGCGCGGTCGAGCACGATCTGGTCGAACCCGGCCTCGAGCGAGGCCGTCACGATGGACCGAACGTCCGCACTATCCTCGGAGGGGAAGGCCCCCACCCACACCAGGCGGTCCATGGGGGCTTCACCCGCGATAGGCGTCCTCCACCGAGGCCCCATCGAAAAGGATTCGGGCGATCGCCCGCGTCATGCCGATCGGATCCTTCGCCTGGAACACGTTCCGGCCCATCGAGACCCCCGCAGCGCCGCCGGCCAGGGAGCCGGCGACCATCTCGAGCGCCGCCTGCTCCGAGTCGAGCTTCGGGCCGCCCGCCACGACGACGGGCACGGGACAGCCCCGGACGACTTCCTTGAACGTCTCGGGGGAGCCCGTGTAGAGCGTCTTGACGACGTCCGCTCCGAGCTCGGCGCCGACTCGGGCCACATGCTTGACCGCGTCCACATCGTACGGGTTCTTCACATTCTCCCCGCGCGGGTACATCATCGCGAGGAGGGGCATGCCGAAGCGGTCGCAGGCGGTCGAGACCGCTCCGAGGTCCTCGATCATGTGATGGTCGTCCTCGCCGCCGAGGTTGATGTGGATCGAGACCGCGTCCGCACCGTACGAGATCGCCTCGTCGACCTGCGTGACGATCACCTTCCGGTTCGTGTGCGTGCTGAGGCTCGTCGAGACGTTGAGATGGAGGATGAGGGAGAGGCGTTCGTCGAAGTACTCCTGCGCGAAGCGCACGACGCCCTTGTGGAGGACGACCGCCGTTGCCCCGCCCTTCGCGACTTGGGCGACGGCCTTGCGGATGTCCTCGAGGCCCGCGAGCGGGCCGTTCGACACCCCATGGTCCATCGCGATGATGAGCGCCTTGCCGTCGGCGAAGAGGCGCCGCAGCCGGATTTCCTTCCCGATGGAGGACATGGGACGTACACCGTGCGAGTTTGTAGCACGCCCGTAGAGGTCGGACCTATTTGAACCCTTTGGCCCTTGAGGCACAGAAAACGACGCTTCGGGCGCCTCATCCTGGAGCGCCTGCGAGCGCATCGAGGCCGGCGAGGATCTGCACCTGGACGCGATCCTCGGCGAGTGGTTCCGGGAGCGTGGCCCATGCGAGGTCGGCCCCGGGCGATCGGAGGCGGACCTCCCGGAGGAGCTCGTCCTCGAACGAGCCCCCCGGTGGCTGGGCGATGAGGACGACGGCCTGGCGGATGTCCTCCCTGCGGCCCGTGAACCACGGACTCGCGTAGGCCTCTTCGACCGCCACGAAGCATCGGTGCTTCTCCTGGCCCGCGCCCATCCCGAACCGCCAGTCCTTCGAGCGTCCGAGGAACCGCTTCAGCGGCACGAGGTCGGACCGCGACAGGACGGTCGGCAACGCGGTCGCGGGCCGGGCCATGATCGCTCCCATGGCCCCGAAGGCCTTCGCGAGCGGGAGGGTCGGATACGACCGCAGGAGCGCGTCGTTCGCGAAGGCGACGACTCCGTCCGCGCGGCTGCGAAGGATGGCGAGCTGGGCCTCCGCGAGCTGGCGGCGGAGCATGCCTTCCGCGGCGAAGGGGACCGTGGCGAAGGCGAGGCACGTGTCGCCGAGGATCCGCGCGACCCGGCCCACGACGCTGAGGCCCCAGCCGCCGAACTGCCCTCCGAGGCCCCCCATCGCGACGACGAAGTCGCGGTCCGCGAGGGCGTTCGAGAGGTCCTTCTCCTCGTTCGTCGCAAGGGTGGGAATGGCCTTCTCCTCGAGGGAGGCGATCGCCTGCAGCGGCTCGGTCGGCACGACGACGCGGCGGCCGATGCCCGCCATGGACGGATGGGGCGCGTCGTTCATCGCGATGCGTTCGATGCCGGCGGAAGGCGCGACGTGCCGCAGGGTGTTGCACCCGCCCCCGCCGCACCCGACGACCGCGGCCCGGATCCGCTCCTCGCCGGTCCCCAGGCGCCAGGTGTCGGGCACGCGGCGCGAATCGGGAGCCGGCCAGATAAAGCGTTGCGAGGTGCGACAAAAGCTCGATAAGCCGTCGGAGGTTGCCTCCCTCGATGGCCTCCGCCTCACCGCCCTCGCGCGCCGACGTCGTCGTGGTTGGCGGGGGTTGCGTGGGAGCGAGCGCCGCGTTCCACCTTGCCCGCCGCGGGGAGAACGTCGTGCTCCTGGAGAAGGGACACGTGGCCTCCGGTGCGACGGGTCACAGCGGGGCGATCATCCGGCAGCACTACGAGAGCCGAATCGGGATTCGCCTGGCTCGCCGTAGTCTCGCGTTCTTCCAACGGTTCGAGGAGGAGACGGGTGCGGCCTGCGACTTTCGGACCACCGGATTCCTCTCCGGGACACGGGCGCGGGACGAGCCTGCCTTCGACCGGCTGTTCGAACTCCTGAAGTCCGAGGGAGTGCGCGTCGAACGCCTCACCGCCGATGAGACCCGGACCGTGGAGCCTCACCTCGATGCCTCGGACTACGTCGCGGTTGTCCACGACCCCGAGGCGGGGTACGCCGATCCGATTGCGACGGCCTCCGGATTCGCCACCGCCGCGGAGCGCGGAGGCGCGACGATCCTCGAGGACGTTGCGATGCACTCCGTGGTCGTCCGGAAGGGACGGGTCGCCGGCGTGCGCATCCGCGGAGGGACGATCCCCGCCGAGCGTGTCCTGCTCGCCGCCGGGAACTGGACACCATCCTTGGCCGCCGAGATGGGCGTGCGCCTCCCCGTTCGGTTCGTCCGAGGCCAGGTCGTGGTCCTCCGGCGCCCCGTTGGATTCGAACGCCCGCCGAAGATCCATTTCGACTTCTACCACAACACGTACTCCCGCCCCGAAGGCGAGAAGGACGTCCTCGCGGGCTACCTGGACACGGACCCGCGCAGGGCGGTGCGGGACCACGTGCTGAAGGACGACTCCGTGCCGGGGGCCACGGTGCGCGACATCCGCGCGCGACTCGCGAAGCGATTCCCTGCGATGGCCCGCTCTCAGCCGCGTGGCGGATGGGCGGGCGCGTACGACGTGACGCCGGACTCGTACCCGATCCTGGGCGCGGTCGGACCCCCGGGCCTCTTCGTCGCGGTGGGCTTCAGCGGCCACGGGTTCAAACTGTCGCCCGAAGTCGGCCGGCTCCTGGCCGAATCCATCGGGAGCGGCCACCGACCCGAGGATCTCAAAGCCCTGCGGGCGTCGCGATATGCAGAAGGCGCGCCGGTCAAGGAGGATGCGCCGTTTCCAGCCAAGCGAGGACCGCGGCTACCCTGATCCGGGCGGTTTGGCCCCGGCCCGCTGGCGATACGCGACCAGGATCTCGCTCGTGACGGTCCAGGCGCGCAAGGGCTCCTCGTGGATCGAGACGACGCGGTCGCACAGCCTCGCCACAGGACTCCGGAAGTCTCCATGCGGGAAGCCGCCGACCACGGCGGTCAGGTCCCCTTCGAGAGCTGCGAGTTCCATCCAGAGATCGACCCGCTGCCCATGTTCCGAGAACACCCACCGGGGTTCCGGGAGCTGCGCCAGGAGCTTCTCGAGCGGCACATTGCGCTCGAGGGTGAGGAGCGGCTTCCCCTCTGGGACCGCGCCCTTTTGGAACAGATCTTCCATCAGGCCGACGAACCGCGGGTAGTTCTTCGGGATGCGGGTTGCGGAATCGATGTGGATTATCTCATCGTTGCGGGTGTGGATGATCGTCCGGAGCTGGCCCTGCGTATTCAACACGGAGTCGAGGCAGAGGAGGACGAAGAGATGCGCGATATCGGGCCGTCCGCGGCGCTCGCCCTCGGGGAACTTCCTGAGGGCCGGATGGTGCAGGCTGCTGTCGAGGAGGATCGCTGCGGGGCTGCGGCCGCGCTTCTTCGCGGAGGTGCGGACGGCGGGATGGCCTTGGAGCGGCGGTGGCACCATCTCGAGTTCCGCGTCCGCGAGGACAAGGGTGAGCATCGCTCCGGGATTCCGTAGCAGGGTTTCAACTTCACCCGAAAGCTCCAAGAGTCCATAGCCTCAAGTTCTTGGGGAACATCCGGATGCGAGGGATGCTTGGAGCAACCGCCGCCACCGTTAAGCACAGTCTCCCCTGCGCCCGTGGCCCTCGCCTTCCGCGCGCCACTGCCTCGCGGCATTCTCGCGGGAATCGTTCTGGCGCTCGCGGGGGTGTCCGTATCGGGCCTCTCATGGGCCTGGAGCCGCAACGGCGTCTCAAACATCGGTTCGCTCGACGAATTGGTGGCGCGGGTGCAGGTCAGTAACGCTCTCGCCGCCGCCCAGGCTTTGGTGACGGGACTCGGCCTCTTCCTGATCTTGATGGGTATCGCCCGATTGCTGGCGGGATCCTCGCCGTGGTGCCGCGTGGGGGCATCCTTAGTGCTCATCGGCGCCCTGGTCCGCGCATCGGTACAGCTCACTCTGCTGTGGCTCGCCCCGTCGCTCTACTCTCCCCCGGGTCCGACAGCATTCTTGTTAATCATCAACGTGATGACCGCGCTCGTCGAGGTTGGGGGCGTCGCCTCCGGCGTTGGAATCCTCCTCGCCCTCATCGGAATCGCCCGAGGTGCCCTTGCACGTTCGGCAGCGCCGGCCTCCTGATAGCTCGCTGAATCCCGGGATGGGGGGATTTCCACTTTCACGGACCTTCGCCACCACCTTATATGTAGCGTGTCGACGTTCCGTACACCAGGATGCATGAGATCGTCTGCGTAGGTGACGTCCACGAAGGTCTCTCCTTCGACTTCCGCATCGACCCGGACACGGGAATCTCGGAGCGGGCACTCGACCTCCACGGCAACTTCGCAAAGGCGGCGCGGTGGGCGATCGACCACGAGGCCAGCCTGTTTTGCATCCTCGGCGACTTGTTCGACCGCACGCACGTGGCCCCGATCTTCCGCGAGCTCGTGCGACGCGACGTGATCGAGCCGCTCGGGAAGGCCGGGATCGAGGTCTGGATCCTCGCGGGGAACCACGACCAGCCCCGGCGGGCCGCACGGTCCACGTCCCTCGACGACTTCCGCGGATATGCTCACGTCCGGATCTTCCGAGAGCCGAAGGTGGAGACCCGCACCGTGGATGGCCGCACGATCGGCTTCCTCCTGCTCCCCTATCTGCATCCGGAGGAGATCGTTGACCAGATCCGCGAGAAGATCGGGAAGGAGATTCCCCGCGAGGAGGCCTACGAGGCCGCGCGACGCACCTGGAAGGGCTGGATCGAACATCGCGCGGAGGAGCTCAAGGGAGCCGATCTCCGGATTCTCTTCGGCCACTTCGAGTTCCAGGGTGCTCGGTATGCGAGCACGACGCCGCCCGAGGTGGTCCCCCACGATTTCACGTTCACCCGAGACATGCTCCCCGCCTCAGTGGACCTCGCCGTGTTCGGCCACATCCACATGCACCAGGCCCTGTTCGACAAGGTCGTGTACACGGGCGCCCCGGAGCGAATCGACTGGGGCGAACGGAAGGACCCGAAGGGGTTCGTCGCGCTGCGCGCGGACGGGACGTGGTCGTTCGTGGAGTTGCCCGCGCGACCCATGGAGAAGGTCGATGTGACCGTGGCCCTGGGGGACGATGTGACCCGTCGCGTCCTCGAAGCGCTTCCGCAGGAGGTCGCGGGCAAACTCGTCCGCGTCGAGGTGCACCTCCCGGACGAACTCCGGTCCTCCCTGGACGAGAAGAAGCTCGAGAGCCGCCTGCAGGACGCTTTTCACTACGAGCTGCGCCTCGTCTCGACGGAGCGGGCGCGCATCACGACGGACGAGTTCACGATCGACCCCGCGCGACTCCTCGCCGAGTACGTCGACAAGAACTTCGACGGACATCCGCGCAAGGACGCAATCAAGGCGGAGGCGCAGCGTCTTCTCAAGGAGGCACTCGCGTGAGAGGCTCGGAGGAGGTCGACGTCGAGTCGACTCCGACCTTCGAGCCCGTCGCAGGCGGCGGAGAAGGCTTCGTCCTCGAGGAGATCGAGATGCGGGGGTTCATGCGGTACGTCGAGAAGACGGACCCGCCCATCCGCTTCCCCGAGAAGTTCACGGTCATCACGGGCCGCACCGGCGCGGGGAAGTCGTCCATCCTCGATGCGATCACGTTCGCGCTGTACGGCTCCACGACCCGCACGGACATCCAGAGCGTCAAGACCTCGGACGTGTGCCGGCCCGGCGGCTATGTCCGGGTGACGTTCCGACAGGGGGACGGCCGGTGGGAGGTCCGCCGCGGCTTCACGACGAAGAAGGACTCGTACCTCGAGATCAGCCGCGATGGCGAGACGGTCTCCGGGACAATCCGGGAGAAAGAGCAGACCGTCCAGGACGTTGTCGGGCTCGACTACGTCGGCTTCCGCAATTCCACGTTCGTGCGCCAGGAGGAGATGAAGGACCTTGGAGCGGCTCGGGGCGCGGACCGCCTCGCGGTCTTCCAGAAGCTCTTCCGGCTCGAGGTGTTCGAGAAGGCCCAGCAGAGGGCGAAGGAGGAGCAGGGGACCCTCGCCTCGGACCTCCGAGCCAGGGAGGCGGACATCGCCGCACGGTCGGAGGCTCTCCTGAGACTCCCGCCCGCACGGGAGCAGCTGGAGGGCGCGCGGAAGGATCTCGCCGCAGAGAGCCTGCAACTCGCGGCTCTCGAAGGGGGCCTGCGTGCCGCCGAGGAGGACCTCCGGAAGAAGGAGGCGGATCACGAGGCCTGGGTCCGGAGGACGGCGGCCCTCGAAGACCGGCGGCGGCAGATCGACACACTCCGGCGGCGGATCGAGGAGACGCGGCAGCAGGGGAAGCAGGCGTCCGAGCTCGGGCACGAGCTGGCCCTTCTGGAGAAGGAGACCCGGGACCTCGACACGGTCCGAGAGGACCTGGACCGTCTGAAGGAGCGTCAGCAACATCACGAACGCGCCCGCCTCGCGGCGGAGTCGGCGGAGCGGCTGTTCGATCAGGCGAAGAAGGACCACGAGCGCCGACGCGATCAGATCAAAGACAAGATGGATGCGGTCCACCGCAAGATCGCGGGACTGAGCACCCAGCTCGACCGGGACGGCGCGTTCAACCTCCTGCGGGACGAGGGACGGCTCGAGGAGCGGATCGCCCGCATCGAACGCGAGCTGGAGTGGCTTGCCGAGCACGCCGACCTGGTGAGGCAACTCCGGGAGGAGCGGACCCGCACGGAGAAGGCGCTCTCCCACGTCCATGAGAAGGTCGGCTCGATCGACCAGGACTCCTTCGTCCTGACGGAACTCGAGAAACAGGTCGAGGAACTCCGGGCAGACCTGAAGCGCGAGGCGGACGAGAGCCATGAGACGCTCAAGCCCCTGGACGACGCCAAGATCGGGGCCCTCCGCGACCTCGACGCGAACCCTTTCTCGGAAAGGGACCGGCGGCACCTCGAGGACCTCACGCGCACGATCCAGGAGAAGGCCGCAAAGCGGAGGACGGCCGACGAGCTCGCGGCTCGCATCAAGGAGCTCGGAGACACCACGAGCCTCCTCGCCGATCTGGTGCGTCAAGCCGAGGCGGCCGAGGTGGAGCGTCTCTCCCTGGAATCGGAGGTCCGTGATCTGCAGGTCCGCGAGACGGCCTACGGGGTCGCGAAGGGGGATCTCGAGCGGCTACGAAGCACGCTCGAGGTCGAACGGCGCACCTTCCACACCCTCGAGGGCCAGGCGAGGCAGCTCCAGACCCAGGTCGAGGGGTTGGAGGCCGACGCGGCGAAGCTGAAGGAGGCGGAGCGCCAGCGGGACGAGCTCCGTGTCCGCAGCGAGATCGTCGACATCCTCGTGAACCGGATCTTCCACAACCGCGGGGTCGTCATGTACGCGATCGACCAGCTCCTGCCCGAGCTGGAGATCGAGGCGTCCAAGAACCTCGCCGAGCTGACGGACGGCCGGTTCAACCGGATCCGGCTCGAGACGTACGAAGAAGGCCGCGGCCATGGAATCCGGATTCAGGTGCAAGGCGTGGACGGGCTCTGGCACGACGTCGGCGAGTTCAGCGGCGGCGAGAAGACGCAGATCAATGCCGCTCTGCGCTTCGCGATCGCGCGGGAGCTGGCCTCCCTGCCCCAGATGGGGCGGACCTTCGGCCGCATGAAGACCCTGTTCATCGACGAGGGGGACCTCGGATCGCTCGACACGGAGGTCTCGCGGGAGCTCTTCGTGCAAAAGCTCTTCCGGATGGGGGAGTTCTTCGACAAGGTCATCCTGATCACGCACCTCGCCGAAGTCGCGGACCGATTCCCGAGCCGCCTTCGTGTGACGATGACCGCGAACCGGGAGTCGCGGGTGGAAGTCCTCGCATAAAAATCGTTATCGGTGCAGGTCTCGGCCCGTCGGAAGACGGCTTTTCTCCGAGCGAATACGAAGAATAGATTCTATTCCGATCAGAATGCGTTTGGTCAACTCAAGCAGTGTTTTGATAGTGCAATCCGGCGCATGAGGAGGGCGGACCTTGGCCAGTCCCGTGCGAAGACTCACCTCACCTACGCCGGCACCGAAGCCGGCGCTCTGGGACCCTTGTCCTCACCCTGGTTTACATCGACTCCGACCGAGCCGGGACTGCCGCCCGCGTGATTCCGGCAGGCCTAAATCCCCCTCGAATGATTCGGGTACCTCCAACAATCCTGCGTGGGGGGATTCTGTGCGGAGGGCTATCCGAATTGCGGCAACCGGTGCCGCCACCCTGCCATTTCCCTCCTCCTCCAGTCTGATCACGCTTGGGTACACCGAGGGGCAGGATCACCTGTCGGGTGCCATCGACGAGGTCCTCGTGACGAGCAACGTGGCCAGCGCGGGAACGATCGCGGGACTGGGCGTCCGCGGCATCATCCTTAATCCGAACAATCCGGACACGGACGGCGATGGCTTGGCCGACGGCCAGGAGCTGTACACGTACACGGTCAAGACGCCCCTCCGCTACCCCATCCCTGATTCGAGCTCAACGATGACGGACCCTCTCACGATTTCCCTCGGCGCACCAGCATGGGCGATAGGCAATGCTCTGGCCATGGCGGGAATCACGCACGCGGACATGGGAGAGGTCAGTGACAACCTGTACTTCCGCTCCGGGGTGAAGGCGGTTCAGTCCTTCAACCTGAAACTCGCGGGAAGCAACGCTGGGCAGGCGAACAACTTCACGTCCTACGATCTCTTCCAACTGGGCCTGAGCCGGTCCACCCTTGCTGCCTCGTTGGGGAACGCGTACCTGATTGCATGGGACAACTGGGGCGACGGGAAGAAGGGGCAAGTTGAGTATGTCCAGCTGCAATTCACAGTCCACTTGCTGCCGAATCGGGCTGACACCGATGGTGACGGTCTCAACGATTCCGAGGAGGTGAACCTCGGGCACGACGGATTCGTGACGAACCCGTGGAAGGCGGACACGGATTCGGACGGCATTCCCGATGGCCTCGAGTCGGGCGGCTGGTCGTGGTCCTATTCGACGATCGTCGCCGACCCGAACGGCTTCACGACCGATCCGACGCGCGCCGACACGGATCGGGACGGCGTGCCCGATAACCGGGACCGGGCGCCCCTCGGAGACCTCTTCGTCGAAGTCTCGATCAACTCGATCAGTGTCACCGGCTCCGATTCGCACAACGGGGGCACGCCCCACCCCTTCGTCGAGGCGTCCATCCTCGGGAACAGCACGTACACGCTCGCCCTCGGCTCCGCGAGCGGCGCGTGGCTCACGTCGGACCCATTCACCCTGTACACGTATCCGGGACACCGACTGTCCGTGAACGTGCCGGACGACGCGACGACCGTCGTCGTGAGCCTCGCGGCGTGGTCCTACGACACCCGAGGCTACAACAACCAGGTGCCCATCATCGTCGGCTCCCACACCGAATATCTCGGCGGCGTGCCGTACTGCGTGAGCGATCCGACCGTGAGCCTGACGTACGCCATCCAGTTGCCCGGACAGTCGACGAGCTACAGCCTGAGGGGCTGCTCGGGCACGACGCCGATGTACGCGAACCCGCTGAGCGTCACTCTCACGACGCTGGTACCAACCCGGGTGAACACGAACCTGATCGTCCCGGCCGACTACTCCGGCCTGTACAACGTCACGGACGCGCAGGGTACGATCCTCTCCCGCCGCTACACGGGCGAGCCCCGCTTCGTGGCCCTCCTCCTAAACGAGACGACGTACGACAACGCGTTCCACTGCTACTGCGGGCCGGCCCAGGCGGACATCTTCATCGTGCCCCGCTCCGTGTTTTTCGACACCCGCCTGTACGCGTACCTGAACGCCTCGAACCCGATCAGTCCGCTAGACAAGCTGACGTTCCGCCAGAACTCCACGTCGGCCACGATGAACGCGGACGACATCCAGGAGATCCTCACCGGCAACGTGACCTCCCTGGACGTCGCGGAAATCCTCCTGCTCCTCATTGTGAACGCGACGGGCGTCGCCGTGCGGCGGGCGATCGCCCTCGGGAACGACCTGCTCCTGTACTCCCTGCCGGACGGCGCCGTGCACCTCGTCGGCTATCGACCGCCGCTGACGGGCATCTCGATGGCGTACACGTTCTGCACGTCGTCCTGCGACCCGCCGCCGCCGAAGCCGTGGTGGGAGCGGGTGTGGGACGGGCTCGTGTCCGTCGTCACGGCCTTTGTCACGTCGGCAATCGTCCTGGCGATCAACTCGTTCCGGATGGTCGTCGCCGTGCTAAGCCAGCTAGGGAACTGGCTTGCGCAGCAGGTGGCG